>JAQGOC010000312.1 GCA_028293805.1 Gammaproteobacteria bacterium
CTCAGAAACGCGCACTCCGCGCGTTCGAGCCACAGGCTGAACGTCAACTCGTACTGGCTGTCCCAGTCTTCTTTATCGAGCAGCGCCATGCCGGCCGAAAGATACGCGCTCGCCGACGCATAGGCCGCCGACGCCTTGGCCTTTCGCCCGGCACGCAGATCGATCGTCGCCACCTGGGTTTTCTCGGCGCGATTGATCACGAGTACGTTTCCGCGGTTGAACTGGTTTGCAACATCGAACAGATGCACGGCGAGCTGTTCCGCCGTCATGCCCGCCAGCAGAGCGCGGCCGAGCACCAAGTGGACCTCGGCCCGATGCTCTTCTGGGATCAGTGTATAAGCCGCCTGCTGGATCCGGTCGTGTAGGAACTTGTAGGTGCTATCCATCCGAAAGATGAGCCCAGCGTGGACCGCTTCACGGAGTGCCGCGTGTGTTGTCGCCTCGGCTTCCCCGCGAACCAGAGTCAGCATGTCGATCGGGGCGACGTTCCCCAGACAGGCGAGCTGCTTGAGGGCTTCCTGCGTGGGGGCGGACAGCCGCTGCAGCTTCTCGGCCATGAGATCGACCACGTTGTCGCTGTAGCTGTGGGCGCGGATGCGATCCATGTCCCACTGCCAAGCCCGCGTGCCAGGGTCGAACGCGAGCAGTCCCTCTTCCGCCAGCGCGCTAAGGAACTGGATCGTGAAGAACGGATTGCCGCCGGTCTTCTCCCGCAGCAGTTGCGCCAACGGCTGCGCGCGCCCGAGCTCGCAGTGCAGAGCATCGGCGACGAGGCGGCCGACATCCTCGAGCCCAAGGGGCGCCAGCACGATCTGGTGCACCCTCGTATCGGTCTTGCGGATCGCCTCGAGCGCGCGCGTTAGCGGGTGCGCGGGGCCGGCCTCGTTGTCCCGGTAGGCCCCCACCAGCAGCAGGTGCCGCACCTCCGCGCGCGTGACCAAGTACTCGAGCAAGTCGAGCGTCGCGACATCCAGCCATTGCAGATCGTCCAGAAACAACGCGAGCGGGTGCTCCCGGCGCGCGAAGACGCCGAGGAAGCGCTCGAATACCCGTCGAAAACGGTTCTGCGCATCCTGAGCCGGCAAATCGGGAACGGGTCGCTGTGGCCCGATCACTAACTCGAGCTCCGGGATGAGATTGACGAGCAGCTGCCCATTCGGGCCCACTGCCTCGCGCAGCGCCTCTCGCCAGCGGCGCAGCTCCGGGTCGCTTCGGCCCAGCAGCGAGCGGACAACGCTCTTGAAGGCTTGTGCCAGGGTGGCGTATGGGATGTCACGTTGATACTGATCAAATTTTCCTGACGCGAACCAGCCTCGCCGGGGAACCAACACCTTGTGCAGCTCGTGCACCACCGAGGTTTTGCCGATGCCGGAATAACCCGAGACGAGTACGAGCTCTGTGGATCCATTGACCACAACGCGCTCGAAAGAGGCCAGCAGCGCTTCGATTTCGCGCTCTCGACCGTACAGCCGCTCCGGGATCAGCAGCCGGTCGAGCGCATCCTGTGTTGCAAGCGGGAACGGGTCGATCCGCGCGCCTGACTCCCAGGCCGCGAGACACTTGCGCAGGTCGGCCTCGACCCCCGCGGCAGTCTGGTACCGCTCCTCAGCGGTTTTCGCCAGGAGCTTCATCACGATCGCCGACATCTGCCCGGGGATCGGGGCCCGCTCGCCGGGTGGCGTCGGCTGCCGGGCAACATGGCAATGGACCCACTCCAGCGGATCGGCGGCGCTGAAGGGCAGTGTCCCCGTGAGCATCTCGTAGAACGTGATGCCCAAAGAGTACAGGTCGCTGCGGGCGTCGATCGAGCGGTTCATCCGGCCGGTCTGTTCCGGCGCCATGTACGCGAGTGTCCCGGCGATCCCTTCGGGCGCTTCAGCTATTTGACGCTCGCGCGGCAAGTGGACGGCGATGCCGAAGCCGGTGAGCCACGCCCCGCCGCTCGCCACATTCACGAGAACATTCGCTGGCTTGATGTCTTTATGGATGAGACCTTGTTCATGCACTCGACGCAGCGCACCCGTGAGCGGGATCGCGATACGTAGAAATTCCGATATGTCCAGGGGGCGCCCGAGCCGCCGATCGAGGGGCTCGCCCCCGGGGTCCTCGAGGACCAACGTCAAGCGGCCGCGGTAGCGGGACAGCGCGACGGGGCGGGCAGCCCAGGCCACATCCAGTTCCGCGCGGAGCGTGAATTCGTGTTCGAGCCGCTTGAGGCCCGCGACCGAGGTCTCTTCCGCGGTGACCAATAAAACCGGCGCCAAGCTATCGCTGGAGCCCCGGTAGAGGGGGAAGTCTCCATCCCGTAGCGGCGAGAACGCGTAGCCCGAAAGCTCGCTCTCAAGGGTACCTATCATTGCCAGCGCTCCGCGATGCGGGTCACGCACCCGCCGCTCCAAACGTGGGCTAAAGCGATGGCGCCACGTGCCTTGACGCTGCAGCATAGTCTAGTCGCGAACAATCCATGTGGGGCACCTCCCGTTGAAATGGCATGGCCAGCGTCTGTGCCGCTTGTTTCATATGCGATTACTTTCCTTGCGTATCTGCGGAAATGACCGGAGATCCTGCCGATCGGGGCAAAAGAAACAATCCCTCATGATGAGCGCGCCTCATCGAATCGCCGGAAAGTCGAGAAATAGCGCGGTGGGGTACGACGTTGTCAGCGGCCTGTCCCTTGGTCTGCCGGTGCCCTGATAGCCGCACCCTGCTCCGTTCCAACCTGCTGCTCATTTGCCAACGTCGAACGTATTGCCCACTTCGATCTCTCGACATCGGTTGGGAAGGCCTTGACCACCGTCTCGAGGTCCAGCTGCTCGACGGCGCCCCGATCGTCGCGGCTGGCGCATACGGAGCAAACTCCTCGCGCGGCCCCGCGCAGCGTTGGCAGAATTGCCGCGCCCCGGGGTCTGGCGTGCGACGTAGGCCGCACCATACCTGGTATGTTCCCCGAACATCTCGCCCGCATTAAGGGCTCTCGCCTGCTACAACTGAAACATTCAACAGAGCGCGGCGAAATATAGCCGTAACTTTCCTGAGCGAAGTTCTGCACCCGGCCGCGCCCGGAACGGCCTGTGAGCAGGCAAGCGCCCACGCACCAGCGTGGAATGCGTCCGTTGTACCGCATGCGAGGGATATCTCGCGCCGAGGGAGACCTAGGTTGACGCCACGCATGCGACGCCCTGCGTACAGAAGCGCGATATGACGCTTTTCAGGGTAATCCGCGGATTACCTCGGCTCGCGACGACAGTGCAGACAGGCCACCCCTACCATTTTTGTATCAAACACTGCAGGAGACTCTCATGAAGTTGAAAGTACAGGGAGTAAGCGTTCCCGACAGCAAGCTTTCCCGGGAGATCACGGAACTGGTCCGCGATACGCAGTCGCCGCTACTCTTTCATCACTCGAGCCGGGTTTACTACTTCAGCGCGCTGGCCGGACAGCACCGGGATTTGAGCGTCGATCCGGAGCTCTTATATGCCGGGGCGATGTTCCATGACATGGGACTTACCCCTAAGCACAGCAGTGACCATGAGCGCTTCGAGGTAGACGGCGCGAACACAGCCCGCGATTTCCTGCGCAGCCGCGGGATTCCGCCGACGGATGTCGACACAGTTTGGACGGCGATCGCGTTGCACACGACGCCTGGCATTCCACAACACATGCACCCTGTCGTCGCATTAATCACGGCAGGCGTCGAGATGGACGTGCTCGGCATGGCCTATTCCGAGTACAGCGATGCCGAGCGAAATGCGGTGGTCGATGCGCATCCGCGCGGCAATCACTTCAAGGAAGACATCATCCAGGCCTTCTACGACGGCATCAAGCACAAGCCGGAGACGACATTCGGCAACGTCAAGAATGACGTCCTTGCCGACAAGGACCCCACCTTCAAACGTGGCAACTTCTGCAGCGTGATCCGCGGATCGGCTTGGCCTGCGTGACGCGGATTGTTTCCCGCCGCAGTCTAGATTTCGGCCGCTAAGCAAGGACGCTCGAGGCCGGCCACGATCATTTCAGTTGATTCCTGATCTCGAGCGGCACGACCGATGACACAGGAGCCATCCTACGAACCGGAATTCCACTTCCCCACCCCTGACTCAGGCAGGGAGCTCAACAAGATATCGATGCCAACACGCCGCTTCCAGCGGCGCTGCCGGCGCGCAATGACGTCACTGTGCCGCAGGCAGCGCAGATGCCCATAAGCAGCGACGAAGGCCAATACACGCGGCTTAGCCTTAGATGGTCGGAAATATGATGGATTCACTGATTACACGCCGCCATCTCCTGACTACCGCCGTGACTACGGCCGGCATTGCTGCTCTCGCGCGCGTTCTTCCTGCCCGCGCACAGCCGGCGACCGCGATTCGGCTCACGGCAGAACGCCGGACCATCGAAGTAAACCGCAAGGCGGTCTCAGTCTTCGCGCTGCGGCAACCAGGCGGGACGCAAGGGGTGATCCTCGACCCTGGACAACGTTTCACGCTCGACCTCACCAATCTGTCAGGGCAACCGACGATCATTCACTGGCATGGTCAATTACCGCCTTGGAAGGAAGACGGATTCCCTTGGCGACAGACGCCGCCCTTCGCCCCGGGCGCAGCGCGCTACTACGATTTCCAGCCGATCACGGGGACATATTGGATGCACTCGCATCGGGGGCTGCAGGAGCAGAGCCTGATGACGGCGCCCCTGATCATCCGAAACGCCTCCGAAATCCGGGAAGACCGTCAGGAAATAGTGATGATGCTGCACGATTTCAGCTTCCGCACACCGAATGAGTTGCTGGCCGGCCTCACCGGCGCGACTCCCGATGCGGCGGATCGCATGGCGACGCAGATGGAAAACATATCGTCGCCGAGCGACCCGAGCATTGCCGCCAACAGCCCGGGTAGCACTCAGGGCAACATGACGATGCCCATGGGAGGCATGGACATGTCCCACATGAACATGCCAGGGATGCGCAGGGGCAGCAGCATGAGGATGAGTCTGAACGACGTCGACTACGACGCTTATCTCGCGAATGACCGCACCTTGGCCGATCCGGAGGTGGTCCGCGTGGCAGCTGGTGGACGGCTGCGGTTGCGAATTATCAACGGTGCCTCGTCGAGCCAGTTCTGGATCGATCTTGGCAAGCTGACCGGTCAAGTCGTCGCGGCAGACGGTCATCCGGTGAATCCCGTGGCCGGTCGGCGCTTCCCGCTCGCAATGGCACAACGCCTGGACATTCTGGTCGATGTGCCCAGTGAGGGAACGTTCGCAATCCTAGCCCAGGTCGAAGGCAAGCGCGCGCGCACTGGTATCATTATCGCAACCACGGATGCACACATTAGCCGTATCAACAATGCAGTTGCCGCTGCGCCTGCGGTGGACAATTCGCTGGAAGCGCGGCTCGCGGCGGTTAATCCTTTAGCGCCGCGCAAACCCGATCTGGTTTACCGAATCACTCTTTCCGGCAATATGCGCCCCTATGCATGGGCGCTGAACGGACAATACTGGCCAAATATTACCCCCCTGATGCTGCGCAAGGGGCAGCGCGTCGAGATCGAACTGGTCAACCATTCAACAATGGCGCACCCCATGCATCTGCATGGGCACGCCTTCCAGGTAGTCGCGCTGAATGGAACATCGATTGTAGGTGCCGTGCGCGATACAGTCCTGGTGCCGCCGATGACGAGCGTACGCCTGGCGTTTGACGCGGACAATCCTGGCCGTTGGGCGTTCCACTGTCACAATCTGTACCACATGGTGACCGGAATGATGACCGAGTTTCGATATGACGGTATCGCTTTGTAACTTCGTGCAGGGTGCTGTCGACTTTCCCCGTGCGTAAGGGCCCGGGGCGCACAGTAGTCAAGGGGGAGCGCAGCCCGGGGCGCTCCCTTTAATTGCGAGCACGTTGTGATAGCTTTGCGAGCAATCCGCCCTCCCCTCCGGTTCCAATTTTTGACCCGGAGTTGGTGATCGAAGCGATGATCGCCTGGCATGTCAAGCGAAACGCTCTCTGCGGTGCCGGCGAGCACACCGCGGAGAGGTCTGAGACGACCGCTACGAGGTCTACGGCAGCCTGCTCGCAATGCGTTGAGGATCAAAGTGAATACAGATTGGATAAACACCTGGCGGAAGTGCGAGCGGCGGCGTGACCGGGCAAACGCAACTCATAGCCTCGCGTCGTTGGCACTCGCCGTCGCGCTTGCATTGCCAGGAATGGCGCTCGCGCAACCGCAGGAGCCAGGTCCGCGCCATGTTCCGGCGAAAGTGCTGGCAGTGCCGACCGATGTAAGCCCTGAGATGCAGGAGATCATCGCTCGTCCACTCAACCCGGACTGGCATGACCAGTGGAAGACTGGAGAAGAAGCACGTCGCTACGCGGACAAGCAGGCCGCCGGCGTGGTCAAGACTATTCCGGCGCTGCTGGAACGGATGCACGTGAAAATGGAGGCATCCATCATGGACGGCGTGAAGGTGCATGTCGTCACACCGGATGACGTTCCGGGCCAGAACCGCAATCGCGTGCTGGTCCATGTGCATGGCGGGTGCTACGTACTGTTTCCCGGCGAGTCCGGCACCACCGAGGCAATCATGATGGCCGGGTTCGGTCACTTCAAGGTAATCGCCGTGGACTACCGGATGCCACCCGAGGCGTATTTCCCTGCGGCACTGGATGACTCCATGGCGGTGTACAAGGCAGTCATCAAGGATACCAATTCGAAGAATGTCGGCGTCTTCGGCACTTCGGCTGGTGGCGCACTGACGCTGGAAATGGTTCTGAAGGCCAAGCAGGACGGGCTGCCTATTCCAGGCGCCATTTCCTCCGGAACGCCAATGTCGGATGCCACCAAGACAGGGGACAGCTTCTATACCAACGAAAAAGTGGACAATGTGCTGGTCTCGCCCAACGGATTCTGCCACGCGGCCACATTGATCTACGCGCACGGGCACGACCTGCACGATCCGCTGCTTTCACCGGTTTACGGCGACATGCATGGCTTCCCGCCTACCATCCTGACCACAGGCACCCGCGACCTGCTTTTGAGCAACACCGTGCGCGTGCATCGCAAGCTGCGTGAACTCCATATCGACGCCGCGCTCAACGTGTTCGAGGCGCAGTCGCACGCGCAGTATGGGTTCGATGACCGGGCGCCGGAAACCAAGGAAGCGTTCGGCGAGATTGCCGAGTTTTTCAACGCGCATCTGGGTAAGTAGTCTCGAAGCAATCACCGACCCGCCTGCTCACGCAACTCGCCGGCTTTTAGCTGCAAGCGTGGAGATCCCCCTGAGCTCGAATGCGCTGATACATAGTGTCGGGGCTGGCGCGCGGCTGAACACGACGGCATCGATCGATCCCGTAGCTAAATCCGATGCTCGGCAGCTAAAAGGATGTCTTTCCTTGTGCAGAAGGAGCTTCAGGGCTGCGGTCCATCTCAAGCCCCCCGGCGGGGTCTGGCAGTGGCAATCTCGAGCAGCAGCCGCTCAATCGCATCCGGCTCGACCGGCTTCGTCAGGTGTCTATCGAAGCCCGCCTCGAATGCACGGCGTTTGTCTTCGTCCTGTCCCCACCCCGTCACCGCCACCAAGGTGATCCCGAGCCCCCACGGCTCGGCGCGGATCCGGTGCGCGACCTCATATCCGTTCAGCTCCGGCATTCCAATGTCGATAAACGCTATGTCCGGATGAAAGATGGCGGCCGAGATCGTCGCTTGCCAGCCATCACCCGCCACTTCGACCTCGTGGCCGGCGAGCCGCAGCATCATTGCCAGACAATCAGCGGAGTCGCGATTATCGTCCGCGACGAGCACGCGGTGCCGATGCAGCTTTTCCGCCGTGCTCGGCTGTGGCAACCAAGCGACTTGCCGTGACTGCGGTTGGACGGGCAAACGGACAATAAACTCACTGCCTCGCCCCAAGCCCGCGCTTTTCGCCTCGATGTTTCCTCCATGGAGTTCCACGAGCCCATGCACCAGTGCGAGTCCGATCCCGAGTCCGCCCTCCGCACGATCAAGCGCATCACGGGCCTGCGAAAACATATGGAAAATGCGCGGAAGCATCTCAGGTGAGATCCCGATTCCTGTGTCCCGGACGCAGATGACGGCACTCGTGCGCTCCGGCACAACCTGCAGCGCGATCCGCCCGCGCGGATCGGTATATTTGGCCGCGTTCGTGAGCAGATTGGTGAATATCTGCGCAAGCCGTACGGGGTCCGCATCGACCCAGATCGGCTCGTCCGGCACATCCAGCGAAAGGATATGGTGCTTCAACTCCATCATCGGCCGCGCCGTCTCGATGGCGGTTTCCAGGGCCGACTGCAAGGTCGTATTCTGCATCCTCAGCTCAAGCTTACCGCGCGAGATGCGTGAGGCCTCCAGCAAATCATCCAGCAGACGCGCCATGTGCGAGATCTGTCTGTCGATCACCTCGTGCGCCCATTGTCGTTGTGACTCCGTGGCATTGCCCGCCTCGGCGATCTTGGTGGCATGGCGAATGGGCGCCAGCGGATTGCGCAGCTCGTGTGCGAGGGTTGCGAGGAACTCGTTCTTGCGTCGGTCCGCGTGCTGAAGAGCCTCTTCCGCCTGTCTCTGAGCGGTGATGTCGATGTTCATACCCACCCATTTCTGAATGGACCCGTCCGGACCGCGCAGCGGCGCGGAGCGCTTGTTCGCCCAGCGCCACTCGCCAGTGTGATGGCGGAGGCGAAGCTGCGTATTTAGCGGTGTGCCGCTCTGCACGGCATGGCGCCAGTCCCGCTCGACACGATCTCGGTCGTCGGGATGGATCGCACTCAGCCAGCCGAAGCCCAAGTACTCCTTCAGGGTCTGCCCGGTGTAGGCCCGCCAGCTCGGTGAGTCAGTAACGGCTTCGCCGTCGACGTTCGTCTCCCAGACGCTTTGGGCCCAAGACTCGACGAGCAATCTAAAGCGCTCCTCGCTCTGGCGCAGCATGTGCTCGGTCTGCGCATGCTCGGCCACACTCGCCTCAAGCTGCGCAAGGTGATTCATCCGTTCTTTCTGGTCTAACTCGCGGTCGATGTCGAGGGCCAGGCGCGTGATCAGCGTAAGTTGATCGGAATTCGCATCAGCAACACGCGTTATGAGGTCGACTACGCCTGCCGTGCGGCCCCTCAGATGGAGCGGCGCGGCGCTGCCAGCGAGCCCGTATAGCGGCGGATACGAATGCTCCCTACCAACGACAGCGCTGGGTTGATCCGTCGCGAGCGCTGCGGTGGCAGCGTTGACTCCCATTGTCTGCTCTGACCAGTCGTTTCCCGGGAGTAGGCCGCAGCCGTTCTGCAAGCCCCCGGCCCCCAGCGAAAGCAGGATCACTGCATCCGCATCAAGAATGCACGCAACGTAGTCTCTGTCGTTTGCAATCGAAGTGAGCCATTCCAGATAGGGCGTGCCGACCTCGATGATCTGTTTGCCCTGCGCACGCCTCGCCGCCAGCTCAGACTCATCGACCCGTTTCAGATCGACCCTGGCGGTTTTCGCTGACTTCGGCGCAACTCCGCCCGCCATGTCGTGCTCTGGCTGCATTCAGCTGCTCCGCTTCGCTCCCTGGAGCGCGTCCTCCAGAGTCAGCGCAGCCCAGACCGTGCCGCCGGGCGGTGCGGTCCAGCATGGGTTGTGCTCCTTCAGATCCGCGATGACCGAATCTCCGGCCCAGATGGTGCCGTCGACGATGCTGACGTTCCCGAGCGGCCGCTCGCTACCGGTGCGCTCGCCGCGCTCGCTTTCGAATTGAATGAGCACCGGTTCGTGGACGCGCATGCGGGTGTAGCAGTCGCTCGTCCCCAGCCTCCAGCCGCTCACATCGTAGTGCGCGACGGGCTCAAGGTTCCTCCCACACGTAAGCAGGCCGTTTTGGAGGCGAAACAACGGTGCCGGCCCAATGGTGGGAGTGGCCAGATTGGCAGCAGCCTCGAAGGTGAGCCTGACCATATGAGCCTCGACTCGTCGAGAGCCTCAAGCAGCAACCGGCATGCCGGTCCTCCGCGGCGTACGGCTCGAAACAGGTGCAAACTGGGCCGTGACGGGGTCGAGGTCACCCGCGAGGGGGGCGGATGCCTGGAGGCGACGACCTGGTTGACGGTGCCGCCCGCCATGGGCTCACCCAGCCGCACCGACGGCGCGTAGGTCGGTCCGCTTTCGTTCATCAGCTCGCGCATGTACGGATCGAGCGAAAGGTACAGTGTACGCAGCGGCACTTGTTCTTCATTCGGCGTCGGAAGTTTCGGCTCAGAGTCGTTGCCGCGCCGGATTATCTCGCACGCTGCGGCGTCCCGAGCACACCAGAGGAATTGATGCGCATGCGTGCCTCCACCACCGCTTTGCGAACAGCGGCAAGTTCGAACGCTGGCCGCTGCGCCGTCGCGGAAGAGACATCGACGTGACGCCGCCGTCAGCGGCGATCGTGAATACGATCGAACCGTTGATGCATGGCCGAGCAGGGTCTGGGCATCGCATGCCTGCCTGACTTCGCGATCCGACGGCAACTCGAATCGGGGACGCTCAGGACGGTGCTCGACGAGTACATCGAGCACTCCGGCCTCTTCCATATGCTGTGGCCATCCGGTGGCTACACGCCGCCGAAACTGCGGGCCTTCGTCGACTTCATGGCCGAGAATCTCTTTCCGGCCGCCACCTCGGTGAGCGCGCGCGCTTCCAGGCGGCCGCATGGCAGAGCCCGGCGACATGCGTGACGTTACGGATTTATTAGCGCAGTTGGCGTAGCAATGTCCGGCTTGTCGATCCGCCGGTTGCATGCCCAGTGTTATACTCCTTCCAACTCTGATGCGGATCGGCCTATGAACCCAACAACCCTGAATGCACTCGCTGCATTTCCCGAGCACCTCGAAGGGCATTATGCAGCGATTCCAGAGAAGTTCACCCATTGGGCTCCGGCTTCTTGGGACGGTATTCCAAGCGAACGGTTCACGCCGATCGAGCAGGTGTGCCACGTGCGCGATATTGAAATCGACGGATATCATATGCGCTTGCATCGTGTTCTGCGCGAATCGAATCCAACACTTCCATCGATTGATTCGGAGGCTTTGGCCACCGATCGCTCCTACGCGACCTCCAGCGCAGAGGAGGCGTTTGCTGCTTTTCGAGCTGCTCGCGCCAAGACGGTTACGTTGATTTCGGGTCTCACCGCCGCGCAGTTCTCGCGAACCGCCGTATTTGAAGGCTACGGGACCCTCTCGCTTCGCAGTCTGGTGCACTATCTATGCAGCCATGACCAGCAGCACCTGGCCGGTCTGCAATGGCTCCTGGGCAAGATAGAAGCCGCTCGCGCAGGACTATCGCCCTGAAGTCGGGCCCGAGCGATTCCGCTAGGGGTCCCGAGTCACCCGTTTCGAAACCAGAGGCGGGTGCTGCCAATCCGCGGTGAAGGCCCGGAGCTGACGCAACGCTGTCATCGGCCCCGAGCACAGTTACGCTACACGTGCAGAATTTCGCACCGGCCGTCACCGGTGTCGCCCTGCTCCCGCTTCCCCGAAGCGCAACGATGCGATTTCTGTCACCGCGTCCATTGCCGATCCGGACCGTGACCAGCTCACCGTCACGTATGCCTGGACTCGCAACGGAGCGGCAGTCCGGCCGCGACGGGCGGTGCCTGCCCGCTCGGCAATCAGACCAAGGGCGATGTCATCGGGGTGGCCATCACGGCCTCAGATGGCCAGCTCTCGACCATGACCGCCGCCACCACCACCACGACAATCGCCGATACACTGGCCGTGCTTACGGCGACCCCACCCACCGCGGCGACCTATGGTGTACCGACCAGTTTGACGGTGACCGCACCGGACGTGGACGCAGATCCGACGGGTGCGTTCGAGGTGGATTACGGACCTGCGGGATGTACCGTGGATAGTACTGGCCAGGTGTCGTGGACGCCCAGGGAGCCAATCTTCGACCGTACGGTCGACGTCAACTGGGGTGTGCGGCTGAAGAACACGCCTTCAATCAGACTCGGCGGCAAGATCACAGTCAGTGACCCCACGCGCAAGTTGCCGATGGTGCGTTCGAATGCCGGCATACCCGCGGCTCCTGACGCCTCGGCCGGAACAGAATCTCGCTCACGTGTCCCTCCTCCCGGCTGGCTCATGGCGAAAATGACTCCCGCGCGAACGGTTCGGCCGGGGCGCTATCGAGGGGCCCGGTATGCTGGTTGGGAGCGTCGTTTGGCAGCTCCAGGGCCTGTCGCGCCAGACTGGCGGCGGCCCGTCCAGGACGAGCCGGCGGATAGCTTTGTCTTAGACTTCAGGCGGTTCCCGCCGTTGGGGGGGTCGTGCTAGATTGGTTGGCCAACTTCGCGGGCGGGAGACAACTTTTGGCTAGGACACAGGCTGCAGATTACGACGAGCGGCGCGATGCCATCGTCGCCAAGGCGGCTGAGCTTTACGGCCAATTCGGGTTCCTGGGCAGCTCAATTGCCGATCTCGCGGCGGCTTGCGGCATGTCGAAATCCTTGCTTTATCATTACTTTTCCTCGAAGCAGGATATCCTGTTCGAAATCATGGACGGCCATGTCACGGCGCTGGGCCGAATCGCCGCAGGGGTCCGGGACGAGGCCGATCCCAAACAGCGCCTGTTCCGTCTGACCCAAGGTTTCATGGCGCTCTACGTCCCCGCGTCGAGCCGCCACAAGGTCCTGTTGAACGATCTCGACAAGCTGCCGCCTCACCGGCGCAAGACCATCATCACCGACCAGCGCGTGCTGCTGGATGCGCTCGATCAAATCCTGGTCGAACTTTCGCCGACGCTCGCGAAGAAGCCGCGCGAGCGGCGGGCCGCGACCATGATTTATTTCGGCATGATCAACTGGACCCATACCTGGTTCGATCCCAAGGGCGCGCTCGGTGCCGCCGATATCGCGGAATTGGCGGTCGACATCTTCGTGCAGGGCGTGCTGCACCTTTGATCGGGCGCCGCCCGGCGGCGGCTGTCGTTGGACGCGACGGGTTCGGCGACCGGTCCGGCCTGGTCCGTCATGTTGTGCGGATTGCCGACTATGTGTGCCGGCCGCGTGCTCAACAGATATGACGGCCCGTCCCGGCCGACCCGGCGCCACCTGTTCCTCCTGTGACCGCCCCCTCAACCGCACCTTCGACTCACGCCTGGGACCTTCCTTTCCATGTGCGCTGCGTCATCGTCCCTTGCCGACCAGGTCGGCATCGACCCGCGAGGCGTGATGGCCCCAATTTCCACGAAGATAGTTGGCGACCGCTGCAATCTCCGAGTCGCCCAGGACATCTGCGTAAGGCCGCATGGTTTCCCAAGCCCCTAGCGAGATGCCCTTTGACGGCCCCGCGCCGTAAAGGATGACGTTGATGAGTGAGGATGGATCCTCGGCCTGCACGATGGCACTTCCGGCAAGCGGTGGGCCCGTGAAAATGCCGCCGCGTCCGGAGGCGCCATGGCATTTCTGACAGCGATCGCGATAGATCGCCTCGCCCGGGGCCATCAGCTCCGGGGTCACGGGCGTAGCCGCTTCCCCGCCTTGCGGCAAGCTCTTGATGTAGGTAGCCACCGCTCGAACATCGCCGGCGGTCAACTTCGAAGTGCTGTTTGCGATGACCTTATTCATCGGGCCGAAAGTACCGGCACGCGGACTGAAGCCGGTGCGCAGATATTTTGCGAGATCGTCCAAGGACCAGGACTTGAGGCCTGCCGATGACGAAGTCAGATTGACCGCTGACCAGCTCCGACTCTTCTCGCCGTCTACATGCTCGCGAATGCTTCCTCCCTGCCGTGCTCGCCTGGATCGGAGCAGCAGGGTCTGAGACTCGTCAACACCTGAAATACCAATTGCAATGAGCGCTGCGAGGACCCGATACAGACTGCGCGAACGCGCCATAGCTGACGAAGTCGTAAATCTCAAGCGCGCCGCCAAGGCTGGCACAGGATGACCCGCGCCTCGGTCCGTCGGATATCTATCGCGAGTTTCCGGAACTCTCCCTCAACCTCTGGCGCTCCATGAATCGCAGTGCCCCTTGGAGTTGACCGTAGCGCTGAAAATCGCGCAAGAGCCGCAACCAGAGCTGCCGGCTTGGAACAACCCGCAGGCCGAACAGGATTTGGATGGATCGGGCGAGAGCTCGCTGTAGTGCAATGAGCTCGCCAGGCCGCTATCCATCCCCTTGGGGTCCGCGCAGACCTGGTCAGCCGCCGCCGCCACCCCTGTCGCAGCGGCGATCGTTCCAGCCAGCGTGAGTTGCAAGCTGGATCGCAGTAATCCACGCCGTGAAATCAGCGTCGCCATGGTTCAAAACTCTCTTTCATTCACGCAAACATCTCACCGCGGTAGGGAACCGAATAGCCCCTACCCGACCGTTCGCCGCAAATGCGGCGCCCTCCTGACGTTCCCGGCCGGTGTCGCCGCCGAATGGGGGATCATTTCTTTTCGGCACGATAGACGTCGTGGCACCCTTTGCACGACAGCGCATCAACCACGTTCGCCAGCGCCGCGTCGGTTCCCTGCTCGCGCGAAATCTTCGCCATTTCCGCCGTCTTGCGCGAAAAATCATTCATGCGCTTGGAAAAGTCCGCCCAATTGCTCCAGACTTCCGGTTTCGCCTCCCCGCCCGGGGCCTTTGCCTCAAAGGCCTTGAGTGCGAGAGAAGCAGCCAGAGCGATGGCCTCCAAATGAGCCGCGGTATTGTCGCCGGGTATCGTCGTCGAAAGGATCTGCCCCAACGCCGCGCTCTGTTCGTTGAGCGTCTTCATGATGTGCTGGCGGTACTCGATGGTTTCCTTGCCGTCGGCATGGCCCGCCGCGGGCATCAACATGATCGCCGCAGCACCGAACGCAGCCGCTCTGGTCGCCCGCATCATTGGCACGCCCCTCACTTCTTTTCTTCCCGATAGACGTCGTGGCATCCCTTGCAGGTGAGCGCCGATTCCATCTTCGGCGCCGCCGCCGCCAGGCCACCCTGCTTTGCCGTCTTGGCCAGGTCGGCGGTCGCGGCAACCAGCTCGTTGAGGCGCTTCGAGAAATCCTGCCAGTTGGCCCAGACTTCGGCCTTTGCCTTCCCACCGACCACTCTCGGCGTAAAGGCGTTCTTTGCCGTTGCGGCGGTCACGGCAAGGATTTCCGCATGCACTGCCAGATTCTCGGGCGCGATCTTCGCCTGGCGCATCTGATTCATTGCCGCTACCTGCTCTCCCATCGTCTTCATGACGTGCTCTCGGTAATCGATGACCTCCTGGTCGTCGGCGAAAGCGTTCACCGGAAGGAGTGACGTCCCCATGAACGCCGCTCCCACCAATGTCAGCTTGAGGAGCGCTGCCGATCTGTTCCTGAGCAAGAGGATCATTGGATTGTCCTGAGATAATGCCGCGAAATTCGCGACTGATGGATTCGGTGTGTCAACTCGCGACGGCGACAATGTGCTTAGTCAAGCCAATCGTACCGGGCAAGTCGGGGTTCGCGTTGTTCGGGGCAAGCGGTGTTGCCGGAAGCGCAATTGCGCGGCGCGCAGGTAAGCCCCCGCTCGATTTCGAATTGAAGGCGCCCCGACGTGCGCGCTCAGTGCGCCGCATCCGCCGTCCTTTGGACCGGTTCCGCCGGGTTCGCATCGGTATGTTCGATGAACACCTGGGTCATATTGACCGTGATGGCGGACGAAATCGCAGTCATCGCGCCGTCCTTGTCCGGATAGGCATCCGCATTCTGGCGGAGGGCCCAATAAAACTCCGACGGATCCAACCGGCCATAGGCCAAATGGTGCGTCGACCAGCTCGTGAGCCAGTGATAGTAGGAATCGACATCGGTATAGCCTGCGATCAGCCCGTCGGCCGAGGTCGAAGACAGCTTCAGATTCAAACGCATATCGTGGATGTGGAGAACCGTCGGGACATCGAAATAGATCGCCCAGGGCCACACCCCCTCGATCGGATCCGTAGTCAGGACACCGTTTGCGATCCTGCCATGCATGTGCTGGATGAGCTGCTTGCCGTAATGCATGTCGACTCTCTGCGACCCGCCCGGCGCGACCTTTTCTCCGGTTGCGTCGAGCAGTAAAGGATCCCGGCCCCGATAAATGGTCACTTCGACATTATCGGCATTCACCAAACTGTCGACCTGGGTGATCTCGATCATGATTCGATCGAACCCGAAGCTTCGGATCAGTTTGTTGGCGAAAAGCTGCAGCTGACCGTCAGGCGAGCGGAATTGCGCATTGCAGCCGATTACGCGGAAGAATTGATTGTTGATACCTGTCTCGCCCGTGGGGCTGACGAAATCATTCGGCCCGACCTTGCCGTCGAGGTTCAACCCGATGGCGACCGGTCCCTTGGCCAGAATGTAGGGAAATTGCGCCTGCTTGTCCTGGGGGAACACTTTGAGCCCTTCGCGGGCAAGCTGGGTGGTCTCGACCGGTCCGCCCTGGGGAAACAAAGCCTTGAATGTTTCGCGCGGCCCGTTGCCGTTGAGCCCATCCGGACAATCCACGCTCAGGTTTGGAGTCTGATAGACGGACCAATGCAAATCGGTGGTGACATAGCCGATGCTGCGATCCCGGAGCTGCGATGTGGTCTCGTCCGCGTTGACGAGGCGAGTGCTCCCCAAGCCCGTGGTCGCCAGCACTGCGCACAGTGCCATCCCATACGCCCTGTTTGAAAGGCTTTTCATTGAATTCTCCCCTTGCCTGCACTCGCCCTGCAGACCGTTTTCATCGGTCAGCCGCGGCTGAACAACTCATTGCGAATCCAGAACGCCCTGAAACCATTGCGCCGGCCTTGCCATTCGCCGAGCGCATTTCCCTCAAAATCGGCGGGCTGCCTGTCGCCTGCATACGTGTAAACTGGTCTGTCGCGATACGCCCAGACGCGCAACGCGCCGGGTTGATGAGGCTGCGCCGCGCGGCCGGTCTGCGGATCGATCGTGATGACTGTCCAGATCCGGCTGTTGCTTTTCGCCTCGGGCGCGGCGAGCACGTAATGCCACAAGCGTTGGCACCGGGCCGGATCGCCGCCGCCGCAAATCGCCAAACGGTATTGCTGGGGACTGTCCAACGTATCACAGGACAACTGATCGGCGGAGTCATCGCCGCAGGTGTAGAAATAAACGGTCATGCCCCTGCTGTCGGCAAGCACATCCCCGTTGATTGTCTGTTGAATCGAGAACGGTTTTGGCGGCGCGGGCGCCAATTGCGTGTACACGTTGTGCCAACCAGACACTTCGCTACCGTCGAGACTCGCCTCGACCTCATCACGTGCGTAGGTATAAAGGGGCTTCTTTCGGAACGCCCATTGCCGGACGGCGGGCGATCGTTTGATGATCGTCCATTCTCCCTGCGGCCGCGCCGTTGCAGGCGCGATCATGGGCTGCCAGATCAGCGCGCAAGCGTCATTGCAGTTGGATGCGTTGCGAGCATCATTGTCCGAAACGTAGACGGAAAGTCGCTTTTCGGCCAACAACATGCGGCCGCGAACGGTAGTTTCGACCAAGAAACCCGGTGGGACGGCGGGCGGCGGGCCGACCGGCATACGCTCGGCCGGCGTGTCGCCGCCGCTCCTGAACGTCGCTGTACCAGCCATAACGTCGCCCGGCGCGTGATCGAGATACGACGTGTATAGGGCGTGATGGTCGTACGCCCATTGCTTCGTATCGTCACTGCGCGTGATGATGGTCCAGTCGCCCACGGGCTTTGCCTTGGCATCCACCAGAACTGGTGCCCATTCGGCGACACAGCTCTTGCGTCGGTCGAGATCCGGCAGATCCAATCCGTCCGGATAAGGGCTCATGTACCCCCCGGTCTTTGTCGTGACCTTGTCCTCGCAGACCGACTTGTCTTTCGGATCGCCCGCATATCCATTGCGCAACGATGCAATGGGCCATTTGTACAGAGTTCTGCCTCGGGAGTCGGCGAAGACCGGGCCCTCGAGCTCGGTCGGGATCACCTTGAAACCCGGCGGCATGGGGACGTGGGAGTAGGCTTCCGAAAGCTGGGACGCTTCGGGGGCCGGAAAGGGTTTCTCTTTGCCCGAGCCGACGTTGACGACGCCAAGCGCCAGGAGAATGCCCATTATTCCGACTGGCGGTCTCATACCAAATCCTCTGGTCGCGCGCAGCGTAGGGGTCACACCAGGATCTCGCCGATTTCCTTGGACGTGTTGTTCGACTGGGTGCCCCACGCGGGAATGTCTACGCCCATCGTCTTCATCATCGTGTAGCCCAGGCGCGCCGCGGGAGTTCTGGCGCCGTCGATGTGCAAACCGGTCTTGAGCTTGCCGCCGGCGCGGCCGGCCGTGAACATCGGCAGGCCTTCGATGGAATGTATCTTGGCGAATGACTGATCGGTCGACGCATAGATCAGCATGTTGTCGAGCAGCGTCCCATCACCTTCCTTGACCTTCGAAAAAGCCTCCACGAAATAGGCCCAGGATTCGAAGGAGCGCCGCAGGAACCACGACACCATGGGCTGATAGCCTAGTTTCTCGTCGACCGGCTCTTCATGCGAGGCGGTGTGATGTGGCTTCTCGTAGCCGATCTTGGTCGTTGAGGCGAAAGACTTGGAATAGGTCATGTTGAACACGCGCGTCTGATCGCAGGCCACCGCCATGACCAGAAGATCCGTGAACAGACGATGGCGCTCCGCGACCAATTCGAAGTCGACGCCTGTCTTGAGCTCCTTCGGAGCCGCAATCATACGACAGGCCTCGCGCGGTTCCGGCTTTTCAAGCTGCCGGTCCAATTGACGCTCGAGCTCACGCAAGCCCGTGAAATATTGATCGATGCGCGCCCTATCCTCCGCGCCGACCTCGGTCATCAGTTTCTTGGCGTCATCGCTTACGCTGGAGAGAACACTTTGCCGCACCAGAATCTTGGGGCTCGGCTTGAATTCCTTGGCATTCGGATCCTGAAAATCCCCGCCGAACATCGTCGTATACAGGGCCAGCGGCGACCCTTCGGCATTGTTGATCGAGCTGGCGCTTTCGTAGCTGTAGGTATCGCGCGGATCCCCTGTCGCCGACACAGTCACGGACGGAAAGCGCGTGGTCGTGCCGATCTTCTTTGCGACGGTGACGTCGATGGTCTCGCCGGGGCGCGAACTCGTATTTGCGGGCGCGCTGCCGCTGCGCAGAATGATCCACCCCGTCGTGTGGCAGAGATTCGGCATTGCGTCCCGAAGCGCATTGAAATTTGTAAAGAGATTGATCTTGTCGCGCACCGGCGCAAGCGAGGCAATCTCTTCCGGAAGATCGAAATCGGGGCCGGTCTTCGTGGGCACGAAGATGACTTTGCTCATGCCCAGACCCCAGCCCCAAGTGCCGAAGCGGATCGGAAGCGGCGCGCCATTGGCCAGGGCCGTCCCGTTATCGTTGATAAAGCAATTCAGCAGCGGCAGGCCCACCGCAACAGCAGCGCCATTCAACATTCCGCGCAATACGCGGCGACGACTGAGAGCTTTCATGGATACCTCCGGGACTTCATTGGGCCACAGCCTGAGAAGCCGGCAAGCTGGCCGTCCTCGGCGCCGGCGCCGGCGCAGCTGGGGTTTCGGCGACTTCTGAAAATGCGGTGCTGAGCGCGATGGCCCGCAGCAGATCGGGGACGCGATAGCCTGAGGCTGCAAAGCGCTGATTGAGATAGGCCAATTCTGGATTGTCGGCGTCCGTCAGTGGCCCACCAGCGCCATAGCTGTACATGCGCTTGACCAGGCATACAGGCAGCCCGGGATGATCGTGCACGGCTTGCGCCAGGCCGACGGGGTCTTTGAAATCCTTACCGTCCAGACTGCCGTTGGCGTCGATGTCAACGCCCCTCTCGGTGAGGCGATATTGGCCACCCCCGTCGAAATTCTCCAAAGCCAAGCCGATCGGATCGGTGATGCGATGGCAGCCGGCGCATACCGGATTGCTGCGGTGAGCCGTCAGGCGCTCGCGCGCGGTATGAAAATTCGCCTTTGGATCCTCGAGAATGGAAAAATCAACATTGGGCGGCGGTGAGGGCACTTTCTGGCACAGCAGCAGTTCGCGCAGCGCCTTGCCGCGCACGGTGGGCGAACTGCGCGCTGGATGGGAATGTACGGCGAGAAAGCTGACCTGGCTCAAAATGCCGCTGCGGGGACTATCCGGCGGAAACTCGTAAGGCACCCAGCCCGGGACCGCCGGCACCTGATACACCGCCGCCAAAGCGGGCGAAATGAACGTGTCACGAGTCGTGAACAAATCCCGGTAGTCACGGTCCCGGGTGATCAGATGGTCGACCACCGTGCGCAGGGTCTGCTCGCGGGCGTCTTTCAACGTAGTGCCGCTGACCTTCGGATAGATGGTCGCGTCCTTGGACAGATTGTCGAAATCATCAAAGCCGAACATGTCATCGAAAAAGGCCCGGATGCCGTTTTCGAGGCGCGGGCTGGCAAGCATCATGTTCACCACGCGCGCGCGCCCTGCGGGCGTATTGATCTCAGCGCTTTCAGCCGACTTCAAAACCGCATCGTCGGGCGCCGAATTCCACAGAAAGAACGACAGGCGCGAGGCAAGCGAGAATGCATCGAGGCGGCGCCTGCCCGGATGCGCGGGATCCGGTTCGGTTTTGTCGACGATCATCAGCACCATCGGATCGACCAGCATGCCTTCGAGCACGCTCGACAATCCGGCGTAGAAATCCTTCAGCTCCTCGGCCGCGCGATGTGCCCGGCCCACGAACTCATCGACCTTGGGGCCGCTCAGCGGGCGACGGAACAACAGCCGTCCCGTGGATCTGATGAACTTGGCTGCGCAGGCATCATCGGGAGCATGGTCCGCCTTCGGTTTGCATGGGACCAGATAGTCCCGGTGCGCCGGCAGCTGGTTCTCGAGATTGCCGTTATCCACGACCTGGGTGGCGATGGCCGATGCGGAGCGCTGGAGCTGCATCACCTGTCCGGCGGTCACCCCAACCGAGGCACTTGTCGAGGCCAACAGTCCGTCGGTGCGGCGCAGCGGAGGAATGGGCGTCCCGGGTTTGATGTCGGCGCCGAAGACATCGGCAATCACATTTGCATATTGCTGAGCAGTCAAGAGGCGCACGCGCGGCGGCGTGCCGGCGTCCTGGGGGCCCAGGTTCTCGGTTGTCGCCGCGCCGGGTGCGCCGTGATCACCTAGAAAATGCGTACACCCCGCGATCCCTAGCGCGCCGGCACCAGCAACAGCCGCCCAGAATGCGCCACCGAATAGACCCGTTGACCGGGCTCGTGAAATTTCGCGAACCGACTGCACCTGCGTCCCCCTCGACATCAAAGTACTTGGTTCAAAAAAAACAATAACACGACCGCTCGGTCATGTTAAGCGCAAGTCTGTCAAGAAACTCGAAGCGGAGTGCCGAACACGCGATGGCACCGACCGAGACTTTGGTCTCCTCAATTCGCTTTGCCGGCATACCTCATCGTCGATCGCGCACGCTTGACTGGCGGCGCTGCACTGATTCTGGCCGGAAAAGCACCCGCGCCAGAATGTGGCGCGGGCCGAAAGACAACAGTCCAAAAACATGACGTCTTAAGAAAACTTCACATTTCCAGACGCACGCCGAGGCGAAGGACGCGGCCAAGAACGTCGTACAACGCGGCGTTTGCCGGGAAGAAATCCCAGCCGCTAGCGCCCGGCCCCATCGCCACGATCGGCGGATCCCTGTTCAACAGGTTGCGGACGTTGAAGTAAATCGCGGCGTCGGCTTTGTCGACCGTGAAGTGATAGGCAGCGCCGAGGTCGAGATAGAAAACCCCGGAAATGCGATTGTTCGAGACCGTCACGTTATTCGCGGTGGATGCCGGGCAGCCGGACGTACACTCGATGTTGCTTTGATTATAGACGCCGCTGCTGATGCCGCGCGCAGTGAGCTGCAAGCTGTAATGATCGAACGCATAATCGACGGCGGCCTGATATTTCCAGCTGGGCAAGCCGGTACTGCCGGCGTTCACGCCGGCGTTTTGCGTGGGAATCGAATTGATCGCCCCGCTATCGATGACGTCGCTGATGTAATGCGTAACCTGAGCGTGGAAGCCAAGATTACCCTTCCAGCCGCTGCTGATCGAGTCCAGAGGCAATCGATATGTTGTTTCCATTTCGAGACGGCGCGCATGCTCGGTCGCGAAATTGAGTGGCTCGATCACGAAATCCAGGAGCGAGTTGCCGCCTGCGCTCGTTCTGGTAAATGTGTCGCAGGCGGGCGCGCTGCCCGCATAGCACAGATTGACCAATTGCTGCGCGGTAAAAGACTGGATGCCGCCCGTGATATCGATGATGTAGTAGTCGAGGGATACGCTGAAGCGCGGTATCCACGACGGCTGGTACACCGCCCCGATCACGGTGTTGTTGGCCCGCTCGGGCACGAGGCCCGCATTGCCGGTCGTCGTGGAACGGTACGCGACCGTCGCATTGTTGTTGAACGGATCGGTGACGCTGTTCGAGGTGGTCGTGCCCGCCTGGTACAGGTCGACCAATGTCGGTTCGCGAATGTCCAGAGAGCGGGTCGCACGAAATCTCAGATCGTCGAACGGACTATAGGAGGTGCCCACTTTCCAGGTGCGGGTCGAGCCGAAAGTGTTGTAGGCGGTCTCGCGGACCGCGGCGTTCAAGTCCAGTTCCTTGGCCAGGAAGACATCCTTCGCCAGCGGAACGTTAGTCTCGACATAGCCCTCCGTCACCTTGAAGGAGCCGGAATAAGGAAGCCCGGCGGCAAGGAACCAGGTTCCCGTTTGCGCTTCCTCCGGGTCGGAGAAGGAGCTGGTGGATTCTTGGCGGTGCTCTACGCCGAGGGCAAAGGAGACAGGGCCGGCCCAATCGTGGAACGGCGAGCCGTGCAGATTGGCGCTGAAAACCTTCTGATCCAGCCTTGCATGGCTGTACGGATTGGCAATGACGTAATCGATCGCAGCCTGGCTGGCGACGCCCGTGCCGAACACGTTCAGCGGAACGCAGCCATTGCCCGGATTGGCCAGCGTCGAGGCGCAGGCGATGGATCCGTCCGGCGCGCGCACGGCGTTTATCGCCTGCATGTAGCGCGGAACATTGATCGTATTGCCCGAGATCACCTGCTGCAGGCTGAACCCATAAGAGGCATAGGCGTCCCACGTCCAATCCGTGTGGAAAGCGTTGAAGTTGCCGTCACTGCCGAGCAGGAACCGCGTGACCTGGCGATCCGTAATAGGGTGCTGGATACCGAGGTCGCCGTTGAAGGTTCCGAATTTGAATGAGGAGACATTCGCCGCCGCCAGGCCCGCGGCGATATTCGTGGGAAGGAACGCGTTTTGCGCCGAGATCGTCAAATTACCAGGATAGAACACCGGAACGCTGTCCGACAACGAGTGCAAATGAGCATAAGAGACCTGCCCGTAGACCTCGGCACTATCGGCCACATCGTAGCTGGCGCGGGCGAAAATGTTCTGGCGACGTTGTTCAGGTGCAATCGCGGCGCCCAGGACGTTGGCTACGGTCTGCGAAGACCAGCTGCCGCCTGACATCAGCGGGTCGGACACAATGGATCCGAAGACTTCCTGCGTCTGGGCACCACCCGGACCAAACATCGTTCCTCTGAACGGGCCACTGGCGATCGTGCCGCCATAGCTGGCGGTGTCGACCCCGATGTGGTTGGTGAGAATGTTGAGCGGTTGCCCATTTGTCCGCGTGTAGTTGGGATTCGTGATGTACCCCCAACCGTTATTGTTCCAAGGCCGTTTGGCGATCAACAGGCCGTCGTCGTTGGACGTTTCGCCGCTGATTTCAAAATGGCCGCGCCCCTGCGCGAATGACGTGCCGGCGGTAAGATTGGCCCGCCAGTTCCGGTCATCGCCATAGCTCGTTTCACCGCCCGACACCTCGGCTTTGATGCCGGTGAACTTCGTATCGAGCACAAAGTTTACAATGCCCGTCAAAGCATCCGAGCCGTACCCCGCGGACGCGCCCCCGGTGACCACGTCGACACGCGTGATGAGCTGTTGCGGCAGTTCGCTGACATCGACGACACCGGTCAGAAGCGAGCCGACGGTACGCTGGCCGTTGACCAGGACCAGAGTCCGGGTGGCGCCGAGACCACCGATATTCAGGGCATTGACGGCTTGCTGACCACTGGTGACCGTGACGGCGGTGGTTTGCGGGGTTGAGCTCCCCGCAAAATTCGGCAGCGTATTGAGCGCATCGGCTACGTTCGAAGTGGCGTTGCCTTGCAAGACCTCGCTGCTGATCACCGAGACGGGCGTCGGAGACTTGTATCCGTCGCGAACGATGCGCGATCCCGAAACGACCACCTCTTGGACGGGCGTCGACGTTTGCTGGGATTCGGCCTGGGCATAGGCGACACTTGCACCGCCACCTTCAATTGCGGCCAGCAGCGGCGCCGCGCAGAACGCGGCCAGCGCTCTGCGTTTTGCCATTTTGCGTACGATAGGCTCTGTGCCGAACCTGTATCCAATAAGACTCATTGTTAGATAACCCCCTCTCCAGTCTATTCTTAGGATGACTGGTCGGCTAATTAATAGCAAGGGGTACTTTGCGGTTTACCGCCTGTGTATTTTCGAATTTGCATGCGCGGATGATGGCCGGCGTCTCCCTGACCTTCCGAATACCGCTGCCGATGTTCAGCGCTTGGGTCTTGTCCTTTAAAGGAGCCAACCCTGGCGTGTGAACTGCTTGCGACTCCACCCGGATAGCCATCGGCATGTTACATACATGAATATTCCGGAAGATCGACGACTACCCGGATATGAGGTGGCACAAGGGAGACAAACAAGAATGAGCCGCGCATCGAGTGGACGCCTGCGCACGCGATTTTACTCGCGCGGTGCTCACCTGACGGACGCATTTCGCCACGGAGCGGATGCAAGGGTTACCCGTACTGTTGTCTGCTCGTGTTACTCGACGCGAGGCAGATGGTCGCGGGGCACCCCACGAAGCGGTGCGTCGGCATTCACAAACAGCAGACTTTCCGACAGCTGGCACGATATCACTGCCGTCACGTATCGCTCATTGCTGCGCGTGGAGACATTCTCGTTAGCTCAGGTCACGGCAACGACAAGCATTATTCACCCGAGGATCGGACAATTCTCCCGTCATTAGGGCGATAGCAAGTGCCATACACCGTCTATGCCATCACCCTTGTTTCCGCCGGGTATGTCCTGCGCGTGGGTGTAGACCGGATTGCCACGGAACGTCCACTGGCGAGCCTCACCGCGCTCAATCGTCTTCCACTCGCCGACAACAGGCGTCGCACCGATAGAGGCGATCAGCGGCGGCCAGCTTTTGCTGCACGCCTTGATACAGTGCGATTGGCCGTCCACATCGAAGTCATATCGGTACAGAGCCATGCCATCTTGATTCCGCAGAATGTAGACGCCGTCTTCTTCGAACAAGCTCACATCGACCGGTGTCGGCGGCGCAGTACGCTGCGGCCTGGATTGGCGATCAGTCATGTTGTTTCTGCAGTACCGAAGCGCGCAAAATGGCGTTGTAGCAGATTAATAGGACGCAGCGGGCCAGCTGCCACCGGTCAGCGAAGAAGCCTTGCAGCGATTTGGAGGTGCTTTACGCTCCTCCCGGTTACGGAACTCGCGGATGTAGCTGCCGTGCTGCATACTTTAGCGCGTACGCTATCCCTTCGGCGGAATGAAGGTCTCGATCTGCTTGACGGCATAGTCCAC
Source organism: Gammaproteobacteria bacterium (assembly GCA_028293805.1). Lineage (GTDB taxonomy): Bacteria > Pseudomonadota > Gammaproteobacteria > Steroidobacterales > Steroidobacteraceae > 13-2-20CM-66-19. Next base: position 25,616 of record JAQGOC010000312.1, read on the forward strand.
CTTGATGTCGAAGGCGCGCTTGCCGAGTTCGGCACTGGAGCGCCGAGCATCGCCGATGATCCCGTTCTTCTGCGCGCCCGGGGCGGGTTGCGGCCGCCCGTCCGGACCTACAGGGATGCCTACTGCTGTAGGAAGCAACTCCTTGCGCACGTATGTTCCGTCATGGTCCAGATACATCATCATTGAGGTATCCACCATCCCGCCATGCAGGCTGCGCGGGTAGCCCTGCTCGCCCAGTATTTTGTCGAACGCCGTGTTCGCCGGCATGTATACCTGATCGCAGTAAAAGACGTGAATGCCCGTGGCGCTGTACTTGTCGTTCAACCGTGTCGCCACTTTTCTATAGACGTTCGCGTCCCCATCGCCCTGCCCGCCCCCGTGGTCGCCCATCACCACAACATTCTTGAATCCTGTCACGATCGATTGTTCGACCAGGCGCTCCAGCACCTGCTCCAGCAGCTCATTGGTCAACCCGATGGTTCCCGGCATCTCCGCGCTGGCGTTGTTCGGACTAACGGGCAGCACTGGCATGGCGATGGCGTTGCCAAGGCGTAACGCAATCGCTCTGACGATCCCGCGTGCCATCAGGTTGTGGCCGCCGTTGGCGTTCTGAGGTCCCCGCTGTTCAACGCCACCGGTATAGATGAGCGCAGTCGTCTTGCCCGCGGCCAGGGCGTCTCTCACTTCAGGCCAAGTCATCAGCTCGAACTCGACAGGCTGCGCGCGAGAAGTTGAGCCCGCAGCGCAAGACGACCGCGGGGTCAGTGCCGCAGTTGCAAACAACGCGAGCGCCAGGCTCGCTACAAAAAGATTGCGCATGTGGTGTTCCCTATTGGACTTGGACTTGGATTTGAAATTCAGCGAAGACTTGCCCGATATGGCCGAATCGATTGCTTATCCCATCTCGGGCACGGTTTGCAAGGCCGCGACGTCAGCGCCGTGGGCATCATTTCGTATCTGTCCGTCATGACGCTTCACAAGTAAACTCGCCACGAGGCCGAGCGCTGCTGCTGATGCCAAGAACCATCCGGGCGCATACAAGAGGCCCGTCTCGCGAATGAGGGAGGTGGCGACCAGAGGCGCCGCGCCACTGAAAACTGTCATGCCAATGTTGAGCACCAGTGCGATGCCCGTGAAGCGGATGCGCGTTGGAAACAGATCCGCGATCAGGTAGGCGAATGTGCCATTGAACAAGCCAGCGGCTATTCCTCCCAATATGAGTGGAAGCCGCGGGTCTGCACCGCTATGCACGATGGCGCCATACCACGGCACCGAGAGCAGGGTGAACAGCAACGTGCCTGTCATCATGAGGCGGCGGGGAGGGACGTAGCGGCCGATCCATGCCGTCGCCAACAATGCGACGCTATGGGCGACCAACGCCATGTTCTGAGCAAGCACCGCCATGCCCGGGCCGACGCTCAAAACGGTTTTCAGGTAGGCGGGCATGTAGGCAAACAGCAGACCGTTGAACGCTCCCGTGCTCGCCACGAGCCCGATCCCGATCAGCACCTTTTGCGGATGTGTTCGCAAAAGCTCTGCGAATGGCCTTGACGACGTTTGCCTCCGAACGCGTTCGAACTCGGGTGATTCTTCCAGGGATCTGCGCACCCAGAATCCAACTACGCCCAATGCGCCGCCGATCCAGAACGGAATCCGCCATCCGTAGGTGGGAACGAGGTGCGGGGGCAGGAAATTCTGAATTAACAAGCTGAGCACGGTCGCCACGACCACGCCGCCCATCACACAGAAGAACACGAAACCGCTCGCAAAGCTCGCTCGCTTCGGCGCAACTTCTACGACATAAGTAATCGCGCCAGGCAACTCTCCGCCAAGGCAGAAGCCCTGCAGCAATCGCAGCACAACCATCAGGATCGGTGCGGCGAGTCCCCAGTGCTCATAGGAGGGCACGAGTCCCATCCCGAGCGTCGCGCCCGACATCCCGAGCAGCGAGACAACGAAGACTCGCCTGCGTCCGAACCGATCTCCAAAATGACTCAGCACGATGCCGCCAACTGGCCGGGCGACATAGCCGACGGCGAACGCGCCGAAGGAGGACATCAGAGAAATTAAAGGAGAGGACGACGGAAATATGGCGCGGGCAATCTCTGCCGCAAAGATCCCGTAAACGATGAAGTCGTAGTATTCAAGCGCCCCGCCAAGACTAGCGAGGAGCATCGTGCGCTTGCTCGACTCGGACAACCGCGACGCATCCGGTGTTGAACTCAACTGCCCCCCCCTGCCTCATTCCATGCTCATTCGATAGGCACGCCAGATCGTTGCTAAGCAAGTCTCACAGTAGCGCACGTGCCTGCCTCACCCGTCGTGATGCGGTGAGGCATGGTCGAAAAAGCCGGATCGAATATGACACACCATTTTCAGATCCACAATCATTTTTGTGTCATCTTGATCGGGCGAGAACGTGGCGCTTTACGAGTTCCAGGAAGAACGTACTACCCCGGCTTAGTAGTCCGATGCCGGTGCGCCATCATACGACTGCGCGACGGACAGACTGCTGACGCAGAAGAGATAATCGAGTTCTGCCGAAACCAGATTGCGCGTTTCAAAATCCCGCGGTACGTACGGTTTCTTGACTCATTCCCAACGACCGTCACGGGGAAGTCCAGAAATACCTGATGCGCCGACAGATGCAGGATGAGCTCGGGCTCAGCGCGGAGCAGACCGCTTAGCTCCTCGCTGTTCATCAATTGGTGATCACTTCGACAGACCTGCCCTACCCTTCACCACGCTGTAAAGGGAGGGTACGCACTTGAATCTCAGACGAATCGCATTGTTCGCAGCTCAAACGTGACGTCGGGGCACCGGCGGGCGAATAAGTACGTGCAATTCATGCGCCGCTCGCTCGATGTCCAGGTACTTGTACTGGCCCGCGCGCACTTCTGCTGCAAGCAACGCGCATCGGTGCACGTTCCGAAAATCCCCGTAAAGGAACTTGTACCGTTCCTTTGAATCCTCCTCAGCCTCATTATCGAATCCGAGATGCCAGCGCCCGTACTCACCGAATCCGTGTGCCCGAATGAACCTATTCTCCTCTCTCGTGATGGGCTGGTGCTCACTCCAGTTGCCCCTCTCGTCATTGACGAAGCGCTTTTCGCGCAAAAGGTCTTTCGCGTAGTCGAATGCCGGCCTGTTGAGCTCGACAGCCATTTTTCATCATCCTCTGCAGCCGCGTCGGCCTGCGCCCGCTAAGATGCTACCGCTTTGCCGGCGGAGTAATGACGGCAGTCAATTCTGCCAATTGTTGGGCCCGTGGCACGTCCATGACACAGCTAGAACTTCGGCTTGCGCGCAATCTTCTCCCGGCCTGACCCTTCCACCAGCGCGTTGTTGGGAGGCCGCGCACCGCCAGGACCAGAGAGCCTCAGTAACACGCCATCAGGCCATGACGCGACCAGGGTGCGACGATCTCCTTCCGAAACTTCCCGCGACTGAGAATAGCCGCAACCCTGGGCTGAAAGGAAATGGGGTGCCCATTCCAAGATCTGCGATAAATCAATCCCCGAGTAAGAATCCACGCTCTGCCTCGCCACGGGAGGACCGTACCAAGGGTACGACCATCCGTCTCCATGGTTTGGCGGCTGAAGCCGATGGCGGAGCCTGATCGTTTGCACTCATGCCAGAGGCCCGAGGTCATCTGCACATTTCGACATGGATTGCAGATTCAAGATCAGGCAGAATTTACCTCAAAGCCAATGATGAAAGCGTTCCAGACCCCGCGACTGTTCACCGTCACGCTATGTGCTCTAACAGGATTCTTTGTTTCGCATGCGTCGGCGGCTGAGGGGGACATCCCCGTTTACACCTATAAGGTGGTGCATGTGTACCCGCACGACCCGAACGCGTTTACGCAGGGGCTGTTCTATCAAAATGGATTTCTATACGAGAGCACCGGCCTTCTCGGGCGCTCCTCCGTTCGCAGGGTGGTCCTACAGACCGGTGATGTCGTGCGTAAGATGGATCTGTCGCCTGAACACTTCGGTGAGGGCATCACATACTGGGGCAAGCGCTTGATTAGCCTGACATGGAAATCGCACGTCGGATTCGCTTTTGACCTGAACACCTTTGCCTTAGAGAGACGCTTCAGCTATGCGGGCGAAGGCTGGGGACTCACCCGGAGCGCGCAGGCGATCGTCATGAGTGACGGCACCTCCGAGCTGCGGTTCCTGAATCCGCAGACGTTGCAGGAATTACGTCGAGTTCGTGTGACTGCAGGCGATAAAAAGGTAGACCAGCTCAACGAGCTCGAGTGGATCAAGGGAGAGATCTTCGCCAACATCTGGCAGACGAACCTGATCGCGCGCATCGACCCGCAGACCGGCAAGGTCGTCGGCTGGATCGATTTGAGTGGAATCCTGCCGCCCGGTGACAGGATCGAAGGCCACACCGATGTGTTGAACGGCATCGCTTACGACGACGCGACCGACCGTCTTTTTGTTACCGGAAAACTATGGCCGAAACTCTTCGAAATCCGTCTTCTCAGGAAGCCTGACTCCGCAGGCCGGTCCCACTGATCCCAACAGACTTAACAACCGCCCGGGCGAGTGCCCTAACCCCGAATCGTCTCTCGGGCTGCAACGCAATCGTGGCATATATCAGCGAAAACGACCGTACAATCGCAAGGGGTAGCCGTGCAACTCATCGGAATGCTTGATTCGCCTTACGTACGCCGGGTGGCCATCTCTCTGCAACTGCTCGGCCTGCCCTTTGAGCATCGGTCGATTTCGGTGTTCAGCACGTTCCCGCAGTTTCAGCAGATCAATCCGGTCGTCAAAGCCCCCTCGTTTGTTTGTGACGACGGTGAGATCTTGATGGATTCAACGCTGATCCTCGAATACGCCGAAGCGTTGACGGGCCTCCGCCGGAGCTTGCTGCCGAGCCCGATATCCGAGCGTCAGCACGCATTGCGCGCGATCGGGCTGGCGCTTGCTGCGTGCGAAAAGAGCGTTCAGATCGTCTATGAGCGAAACCTACGGCCGACGGAGAAAATGCATGAGCCCTGGGTCGACCGCGTAACCGGTCAGCTTCTGGCCGCGTACCACCTCCTCGAAGCGGATCTCATGAGTCGGCCGCTTGCTGTCACGAGTACAACGATCAACCAAGCCGGTGTCAGCGTGGCGGTCGCGTGGCACTTCACGCAACAAATGCTCCCGGAGATCGTACCCGCAACGCGCTATCCTGCGTTGCGCAAGCTATCGGCCAGCGCGGAGGTCCTTCCGGAGTTCATCGCTGCGCCCCACGGTGCCAGCACCTATCGCCATACCGGCTAAGGCTCGATTGAGCGGACTCTCACCCGACAGCCGGCAACTTCCTGTCAGCCGCCGTTCGTGAAGGACCGCAATGGGTCGAACGCGCCACGTCGCCGCCCACCGGCCGCGACGGGCGTCAGTCGGCCAATGACGTCCTCGGTGCCGCAAAAAGTTCTTCGCAAAAGCGGGCCATTCGCAGACTGCGAATTCGTCTATTGCTGTTGTTCCCGCGCTGTACGATGCGCGCCAACGCGCCCAGCCCGATGATTTCCCCGGGTGTTAGGGGGCGCCGCGGCAATCGGCCACCGGCGGATCCGACGCCTCCGCTGCATCGGACGTTAATCCCGTAGACGGTCCCCCTCGTCCTCCGCTTCATTGCGGCAGGATTGGATCCCAAAAAGCGCAATGATGATTGACCGAGAATTGCGCGCCGGTGAGTGTCGACAAGGGTATGTTCTCCGAGAAGAAGACCGGCGAGTCAGGCGTGAATGTCGGCCACGGCGAATTTCCGGAGCCATTGGGATCGCCGGTGGCCGCAAAGTTCGTCCACGCCGCGATCAACTGCTCAGACAGGGTAATCTCCTTCCCCTGCAGTTCGCGTGGTTCCCCGGTGGTTTGATCCAAATTCACTCCCAGGTTTCCGCCATGGTAGCCTGAGAACAAAAACTGGATGTCGATGGTGTGGGCTGCCAGAGGCTGGAAATGACCCGTGGGAGAGGAGACATTCGGCATCTGTGGGAAATAGTATGGCGCATTCTGGTAATTAAACTCATACATATACGTGGGCACCTGCGGGGCCAACAATTGGGCCACCCGCCGCGTAGTACACGCAATCGGATCGGTACCGACCCTGTCCTGGGCCAATTGCGGATCATTGCCGTAGTTGGATAGCGGATACTCGGCCAGCACGTTAGCCGGAGTGTTAGCCATATATTGCGCCGCCGTCAGTGCGACTTGGGGTGGACCGGAGAAATATTCTGCAATGCTCAAGCCGAAATTTTCCTCGTCATGAACCAGTCCGGCCATGATTGGCATGTGGTGGAATTGACCCGTCCTCCATGCATCACCCGGTTGAAGGGGTACGATAGTGCCATCTGGGAACACCTGTTGGGCGTATGGACCATTTGCATTGGGCGTGCCCTGCAGCTGCAGAATGCGTGCGGCCGACAAGCTTCGCAGACAGCCAGCATCCGAACAGCCGGCCGCGGCGGCGAAACTGTCGCCGCGGGGCAACATCTGGGCGGCAGTTACCCACGAGATCTCCGGATAACTTTCTAAAATGGCCCGTTGGAAGAGCCCCTTGCTGAATGGCGATATCAAGTTCGCGGTGGTGTCTCGCGCGCCCGCGGATTGCCCGCCGAGCGTGACCTTGTTGGGATCGCCGCCGAAGGCGGCGATATTGGCCTGCACCCAGCGGAGCGCGGCTTGTTGATCCAGGATCCCGTAGTTGCCCCAAAGATGGCCTTCGGCATTGATAAAGGAGTTGGAAAAGAAGCCAAATATGCCCAGACGATAGTTTATCGTCACCACCACGGTGGGGGTACCGTTCGGCCCGGCAGTGGCGAGCTTGCTTCCGTTGTAGTCGTTGGACTCACCATCAATGTTGCCGCCGCCATGAATCCAGACCAGGACCGGCTTTAAGGCGCCTTTCGTGCCCCGAACGCCGGTCGTGAAGATGTTGAGATAGAGGCAGTCCTCCGAGGTGCTGCTCGGGCCCGCAAACGCACCGAACTCAGTAACCTGCGCGCACGTGTGCGCATAATGCGTCGCATCCAATGCTCCGTCCCACGGCTTGACCGGCTGCGGCGGCATCCAGCGCAAATCACCGACAGGAGCAGCGGCGTACGGGATGCCCAGGAACTCATATACTCCGTTCCGTGAGATTCCACGAACAGGTCCCTCAACGGTCTTGATGACTGGTCCCTCCTCCCGCTGCTCATCGTCCCAGGCCATTGCGGAGGAAGTCGACAGCACGCCCGCTATGAGCCATGAGCCCAGCAGGAGCCCTCGCCTGATGGAATTTCGAGGCGCGCGTGAAACGAAGACGACATTCTGTTGAGACTTCTTCATGGTGGCTCTCCGCTGCAAGTGCTCTCCTGCGCAAAGCGTGCCTGCAATCTCTCGAGGAAATGACATTGTCGGATTGAGCAGGTCCTCATTCAGCACCGGACCTGAATCATTCTCGACGTGTGCATCAAGCTATCCGATGACCACGCCCACCGCCCGAAGATTGTGCTTGTCCTGACATGAACGTGCGGCTGTTGCCAAGCGACCCGACGGTATACAGCAGGGTGTAGCAACTGGCATGGCCAACCTCGGAAATACGGCGCAACAAACTGGAATTGGGTGGTCTTCATCGGAATCTTCCGATGCCCTCGCGCATTCATGTCGGAGCGGCCGGCATGCATTGGACCGGTATGAATAACCTGTGGCCGGAACTCAACATTCACAAAGTTTCAGGCAGTCAATTTACGCCGGCAGCCGGCGGGCGTCTACGAAAATTGGCAACTATCCCGGCGTGAGCATGTGCTCAACCGCGTTCTGCGACTGTCGCGTCAACCTTTCGAAGCACGGTGAATGAAGGCCGCACGAATATCTCATCTTGGTCCGCTTTCGTGAAGTCGGCATATGAGACCACCAGCCATAACAGTATGAGAAATGCAACATCGCCCAGCCAGAGACTCAGCAAAGCTCGTAAGCGGTCTATGATCCACCGGGCTAGAGATACGTGACGCACTCAAACTTGTGACAACTTTCACCCCTTGAACAAATCTTCCGAAGTCGTCTGAGATGTGGCGACTGCTGCCTCATACTACGTCGGCCGGTAAAAGACGCAGGATTTCTACAATCGGCTCGCCGAGACAGCCGGTATGCCGGGCGGAGCGAACGTGATCAGATATACGGTGCGCACGTGGCTCGCGGAACACATGGTGTACCCGATTCCGAGGCCGATGTGCTCATGAGCCACAAGGAGGAAGGCAGCGCCACCGGCAGGCGCTACAAACACCGTCGGCCCGAGTATCTGTGGGGTGGCACGGAGGCGATCGAGGCGCTGGCGTCGTACAACCCCTTGAATCGAAAGAAGCTGTCGCGGCTGTAGCCCATGATCTTGCACGCTTGACTGACATTGCAAAATTGCCGCGCGAGTTCCAGGAGGCCGACTTTCGGTCGGATGATCTTCTCAGTCTGAGTCACTGACAGTTTACTCCTCTTCGATTGCCATCAACCGACACCGAAGGGAGTCAGCAAGTGTCAGACCGAATCGTAGCTTCTACAGCTCATGTATAAGTTTAAGGTTCGAAATGATCGTTATTCAACTTGCCTGGCGCTACCCACGAAGAGCTATCCTCTAGGAGGACACCGGTCGGAGGCATCGGCGCACTATTCTGGCGGCTCACTTTGCGAGGCCCCCGATGAGAGCCCTAGCACAACCGCGCGCACAATCTAGCCTCCCGACGTTGGCCGATGTCTGTCGCGGGATACCAGTGGGCGGCTTGCGCGGCGTCGATCCCGCCTGGGATCCGGATTCTAGACTGCTCTCGGCGATTGCCGCCGGCAACGAAACGGCATTGAATGTGATTCGTTCGCGTTACTCTCGAAGGATTGGCAGGTTTGCGCTGAAACTCACAGGACACCACGAGTCGGCACAGGAGGTTGCCAACGACACGCTCCGAGTGATCTGGCAGCGCGCGTCGAGTTTCAAAGGAGATTCCGAAGTATCGACATGGATCCTTGGCATCGTGTACCGACTCAGCATGCGTACGCTCCGAACCAACTGCCGATGGCGGACGTCCGTTACGGCTTATGATCGGCCGGAGTCATATGACCCCTGGTCAGGAGGTGAGCTTTGCGAATGGCCAGCCGCGGCGCTCTCGCACCTGCCTGATGAACAGCGCATCGTGCTAGAGCTCTTCTACCAGCTAGACCTTTCCTGTAAAGAGATTGCATTCAGACTGAAGTGTCCCGTGGGCACTGTTAAGACCCGCATGTATCAAGGACGTCTAAAGCTGCGAAGGCTGCTTTCAAACGATATCGGAGACTGACCTGATGTTCAGCACTTGCTAGAACTCATCCAGGCCGACGGGATCCTGCGCAAACTGCCACCCTCTCCCGAATAGCCGGCGTGCGCCGGCTTTCTGCAGCTCTGACAGGTTGGGAACTCTTGCAAGCCGCCTTCCGGATCTACGATGATGTGTTGGATGGATATGGGGACTTCGTAGAGCTCGTATGACCGCGCTTGGTGTGTGCTGTCACGTATCGACAGCCCTCGTCCCGGAATCCCCCGCTCGAAAAGCGTGCGCCCAATCGAAATTGGGCATTCTGATACTGACTAGAGCGCGGCCCGGAGCCTAAGCGCTCGATCTTCTCGCTTGGACGCAAGGAACGCGGCGCGGCAACTGGACGTCATTTGAAGCTTTCGGCGTTTCTCACCTCGCCGCCAGACGAACGATACGCGCCGGATAGTTGCTCGAGCCTCCCGTCCTCATATTTCCGTGCCATCCACAAACCGATCAGCGCCACTACCACTCCAGCCAGCAGGTCTACGAAGTAGTGGAAGCGTAGATATAGGGTGGACCACCAGAGCACCAGGCATGGCACCAAAGCCCACCAGAATCGGCGCCGCGAATGTTGCCAGTCGAACAGCAACAAATAAAATGAGGCCGCTACGTGTACGCTGGGGAATACATCCACGGTGTTGCTCCCGCGGTGCACCGCGTTGAGCGTCGAGTCCAGGAGCAAGGGCCCATGGAGAGCCGTGTGGAAGGTCATTGAGAGATGCGGGCCGCCAGCCGGGAACACGGTATAGCCCATGAACGCGAGTCCATACATGGTGAACAGGCCGACGATGCACTTGCGGTACACCGGAAGGTCCCGAATGCAATAGTATCCAGGCCCGGCAAGTAGGTAGTAAAAGAAGAACAGATAACCCGCCATGGCCAAGTCTTCCAGCCACGGATATAGCCATGCCTCCCAGGCCACTGCCGGCGTCTCGCCCAACAGATCGCGATCCCATTGCTCCAGCAGGTCGTCCACCCTGGGATTATCCAGCAATGGCACGCCCGCACGCATTGCGTAAAAACTGACGCCCATTGCGACGAAATAAAAAGAAAGTCGCACCCGCCAACGCCACGGCGTCGGCCTACGCTCCGCCCAAAAGACCATGACGATGGCGGATGCCAGGCACGCAAAAAAAACGAATGACGAGCTTCGCGCCGCGCTACTCGCGAATAACCGTATCCCGGTTACCAAAAGAAAGGTGCCGAACACCCATTCATGCGGCAAGACTGCTGCGCCGGCGGCCTTCAGAGACCACTTATTTGCTAATTTCACCCACGCCTACTTGTTCCCGGCCTGCGGCTCTGTCTTCAAGGCCGGAAATTCCTTTATTGAGCACGAGCAAGCGTAAGCGAATTCAATCGTTTGCGCCATTCTGGCGGATGGAATCCCGTCCCCGCTCCTCTCTAAGTCTCTGATTGTGCCATCCGCTCCGGTTGGCGCCGTCTGGTCTGATCTGAACTGAACGCTCGTCGAACGTGGAATCTGTAGAACTGACGCGTTTTCGATGCCAGGCCGCAGCCGAGATAACTGACTGCGCTCAGAGACGCACGCCTACATCTCGCGCCCTGTGCAAGCTCCTCGCCGCCTGGCGATCTGCACGAGATCGCACTGCTTCAGCGAAGCACGTCCCGGATAGAGGTGATGAGAACGCACGTGCAGCCCGTCTCGCTCCATACGCGTGCGTCGAAAGTTCCGAGTTCCGCCCTGTTGTAGTCCCCAGGATAGAGTTTGCGCTCATCTATAAATAACTCTCCGTGAAGTAGATGCAGTTCCTCCACGCCCGCGTGGGTGTGCGGCGGATACTCACCTCCCGGTGCGAGTCGCACGAGCATACTGACCCGATCGTTC
>JAQGOC010000344.1 GCA_028293805.1 Gammaproteobacteria bacterium
TGGAAAGCCTCATCAACGACCTGCTGAAGCTCGGCGCCACGCGCGAGCGGCTGGAGATCAAGCTGTTCGGCGGCGGCCGCATCCTCTCCGGAATGACCGACGTCGGCGGCCGCAACGTCCAGTTCATCAAGAGCTACATGGAGCTCGAAGGCCTGCGAGTGGCCGCCGAAGACCTGGGCGGCACGCAGCCGCGCAAGGTCGTCTACTTTCCCGCCAGCGGACGCTGCAAGCTGCGCAAACTGCCGCAGGTCGAGAATCGCATCATCAGTCACCACGAGCAGTTGTACCTCGCCACCATCGGCAAGCAAGCCGCGGACGGCGGCGATGTCGACCTGTTCGAATAGGCGCAACACAACATGACGAGTCCCGCCTCCCCAGCCGCCCGGAGCACCGCAAAGCGCCGCATTCGCGTCCTCATCGTGGACGACTCCGCGCTCGTGCGCAGCCTGCTCAGCGACATTCTGTCGGCCGATCCGGGCATCGAGGTCGTGGGCGTTGCGGGCGATGCCCATGTGGCGCGCGAGAAGATAAAACAGCTCAATCCCGACGTGCTGACGCTCGATGTCGAGATGCCGAAGATGGACGGCATCACCTTCCTGAAGAACCTGATGCGGCTGCGGCCGATGCCGGTCGTCATGGTGTCCTCGCTCACCGAGCGGGGTGCCGATGTGACTCTGGATGCCCTGGCGCTCGGCGCGGTGGACTACCTTTCCAAGCCGAAGATCGACCTGGCGGCGACCCTCAAGGACTACGGCGAGGAGCTCATCGAGAAGATCCGCATCGCATCCCAGGCCAGTGTGCGGGCACTGGACCCGCGACGTGCGGCCGCCATTACCGCCAAGCCGGCCCACAACACCGACGCCGTGCTGCCAAGGGCGCCGCCGCTGAGGCAATTGCGGACCACCGATCGCATCATCGCGATAGGCGCCTCCACGGGTGGCACCGAAGCGATCAAGGAAGTGCTCGTGCGCCTGCCGCCGGACACCCCGGGCGTCGTGATCGCCCAGCACATTCCGAAAGCCTTCAGCGGCCCCTTTGCCAAGCGCATGAACGACTGTTGCCATGTGACGGTGTATGAGGCGCAGGACGGCCAGCAGGTGCTTGCCGGACACGCCTACATCGCGCCGGGCGACCAGCATCTGATGGTGGTGCGCGACGGCACACGCTATGTCTGCCGCCTGGACGACGGAGTACCCGTCAACCGGCACAAGCCCTCGGTGGATGTCCTGTTCCGCTCCGTCGCGCAGAACGCCGGCCGCAACGCTATCGGCGTCCTCCTCACCGGCATGGGCAAGGACGGCGCTCGCGGCATGAGGGAGATGCTCGACGCCGGCAGCCAGACGATTGCGCAGGACGAAGCGACGAGCGTCGTGTGGGGAATGCCGGGCGAAGCGGTGTCCCTCGGAGCTGCGCAGCATGTGCTGGCCCTCGAAAACGTGGCAAGCAAAATCCTCGCGCTGGCCGACGCAATGGATATCACCCGTGAGGCTCACCAGGCGTGAACCAATGCCGCGACTTGAGTCTCAAGTCCACGGAGGATGCGCCGCTACGGAACTATAGAGGGAACCCGATGAATACTGCAGCTGCCCAGACCACGAAGAGCACCAGCGACGCGGAAGCCTTTGCTTTCGTGCAGGCGCTGGCCTCCGAGCTCTCCCAGGGCAAAGTTGACCTGCCGAGCTTCCCGGACATCGCCTTGCGCGTCCGGAAAGTGCTCGCGGATGAACAGGTCTCGCAGGACCAGGTCGTACGCGTCGTCGGCTCCGAGCCCGCCCTGGCCGCGCGGCTGATGCAGATCGCGAACTCCGCTGCGCTGAACTTCACGGGCAAGGCGATCACCGAGCTGCGTACGGCGATCAACCGCATGGGCTTCAACATGGTGCGCAGCGCCGCCATCGCCTTCGCGATGTCGCAGCTCAAGAAAGTCGACATGCTGAAAGGCCTGGAGAAGCCGCTCGATGACCTGTGGAAGAGCAGCGCCGCCGTGGCGGCCATGTCGCATGCGGTCGCGAAACGCTACAGCCGCGTCAATCCGGATACCGCCCTGCTCGCGGGCCTCCTGCACGGCATCGGCAAACTCTACATCCTCACCCGCTCGAGCAAACACCCGAACCTCTTTGCCGATCAGCTGGCTTACAACTCGATCGTGCGGGACTGGCACAGTCCGATAGCGAAGGCGCTGCTCGAGAACTGGGACATGGCCGAGGAGATCGTGGTGGCCGTGAGCGAGTACGAGGACATGGAGCGCGACAATAGCGGTCCTGTCGACCTGACCGACGTGCTCACCGTCGGCACGCTGCTCGCGGCGTTCAAGGAACATCCCGAATCACTCGAGATCAACATGCACGATGTGCCTGCCTGCAAGCGCATGAACATCGACCGCGCAAGCTACGAGAAGCTCATAGACGAATCGGAGCACGAGATCGACGCCCTGCGCCAGGCGCTGGGAGTCTGACGGCGCGCCGCCCCAGGCGAAGGCAGCACACATGAGCGCACAACCTTCGAGCATGCCCGACAAGACTCAAGCGGACGCAGACGGCGGCAACAGCGATGTCGCCTTCACTTTCGTGCAGGCGCTGGCGGGTGAGCTGTCGGGCGGCAAAGTCGAGCTGCCGGGTTTCCCCCACATCGTGATGCGGGTGCAACGCGTGTTGGGTGACTCGAATGCCGATGCGTCCCGCGTCGTGCGCGTCATCGGGAGCGAGCCGGTGCTGGCGACGCAACTCGTGCGCATGGCCAATTCCGCGGCCCTGAATCCGGCGGGCGTTCGGGTGACGGACCTGCGCGCGGCCGTCGCTCGTGTCGGGCTGGATACCGTGCGCTCGGCCACCATTGCGTTTGCCATTCAGCAGCTGCGGGCTGCTCCCGCGCTCAAAGGCCTCGAAAAGCAGCTCGGCGTGCTCTGGCGTCACGGCGTGCAGGTTGCGGCGCTCAGCTACGCGGTGGCTCGCCGGCTGACCACGGTGAGTTCCGACACCGCGATGCTCGCGGGTCTGCTGCAGGGAATCGGCCGGCTTTACATTCTCACGCGCGCGAGCAATCACCGCTCGTTGTTCTCTGATCCGCTGGCCTACCAGTCGATCGAGCACGACTGGCATCTGAGTATCGCCGCGGCGTTGCTCGAAAACTGGGGCATTGCCGATGAGATCGTCCAGGCAGTGCACGATTCGGAGAATTTCGAGCGCGAGACACGCGGCGCGCCAACCCTTGCCGACGTACTGGTCGTCGCCACGCTGCTGGCGGATCTGCAGGGAGAGCCGGAGGTGCTGAAGGCGCAAACGCAATGTGCGAAGCCGCTGCAGAGAATGCGGCTCGACTACGCGGCGTGTGAGACCTTCCTGGCGGAATCGGCGCAGGAGCTCGCGGCGCTGAAGGATGCCTTGGGCTAGGGATGCCTTGGGCTGCGCCTGCCGTCAGGCAGCCCCGAGTACGCGCCCGGGTCGAGCGGCGGCGGCGGCGCCACGGGGCCCATAGGTGTCGGCCTTATCGGCACGGCCCGTCAGTATTCCCAACAGCCCCTCGACTCGCTTCAATTTCGCGGTGACGAGGGATCCGTTGCGGTCGTTGAGGTCGCGGCAGGTGCCGGCCCGCTGCGAGCATTCGCGCAGGCGCGAGACGAGCGAGCCCGTAGGATCGCACCAGGCCATCATGCGCTCGAGCCCCGCGAGATCCGGGGAATGGCCGTGCATGCTGCACAGCGAGCGGCGCTGTTCCTCGATGCGCGCCAATGCCCCGACGCGCTCCTGGCGTGCTCTGGCTGTCTTCTCCAGCGCCGCGACGTCCTGCGACCCGAGCACGTCGTGCTCGCGTTTCAGGAGGTCCTCGAGCTGCGCGAGCGTGCTGATTTCGTCGGCGAGCAAAACGGTGAGATGCTCACGGCAGACGTTCGGATCCATGGCTTACTGTCCTTGGCTGTCGTTTCTCGAAGGGACCGGCTCCCCGGTATTCGGGAGTCCCCCGAGGGTCCGTTCGAGGTGAATGAGCTGGTCCGCGATATGTTGCGGCTGGACCTTGTAGGTTCCCGCGCCGATGGCGGACTGGATCTGGGCGACCCGCGTCTCGTCGACGGCCGGCATGGCGCGTACGGCCTGCTCCAGGGTGGCCAGCGTGCTGGCGGAATCCGTTATGTGGACATCGCCGGCCGCCGGGCTCGCGGCCGTAGCGCTCGGCCCGTTGCTGGAGCCGCCCGTGACGACGTCGCGTGCCTTATCGGCCGGGCGACCGGCGCCGATCGCAGCCGTGCCACTGTTTAATCCATTGATTTTGTTCGTCACGTCGGTGCTCCAGGGGGTCTTCGCTTGCGATATCGGCAGGTGCGGGGAAATCTTTAGGGCGTGACGTGAATCACGTGGGTGGTGTCGACTACGCCCTCCACAACCTTCAGGGAGCCCAGATTCTGCACCTTGATGCGCGCTCCATCGCGCCCGTCCGAGAGGGCTCGCCCCGGGGCGCGAACCTCGATACCGCTCACCGAAGCCAGAAGAGTCACCGCCTCGCCCCGCTTGACGATGAAGTCTGCAAGCAGCGCATCCGTGGTCAGAACCGCACCCGCGGGCAACGGCCGTATCAGCGTATTTCGGGCCAGCGCATCGAGATCGGTGACGAATCCGACAGCGAGCCCGCTCACGCGACGCTTTTCCGTCGCCACATCACTGGGTTTGAGGTGAGTGCCGCGTGGGGCCGGCACCCGTAGGACGAGCACCATGATTTCGGACTCTATCGTGACGGGGACGTACACCGTCCACGTGGCACCCTGCGGGCAACTAACACCAACCGCCATTCGCGCTCCGAGTTGCGCGCCCGAGACAAGCGCCGCGTGGAGGGCCTGCGGGCATTTCTCGAGCCGCAGACGTGCATCCAGCTCAGCCGCCGTAATAATGATGTCCGCTGCGCCGGCAGGCATCTGCGATCGTACGAAGCCTTCAGCGGCTGTGCGGATGGATTTGAGTGGCTGCACGCCTTCCGCACGCGCGTGTGAAAAGGGGCCAATCAGTAATGAGACGGCGGCGAGACACCGCAGGCGATGACGGGTTTCCGACGGTAAGTTCATACAGGCGGGATGTGTGCAAGCGGCGCGCCAGCGGCTCTTCGGCCGACACGTCGCGCGTCTCGCTGCCGGAACGCGGCAAACTCCTGCCGCGCCGCGTGACGCACCTCACGGAACCCGGCATCACCCGGCCCCTCCACGGCGGTAAAACGCTCTTCGACAGAATTGGCATACGTCTTGCTCTGTTGGCTACAGGCCCACAGTCCGTCGGATTTACGTCATGCCGCTCAACCTCGATAGCTATCTCGGCGTCCATCAGGACGCACTGAAGATCTACGCCCAGCGAAGCGAAGTTTTGGCGACCAACCTCGCCAACGCGGATACCCCTAACTATCGCGCGCGTGACGTGGACTTCAAAGCGGCTCTCGCCGCGGCGGGCTCGCCCGGAAGCGCGGTGAGTCTCGCAACGACGAATCCCGGGCACTTGTCGACGGCAACACCCGGCGGCGCGGCAACCCCGGACCTCAAGTATCGCGTGCCGCTGGCCCCGTCCCTCGACGGCAATACTGTCGATGTGCATATGGAACAGGCGGCCTTCGCCCAGAATTCGCTGCACTTCCAGGCCACCCTGACCTTCCTGAATGCGCGGCTGCGTTCCCTGATGACCGCCATCACCGGTCAATAGGCGCAAGCGCACAAGCCGCATCCCTGACGCAAACGAGCGTAAGCACACATGCCCTCTTTCAAGGTGTTCGATATCGCAGGCTCGGCGCTGTCCGCACAGTCGGTGCGGCTCAATACCGTAGCCAGTAATCTTGCGAACGCAGACAGCGTGAGCGGCGATCCCTCGACCGTATATAAAGCGCGCCACCCGGTGTTTGAAGCAGTGCGCGCGTCGCTCGGCTCGCAGCTCGGCGGCACCAATCAGGGTTCGGACGCGGCCGTGCGCGTCAACGGCATCGTGCAGAGCAATGCGCCGCCCACCGCCCGCTACGAGCCCGGTAATCCGCTTGCCAACGAGCAGGGTTACATCTACGCGCCGAACGTGAACGTGGTGGAGGAAATGGTCGACATGATCTCCGCCTCGCGCGCCTATCAGAACAACGTGGAAGTCATGAACACTTCCAAAGACCTCATGCTCGCCACCCTGAAGCTCGGACAAGGTTGATCCGCGCACCCACGAGATAGAAACAGAGACTTTCCATGTCAACAGACCCAGTCAGCTCGGTGAACACCGTCGCCGCTTACTCCGCTCAGACCCAGGCGGCCGCGGCTGCCGATCCCGGCACGAACGGCAGCCCGGCGAACGTCACCGGCTCGACCGGCCAGCTCGATCAGAACCAGTTCCTGCAGCTCATGGTGGCGCAGCTGAAGAACCAGGATCCGACGAAGCCCATGGACCCCAGCACCTTCGTGGGCCAGCTCGCGCAATTCAGCACCGTCACCGGCATCGAAAACATGCAGACGTCGCTGAGCACGCTCGCGACCTCCATGCGTTCCTCGCAGATTTTGAGCGGAACGTCGCTCGTCGGACACCAGGTCCTGGCGCCCGCGACAGCGACCACGATTGCGGCGGGAGACACCGTCACCGGCGCCGCCGACGTGCAGACCGGAACCACCGCTTTGCAGGTCAACGTGCTCGATTCGAGCGGCCAGCAGGTGCGAACCTTCTCCGTGACCCCGCAAACGGGGCTCACGAACTTCACCTGGGACGGCAGGACCGACTCGGGTGTCCTGGCGTCGGCCGGGCAGTATACGTTCAAGGTGATAGCGGGCACCGGCAGCAGCGCGACGTCGCTGGCGCCGCTGCTGTCGGCAAAGGTCGCCAGTGTGACGATCGACCCGACGACCCAGGATCTCACGCTAAACACCAACGCCGGCGCGCTGGCCCTCAGCACCGTCCGCCAGGTCATGTAAAGGAGCAACCATGTCTTTCGATCTCGCCCTTTCGGGCATCAATGCTGCGAACACGGACCTCAACGTGACCTCGAACAACATCGCGAACGTCGCCACGACGGGCTTCAAGCAGTCCCGGGCGGAATTCTCGGATCTGTACGCCCAGAGCCAGGGCGGCGTCTCCAAGATCGCCGTCGGCAACGGCGTGCGGGTCGCGGACGTCGCCCAGCAGTTCAGCCAGGGCAATCTCACGTCCACTTCGAACAACCTCGACCTCGCCATCAACGGCTCGGGCTTCTTCGTCCTCAGCAGCGGCGGCGCCCTGAGTTATACGCGGGCCGGCGCGTTCCAGGTCGATGCCAACGGCAGCATCGTCAACAACAGCGGGGAAGCCTTGCAAGGCTACCCGGCGCTTGCGAATGGGGGCTTCAACACTGGCGGGCTCTCCAACCTTGTCCTGACGACCGCGGAAAACGCGCCGAAGGCCACCACTACGGCGGGTCTCACGCTCAATCTTCCGTCCAACGCCACGCCGCCAACAAACGCGACGTTCGACCCGACCGACCCGAAGAGCTACACGAACACGACGTCGCTCACGACTTACGACTCCTTGGGAGCGGCCCACACTTCGCAGCTCTACTTCATCAAGGGAACCGCCGCAAACGCGTGGAGCGCGCAGCTCTATGTGGACGGTAGTGCGGTCGGTTCGCCACAAGCCCTCACCTACTCGAGTGCCGGAGCGCTCACCGCGCCTGCCAGCGGCAAGCTCACGTTCCCGGCCTATACGCCTGCAACGGGCGCGGCGCCCATGAACATGACTTTCAATTTCGGCAGCACGACGCAGTTCGGCGATGCCTTCAGCGTCAATGCGGTGACCCAGGACGGCTACACGACCGGCCGTCTCATCGGCATATCCATCGACCAGACCGGCGTGGTCCAGGCGCGCTTTACCAACGGGCAATCCACGTCGCTCGGACAAGTGGCGCTCGCGAATTTCGCGAACCCGCAAGGCCTGCAGCAGCTCGGCAACACCCAGTGGGCGCAGACCTTCTCATCGGGGGAGGCCGTGACGGGCGTGGCCGGCAACTCGGGCTTCGGCTCGATGCAATCGGGGCAGCTCGAAGGTGCCAACGTCGACATGACCACACAGCTGGTGAAGATGATCCAGGCGCAGCGCGACTTTCAGGCGAACGCGCAGGTGATCTCGGTCACCGACCAGATCACCCAGACCCTCATCAACATCCACGCCTGAGCTGAAGTTCCGTGGACAAACTTCTCTACGTTGCAATGACCGGCGCCAAGGAGACTCTGCGCGCCCAGGCCGCGAACAACCACAACCTGGCGAATATCAGCACGACAGGCTTTCGCGCCGATCTCAACGCGTTCCAGAGCCGTGCTGTCACCGGCGCCGGTTACGCCTCGCGCGTTTACGCGACCGACGCAACGACGGGGTGGGACAACACCAGCGGCTCGATGCTTTCCACCGGCGGCGATCTCGACCTTGCGGTTCAAGGGCCGGGGTTCATCGCCGTGCAGGGCAGCGACGGTAAAGAGGCCTACACGCGGGCGGGCGATCTGCACGTCGATCCCAGCGGGCTGCTCATGAACGGTACGGGGCACGTGGTGCTTGGGGACAACGGCCCCGTCAGCCTTCCCCCGCACTCCTCGATCAGCGTAGCCGCCGACGGCACCGTATCCATCGTCCCGCTCGGACAGGCCGCCAACACGACTTCGACCGTCGCCCGCATCAAGCTCGTCAATCCGCCGACTGAAACGGTGGTCCGGGGTGATGACGGGCTGTTTCATCTCAAGAGCGGTACGGCCGCACCGGCTGACGCTGCGGTGAAAGTAGCATCCGGAGTGCTCGAGTCGAGCAATGTCAATGCGGCCGACGCGATGGTGCACATGATCGAGCTCGCGCGCAACTTCGAGATGCAGGTGAAGGCGATCAAAAGCGCTGAAGAAACCGGCGCGTCATCGACGAAACTGCTGCAGTCGAACTAACTGGAGGTATTCGATATGGAACCCGCACTCTGGGTCGCAAAGACAGGTCTCGACGCGCAACAGACGCGCATGACCGTGACCGCGAACAATCTCGCGAACGTCGCTACGACCGGCTTCAAGAAGGACCGCGCCGTGTTCGAAGATCTGCTGTATCAGAACGTGCGCCAGGTTGGCGCCGCCACGTCGCAGACGACGATGTCGCCCTCCGGGCTGTCGCTCGGCACGGGGGTGCGCATAGTCGCGACGACGAAATCGTATACGCAGGGGAATTCCTCCACGACCGGCAACCCTCTGGATCTCGCCATCAACGGCCGCGGTTTCTTCCAGATTCTCATGCCGGACGGATCTCTCGCCTATACGCGTGATGGCACTTTCCAGACGAGCCCACAAGGCCAGCTCGTCACCTCCAGCGGCTATACGCTGCAGCCCGGAATAACGATCCCGCAGGGCGCGCAGAGCGTCACGATCGGCAACGACGGCGTGGTCAGCGTCACGGTCCCCGGACAGAGTGCGCCGACGCAGGTCGGCCAGCTGCAGCTCGCGGACTTCATCAACCCGGCGGGCCTGCAGGCGCGTGGCGAAAACCTCGTCGTCGAATCTGCCGCGAGCGGCCCTGCTCAGACGGGGACGCCGGGACTGAGCGGACTGGGAACCCTCAATCAGGGCTCGCTCGAGGGCTCGAACATCAACATCGTGGAAGAGATGGTCAACATGATCGAAGTCCAGCGTGCCTATGAAGTGAACTCGAAGGCGATCACGACGACCGACCACATGCTCCAGTACGCCACCCAGAACATGTAATGGCATCCGTGTACCGGACTACAGACAAGCTCATGCGTGTCGTGCTCACCGTGGCCGCGGCTCTCGCGCTCGCCGCCTGCGCCGTGCGCAGGGAACCGAAAGAAGACGATGCCTTCAAGTGGCCGGAGGAAACACCGGTCGCGGTGAACGGCGCCATTTATCAAAGCGGCCGCGACGTGGCCCTGTTCGAGAACGCCACGGCGCATCACGTGGGCGACACAGTCACCGTACACCTCGTCGAGCAGACCGCGGCGCAGAAGAGTTCCAGCACCGATACCGCCAAGACATCCAAGGACACGCTGCCCGGACCCACGGTTTTCGGGAAACCCGTCACCATTCACGGCACGGCGATCCTGAGCGGCAATCTGGGCAATGACTCGAGCTTTGCGGGCTCCGGCAGCAGCAAGCAGAGCAACAGCCTGTCCGGCGATCTGACGGTGACTGTGATAAAGCGCCTTCCCAACGGCAACATGCTGGTGCGCGGCCAGAAGTGGATTGGCATCAATCAGGGCAAGGAGTACGTGCGGGTACAGGGCGTGATCCGCCCGATCGACATCGCTCCGGACAATTCGGTGCTGTCCTCGAAGGTCGCGGACGCGAGGATCGGCTATGGAGCGTCCGGGGCGCTGGCCGACGCCAACGCGCCGGGCCTGCTGCAGCGCTTCTTCAATTCCCCCTGGATGCCGTTTTAGGCTTGGACTCGTTCATGAAGATTTCGGTTCGTCCTCCGGTCACGTTCTGGTTCGCTCTCGCGGGCGTGGTGGGCCTGCTTCTGGCGCCCCTCACGCAAGCCGAGGCGCCTCACAATACGGAGCGGGTGAAGGATCTCGCCGCGGTGTCCGGCGTGCGCTCGAACCAACTGGTGGGCTATGGGATTGTCGTCGGCCTCAACGGCACGGGCGACCAGACCAGCCAGGCGCCGTTCACGATCCAGAGCATCGAGAACATGCTCGCGAAATTCGGCGTCACGATTCCCTCGACTGCCAATCCGCAGTTGAAGAATGTCGCGGCCGTGACCGTCCATGCCGATTTGCCGCCCTTCTCGAAGACCGGCCAGACGATCGACGTCACGGTGTCCTCCATTGGCAATGCCGGCAGCCTGCGCGGCGGCAGCCTGATTATGACACCGCTGCGCGGTGTCGACGGTGAGGTGTACGCGATCGCGCAGGGCAGCCTCATCGTCAGCGGCATCGGTGCCGAGGGCAAAGACGGGTCGCGCATATCGGTCAACATCCCGAGCAGCGGCCGCATCCCGAACGGCGCGAGTGTGGAGCGTGAGGTTCCCTCCAACTTCGCGACTCAGCCGTTCGTGATGCTCAATCTGCATACACCCGACTTCACGACGGCGGCACGGCTTACGCAGGGCATCAACAAGCTGCTGGGTCCCGATACGGCGCAGGCGATCGATTCGGTCTCGGTGAAGGTCCAGGCGCCGGTCGACACCAATCAGCGCATCGCCTATCTCGCAACGCTCGAAGCCATCGAAATCGAGCCGGGCGAGGCGCCGGCGCGCGTGATCGTAAATTCACGCACCGGCAGCGTGGTGATCAGCTCTCACGTACGCGTAATGCCTGCGGCGGTCGCTCACGGCTCGCTGTCCGTCACGATCACTGAGCGCAGCGACGTGAGCCAGCCCGGTCCATTCAGCCAGGGCAGCACCGTAACGACCCCGCACAGCACTATCGATGTGAAGGAGGGCGACGCGCGCATGTTTCTCTTCAATGCGGGCGTGAACCTCGACGAGATCGTACGAGCCGTGAACCAGGTGGGCGCGGCGCCCGGGGATCTGGTCGCGATTCTCGAAGCGCTCAAGGAAGCCGGCGCTCTGCGAGCGGAGCTCATTGTCATATGACCGCGCCAGTGCCGGACACCAGTGTCTATGCGGACACCAAAGGTCTGGCCGCCCTCAAACGTGGCGCCCAGGCGCACGATCCGAAGGCGATCCGCGAAGCTGCGCGGCAGTTCGAGAGTCTGTTCACCCGCATGATGCTCAAGAGCATGCGTGAAGCGAGTCCCAAAGACTCCCTGGCGGGCAGCGATCAACAGGACTTCTATCAGGGCATGTATGACGACCAGCTTGCAGTGGAGTTGAGCAAGGGACGTGGCCTCGGTCTTGCCGACATGCTGGTGCAGCAGCTCACGCGCGCGGGACTGGTGCCGGCTGATATGGCGAATTCCGCAGGAGGCGGCGCAGTAACGGGCGGCACTGCGTCGTCCGCGCCGGCCGCCACAAAGACGTTGATTGGTGCTTCCGCAGGCGAGGCGTCCGCGACGAGCGCAACCGCATCGGGCGCCGCTAAAGCGACAGGGTCCCCCACGACACAGAACGACTTCGTTCGTGCGGTCTGGCCTTCCGCCCAGGCGGCCGGACGCGAGCTCGGTGTCGATCCGAACAACATAGTCGCACAGGCGGCCCTCGAGACAGGCTGGGGACGCTCCGTGCCGGCAGACGCCCAGGGCAATTCGAGTTTCAATCTGTTCGGCATCAAGGCCGGCGATCAGTGGACCGGCGGCTCGGTCGGCGCGCGCACTCTCGAATTCTCTGGTGGCGTGCCGGTCGCGCGCACGGAGAAGTTCCGCGCTTACGGCTCGACGGCCGACAGCGTCAAGGATTACGTAAACCTGATTCGGGACAACCCGCGTTATGCCGCGGCCCTCAATACGGGCAGCGATACCGGCGCTTTCGCCGGGGCCCTGAGCCGGGGCGGCTACTCGACCGACCCCGCGTACGCGCAGAAGCTTTCCGCGATTGCACAGAATGTGGCTGAGATGACAACGGGACTCAAGTCCGCTGCCGCCCGGCCGATAGACCCCACAACCAGGTTGCTCTGAGGCGCCGGACATGGCTGACTTTCTTTCGAATGGCATTTCGGCCTTGATGGCGTTCAAAAAGGCACTTGACGTCACGAGTCAGAACATCTCGAACGTCGCGACCCCCGGCTACAGCCGCCAGAGCGTCTCTCTGGTCACGAACCCGCCTGAGCCGGCCGGCAACGGCTGGGTCGGCACCGGTGTGAGCGTCAATACGATCACCCGCTCCTACAACGAATACCTCGCGGCGGCAGTACGCACCTCGTCCTCCTCTTACGAGCGCGCCAACACGTTCTCGACGGCCGCGACCCAGGTCGACAATATGTTCGCCGACTCGACGACCGGCCTGTCGGCGACGCTGCAGTCCTTCTCCAGCGCCGTCCAGAACATGGCGAACACGCCAACGTCGACCGCTCCGCGGCAGGTGGTGCTGTCGCAGGCACAGGCCCTGGCCAGCCAGCTGCAATCCTATTCCGGCCAGCTCACCACGCTCAGCGGCCAGCTCGATTCACGCATCCAGACGACCGCGAGCGACATCACCTCGCTGGCACAGAACATCGCCAAGCTGAACGGGCAGATCGCGGACGCGCAGGCCCTGAATGGCCAGCCGCCGAACGACCTGCTCGACCAGCGCGACCAGCTCATCAATGACCTCAGCAAGGACGTCAACGTCACGACCTCGCCGCAGGACGGCGGCGCGATCAACGTTTACATCGGCAACGGCCAGCCGCTCGTGGTCGGAACGTCAGCCACGACACTGACCACGGCGCCGAATGCCTATGATCCGACGCGCAACGACCTGGTTTTGAAGAGCGCCAATGGCTCATCGAACGTCACGTCCAGCATGACCGGCGGCACGCTCGGCGGGATGCTCGATTTCCGCAACCAGGTACTCGATCCGGCGCAGAGCACGCTCGGACTCATGAGCGTCGGCATCGCCAACGTCGTCAACCAGCAGCAGAGCGCAGGCGTGGATCTCAACGGCAATGCGGGCCAACCGATTTTCGCCGTCGGCGGCGTTCAGGTGCAGACGAACGCAAGCAACGCCGGGAGTGCGACGCTTGCGGTGACCCGTTCGACCATAAGCGCTCTGACGGGCTCGAATTACATCCTGCAGAACACGGCCGGTGGGTGGAAGCTCAGCAACGCCGCAACCGGAGCGAACGTTCCGCTCACGGGTGCCGGCACTAGTGCGAGCCCACTCCAGGCGGACGGACTATCGATAGTCGTAAGTGGCACAGCAACGGCAGGCGATAAGTTTCTCGTTCAGCCGACCGCGGGTGCCACTTCGGGCTTGGCCGTACTGCTGACCGATCCGGCGCAGATCGCCGCGGCCTCGCCGATCACCGGTGCCCCCGCGACCACGAACACCGGCACGGGCACGATCGCCGGCGGCACGGTCGTCAATCCCGCCAACGCGCAATTGAAAACGGCCGCGACCATCCAGTTTCTCAGCGCGACGACGTACTCGATCAACGGTACCGGAGCGTACAGCTACGTTTCCGGCCAGCCGATTACAGCCAATGGGTGGCAGGTGACCGTCAGCGGTGCGCCGGCGACGGGCGACCAGTTCACGGTCGGCTACACCATTGCCAACAAGGGCGACAACAGTAACGCGCTGAAGCTGGCCGCCGTGTTCAACCAGCCCGCCCTGAATAGCGGCAAGGACTCGGTGAACGCGACCCTGAGCAGCTTCATCGGCAATCTCGGCACGGTGACCAAGCAGGCGCAGAACGACACCGCCGCACAGCAGGCCGTGAATAACAGCGCCACGCAGTCTCTCTCCAATGTCTCCGGTGTGAACCTCGACGAGGAGGCAGCGCATCTGCTGCAGTTCCAACAGGCCTATCAGGCCGCGGCGCAGCTCATCGGAATCTCCAGCACGCTGTTCAATTCGATGTTGCAAGCCGTCAGGGGTCAATAGACATGCGCATTTCCACCATGGCATTCACTCAGTCGGCGATCGACTCGATCGATACCCGCAGCGCGGACCTGTCGAAGATCCAGAGCCAGGTGGCCAGCGGCAAGGCCATCCAGAGCCCGGCCGACGATCCGGCCGCAATGGTGCACATTCTGCAGCTCCAGCAGGCGCTGACACAGTCGACGCAGTACGGCACCAACGCCGATGCCGCCACGACGCGGCTCTCGTACGAGGACCAATCCCTCACCGATACGACGAACCTCCTGCAGCATATCCGCGACCTCACGCTGCAGGCGAACAGCGGCAGCACGGACCCGACCTCCCGTGCCGCAATCGCCACGGAGCTGGATCAGAACGTGCAGCAGCTGATGGATATCGCCAATCGGCAGGATGCGAATGGCGAGTACCTGTTCTCGGGCCTCGCGACCCAGACGCAGCCGTTCGCGCGTTCTGGCAGCGGCGCCGTCGCGTACTCCGGAAACCAGGGAACACGGCAGGCGCAGATCGGGCAGACGCAGAAGATCACGGTCGGCGACTCAGGCTTCCAGGTGTTTCAGAACGTCGCCGGAGGCAACGGCACGTTCACCACGGCGGCGACGGCTGCAAACACAGGTACCGGCTCCATAGGCACCACTTCGTTGGCCAATCCCGCAGCCTGGGTCAGTGACACCTACACGATCAGCTTTACGAGTGCCACGGCTTACCAGGTCACAAATAGCGCGAGCGCGGTGGTCGCTTCGGGCACTTTCACCCCGGGCGGCAACGTGACATTCAATGGCGCGAGCGTAGTCATTCAGGGCCAGCCCGCCGCGGGCGATTCGTTCACGGCCACGCCGGCGGCAACGCAGGATATGTTCACAACTCTCGACAATCTGCGAACGGCGGTGCGCGCGCAGATCAATACGCCAGCCGACAGCGCGCAGTACGCAAGCAATATGAGTACCGCCCTTGCCCAGATAGACCAGGCGCTGAACCACGACGCCGACGTGCAGGCCGGGGTCGGCGCGCGCCTGAACACGAACGACACGGCCAAAGCCACTGGCCAGACCGACCAGCTGAACCTGCAGACCTCGCTGTCGCAGCTGCAGGACCTGGATTATGCCAGCGCGCTGGGCAAGCTGGCCATGGAGCAGACTGGGCTGCAGGCGGCGGAGGCCTCCTACAGCAAGATCGCCCAGCTCTCCCTGTTCAATTACATCAAGTGATGTGTGACGCACCGCACGTTTCGGCAGCCGCACCTCAAGTCCGACCGCAGCGCACCGATATCCCGGGCATAGAGGCGGACGCATCCCGGCAGCGCGCCTAGTAAAGAATCCAAGGTCCGCGGCAAACCGCGGCCCGTTAAACTTGAGGAGCTCTCGTTATGTCACTGGTCATCAACACAAACGTCATGTCGCTGGACGCGCAGAAGAATCTGACGAAATCCGGCAATGCTCTCGCCACCTCCCTGCAGCGCCTGTCTTCGGGCATGCGGATCAACAGCGCGAAAGACGATGCCGCCGGCCTCGCCATCGCCGACCGTTTCACTTCGCAGATCATCGGCCTCAACCAGGCCGCTGCGAACGCAAACGATGGTATCTCGCTCGCGCAGACCGGTGAAGGCGCCCTCCAGGAGGTCACGAGTAACCTGCAGCGTATCCGCGAGCTGTCCGTGCAGTCGCTCAACGCGACCAACAGCGCCAGCGACCGCCAGGCGCTCGACGCCGAAGTACAGCA
>JAQGOC010000358.1 GCA_028293805.1 Gammaproteobacteria bacterium
ACATCAAGGGCAATCTCGAGATCAAGGCCGTGAAGTGGATCGACGAGGTGCTGACCATCGCGCTGACGCAGCAGCCCACGCCGATCCCCGACGCTCCGACCGCTGTCGTCGCTCCTGCGGACGACAAGCGCGTACGGCGCAATGGCCGGCGCCCCAAGCAGGTGGTGCCGGCGCACTGAGGACCTTAGGGCTCCGGGCCTCACCGAGCGAACGGTGAGGCCCGCACGCCTTGGCCTGAGCGGAAGGCCAGGCGGCTCACCGTTCTCGGTGGCGGACCGCTGGTGAGGTCCTGGCTGGCGTGGTCTGGGGCGATTCTCTAGACTACGCCGCCTTCGTTTCGAGGCCATGGCCGCGTCCGCGGGTGGCTTCCCGGATGGGTGCTTAGCTCAGCTGGTAGAGCGTCGCCTTTACACGGCGAATGTCGGCGGTTCGATCCCGTCAGCACCCACCAACTCAATCAAGCACATCGCAGCATCCAAGCGCAATCCTCGCTCGACTTACCTGAGAGGCGGCCTATATCTCGGCAGGAGTTTGCACGGGTCAGCCGGCAGCCCGCCCAGACTCGCAGCGGGCAGTGCACTGCCAAATTTCTGAAAATCGTTGTCGCTGGTCAGCAGCGACAACTTGTGACGAATTCACAGTTGCGCCAACAACCCAACGCTGCACCTCCTGAAGCGCGGATCGGCTTGGGCGCCGTGAGGTGGATTTTGACGCGGTGTTGAAACGCACAGCAGACGCGCCAGGCCAAGGGCGCACCAATGCAGCCGATTTTCAGAGGCCACCGAGCCATACGAGTTGGCTATCCGCGAGGTGCATACTGAGTATCTGATTTCCGTGCTCTACACGTCAGCTGACACGCGCTAAGGTCGAGGCAACGGATTTGCAGAAGGGGCGCGATGTCGTGAGGTCAATCGAGTTCCGTTTCGAGTGGTGGTGTGCTGCTCTTGCGGCCCTGCTGGCCGTCCCCGCGAGCGCCGCTGCCCAGGCCGCCGGAGCGGTGTCTCCTCCCGAGTCCCCACCACCCGCGGCATCCGTCGCGCCTCAGCAGGCAGAGCCGGAGGTACTCGGGGAAATCGTCGTGACCGCGCAACGTCGCAGGGAAAACCTTCAGGATGTTCCCATTGCCGTCACGGCCCTATCGTCGGAGGCGCTGACTACCGCCGCGGTCACCAGCACGACGGATCTCGTCAATGTCGTGCCCGGCCTGATGATGCCGACCTCCGCGGGCTACCTGCTTCCCCATCTTCGGGGTGTCGGCATCACGGCGATCGGCCCGGGGATCGAGAACTCGGTGGCGCTGTATGTTGACGGAGTCTATCGCGGCGTTTCCTCGGCCGCCGCGCTTGCCCTGAACAATATCGCGCAGGTGGAGGTTGAGAAGGGCCCTCAGGGAACCCTGTTCGGACGCAACGCCACCGGCGGCTTGATCCAGGTCACCACGCTGACCCCTCAACCGGGCTTCTCCGGCTCGGTCGATGTCGGCTACGGGAACTACGACACCGTATCCGGCGACCTGTACGTGACGGGGGGAACCGACATTCTGTCCGGCGATTTTGCCCTGCAGTCCACTCACCAGGGCGAGGGATGGGGCATCAACGTCTTCAACGGCCAGGACGTGAACCGGATGGACCTCAATCTGTCGATGCGGACGAAGTGGCTGTTCCGGCCCGTCGAGGGCACCAGGCTCACCCTGATCCTGGACGAGACCCAGAGTCGCAACTCCATGTCGGCCCTGCGCAATTATCAAAATGTAACGAATGCTTTCTATCGGAGCGGCTTCGCGAGCCTGCCGACACTCGATGTGAACGACAACGCGCAGCCGCTGCGGCGCTTGAAGGACGACGGCATCAGCCTGCAGCTGGACCAGGATCTGGGTTTCGCAAGCCTGGTGAATACGGTGGCCTACCGGGAGGACGTCTACCGCTACAACGTCGACTTCGATCTCGGGCCGAATCCCTACTCGCTCAACGATGCCAGGCAGGCCGACAATCAGCTCACCGAAGAGCTGCAACTGCTCTCGCAGAACACGTCGTCCCTCAGCTGGGTGGCCGGCCTGTACTATTACAACGCCCACGACGCCTACGCTCCGCAGAACCTCTACTTCAGCGGACCGGCGGTCAACCCTTTGAAGCCCGTCACCCACATCGTCAATCCAACCGAGGAGAAAACGGATTCCCTCGCGGGTTACGTGCAGGCCACGCAGGCGTTGCCTGCAAATAACAGGCTGACCCTGGGATTGCGCTATACGAGCGAGACGCGGGCCCTCGTCGGGTTGGAGACCGGATATCTGAACGGCGTGACGCCGGTTCAGCTTGCGAACGTGAACACCAGTGTCGCAACCCATACGCCCACCTGGCGAATCGCATTTGACCACAACTTCACGGACGACGTTCACGGTTACGTTTCATACAATCGCGGCTTCAAGAGCGGCGGATATAACGCGACCGCGCCGACGGTCCCCGCCTACCAGCCCGAGAAGCTCGACGCCTATGAGCTGGGTCTGAAGACGCAGTTTCTCGAGCGGCGGCTCACCCTGAACACCGCGGCGTTCTATTACAGCTATGAGAACATCCAGGTGTCGCGTTTCGTGAATGGCTCTCCGCAAGTCTACAATGGCGGGAAAGCGACTCTCTATGGACTCGACTCGGACGCGACGTTGCGGCTCACGGAGCGCCTGACGGTCACGGCGGGCATCGAGCTGGAACACTCCGAGTTCACGAATTTCCCCAACGCGGACTTCTTCCTGAGTTGCCCCGGAGGATATCCCGGCATCTGCACCCTGTCCGCCAACGGGAAGCAGCTGCCGCAGACGCCTAAAGCCTCAGGCACCGTCAACCTCGACTACCGCGTCCCGGTCATGGGCGGCGAGCTTCACATGAACCTGAACGAGGCGGCCAACTCGGGCTACTATTACGCTCCGAACAACGAATACAAGCAGTCGGCGTATGGGCTTTTGAACGGCTCGTTCAGATGGTCGCGAGGGAGTTATACCGTGAGTCTGTGGGGCAAGAACCTCACCAACGTCATCTATCCCATCAGCGTGAACCAGGCGCCCACGGCGGTGGCCGCGGCCTATGCGGCGCCCCGCACGTACGGCATTACGCTGGGCGCGAAGTTCTGAGCCCCTCTGATCCAGCACTGATGGCCGGGAATGTGCCGATGCAGACGCAAGAGCAGCACATGGCTGCAGCAACCGATCTCGACAGTGTCATCGACTCGAGTCGCCTGGGTCGCTTTCAGATCGTCGTGGTCGCGCTCTGCGCCATGATGGTGATGATCGACGGGTTCGACACCCAGGTGATCGGTATGGTCGCGCCGTCGATAGCTGCGGCTTGGCATGTCGCGCCCGCATCCTTTGGAGCCGTCTTTGGCATGGGCCTGTTCGGCGGTCTCATCGGCGTTCTGACGCTCGGGAGCGCTGGCGATCGCTTTGGCCGCAAGCCCGTTTTGGTGGCTGCGATCCTGTTGTTTGCAGGGGTGTCACTGCTCACACCGCTGACGGCCTCCCTCCCGGCCCTGATCGCCGTGCGATTTGTCGCGGGCTTTGGGATGGGTGGAGCCTTGCCTGGACTCATCGCGATAACCTCGGAGTACTCCCCCCGCGCCGTGCGGGCGAATGTCACCGCGCTCATGTACTGTGGTTTTCCCTTGGGCTCGGTGCTTGCCGGGGTCATTTCGGCCCAAATGGTGCCGCACTGGGGCTGGCCGAGCGTCTTCTATGTAGGCAGCATCGTGCCGCTTGCTCTGTTGCCGGTGTTTGCCTGGGTGGTTCCGGAATCGGTTCGTTTTCTGGCGGCGAGGGGGGGGCACGAGCGCGTCGAGCATATCCTGGCGCGGATGCACTGCAGTGCCCGCTGGAACGGCAAGCTCGCGCAGGCGGGCCCTGTGCAACGGTCGTCGGTCGCACGCCTGTTTACCGGGGGTCGGGCACGAGGAACCGCCTTGCTCTGGGCGGCTCTGTTCCTGAGCCTGCTGCTGACCGTGTTCATGGTGAGCTGGCTGCCGCTCGTGGCGCGCGCGGCCGGCATTGACATCAGAAGCGCGGTTCTCGCGGTCTCCGCGCTGAATCTGGGCGGCATAGTGGGCTGCTACGTCATCGGCAAATTGCGCAATCGCTATGGTTCCAGCAAGCCCATCGCCGTGGCCTATGGGCTGGGCGCGCTGGGCGTCGCCCTGATCGGGCTCGTTGGACATTCCGGCCTGGAGCTCCTGGTTGCCGTCTTCGTGGCGGGAATGTTCACGGTGGGGGCGCAGATGTGCACCATCGGCCTGGCCGCGAGCTTCTACGACACGTCCCTGCGCGCCACGGGCGTCGGCTG
>JAQGOC010000050.1 GCA_028293805.1 Gammaproteobacteria bacterium
GCGTATTCACTGATTCTCGACGAGCGCCGTGCCGACATCCACCTACGCATCGGCCGCGTGCTGCTGGCGAGCATGACGGCGGACCAGCTCGCCGAGCATCTGTTCGATGTCGCGAACCAGCTCAATCGGGGCGCCGCGCTGCTGATCGACCGGGACGAGAAGGCGGCGGTGGCGACGATCGATCTGCGTGCCGGTCGAAAGGCCAAGGCGTCGGCGGCCTATGCGTCGGCGAGCGCGTATTTTTCGGCCGGCATGGCGCTGCTCGATAAAGGAGACTGGGACAGCCAGTACGAGTTGACGTTCAGCCTGTGGCTCGAACGCGCGGAGTGCGAGTTTCTGAGCGGTCACTTCGAAACAGCCGAGCACCTGATGGCGGAGTTATTGGCACGCGCGGCCTCGAAAGTCGATCAGGCGGCCGTCTACCAGGTGAAGATTCTGCTCCACACCGTGAAGTCGGAAAACCCGCAAGCCGTGGCCAGCGCGCTCACGTGCCTGGGCCTGTTCGGCATTGACCTGCCGGCACATCCGACTTTGGAGCAGCTTCAGGCCGAATAAGAGACGGTCTGGCAGAGCCTCAATGGGCGCCCAACCGAGAGCCTGATCGATCTGCCGCAGATGACCGACCCCGAACTGCAGGCCGCCATGCAGGTGCTCTCGGTCCTGGGTCCCCCCGCCTACTTTACCGACTTTCACTCATTTTGTTTGATCGCATGCCGCATGGTGAAGATGGCTATGCAACACGGGATCAGCGACGCTTCCACGCTCGGCTTTGCCCTTCTCGGGTTTATCTCCGGCCCGGTCTTTCACCGTTACGATCAGGGTTGTCGGCTCGCCAAGCTCGCCTGCGACCTGGTCGAGAAGCATCGCTTCATCGCCAACCAACCCAAGGTCTATCACGCGATGGGAACGGTAGCCTTCTGGACGCTGCCGATCGCGAGCGCGATTGATTGCATGCGCACGGCCTTTCGCACCGCGATTGAAACGGGTGATCTGACCTTCGCGTGCTACGGTATGCACCAAGTTGTCCCAGGCCTTCTGCTGCAGAACGATCCACTCGACGCGGTGTGGCGCGAGTCGGAGACGGCGTTGGACTTCGCCCGGCAAGCCAAGTACGACGACGTCGCGGACATCATCCGGAGCCAGCAACGCTTCATCGCGACCATGCAGGGCCGGACCGCGACCTTCTCCACCTTCAGCGACGCGCAGTTCGACGAGGCAACCTTCGAGGCGCAGCTGACAGGTGACCGGATGACCTTGATGATCTGCTTTTACTGGATCCTGAAACTGAAGGCACGGTTCCTGTCGGGCAACTACGGCGAGGCTCTCACAGCAGCGGACAACGCGAAGCCGCTCCTTTCGGTCGCAACAGCCCAGATCGAGCTGCTCGACTACTTCTATTATGCTGCGCTGACGATCGCGGCAAGCTATGAGAACGCCTCCGCCGACGAACAGGCCCAGTGGCGCGGCCTCCTCACGGCGCACTGCGAGCAACTACGCGAGTGGGCCGACAACTATCCGCCGACCTTCGCCGACAAGTATGCCCTGGTGTCGGCCGAGATCGCGCGACTCGAAGGACGAGACTCCGACGCAATGCGCTTGTACGAAGAGGCCATTGAATCTACGCTCGAGAATGGCTTCACCCAGAATGAAGGACTCGCCCGCGAGCTTGCGGCAGGATTCTTTCTCTCCCGCGGGTCTACGACGGCTGCCCGCGCCCACCTGGAAGCCGCACGCAACTGCTTTGCGCGCTGGGGCGCCCACGGTAAGGTCCGGCAACTCGAGCAGTTGCATCCTTACCTCCGCGAGAAGCCGATCCGAGCATCTTCAACTGCAACTTTTGGGACTTCCGTCGAGCACTTGGACGTTGGGACGGTACTCAAGGCCTCACAGGCGGTGTCGGGAGAGATCGAGCTCGCTGCTCTCATCCAGACCCTCATGAGGATCGCGGTCGAGCATGCAGGAGCTGAGCGGGGGCTGCTCATCCTCTTCCCAGCCGATGAGCCGCGGATCGAGGCGGAGGCGACGACTGGCCGCGGTGTCGTTGAAGTGAAGCTGCGACACGCTGCGGTGGCGCCCAGCGAGCTTCCCGAGTCCGTGCTCTACACTGCGATCCGCACGCGGAAGAGCGTAATTTTGGACGACGCGGCCGCGTCGGTTCTATTCTCCGCGGATGCGTACGTGCAGCAGCAACGGCCCCGGTCCGTGCTGTGCCTCCCCCTGGTCAAGCAAGCCAAGCTCGTGGGCGCACTATATCTCGAGAACAATTTAACTCCGCGCGCCTTCACCCCGGGCCGCATCGCGGTGTTGGAAATGCTGGCCTCGCAAGCCGCCATTTCGCTGGAAAATGCCGTGCTCTATTCTGATCTGCAGCGCGCGGAAGAGGGTTTGCGGCGCAGTGAGTCCTATTTGAGGGAGGCCCAGCGACTCAGCCACACGGGAAGTTTTGGTTGGAATCCGTCCAGAGGAGACATCTACTGGTCAGAGGAAACCTTCCGGATCTTTGACTACGACCGGGCGACTACCCCTACGGTGGAAGTGATCTTGGACCAACGGGTTCATCCGGAAGATGTTGCGAGTTACCGGCAAGTGATGGAGCGCGTAACGCAAAACGGGCAGGATTATAGTCATGAGTATCGATTACGGATGCCCGATGGCAGGATCAAGCATCTCCATGTCGTCGGCCATGCCATCCGAACTGAAACGGGCGATGTCGAGTTCGTTGGCACGGTGAAGGACGTCACCGAGGAAAAATGGGCGCAGGCCGAACGCGAGCGGCTCGAGCATCGGCTGCGCCAGGCGGCGAAGATGGAAGCGGTCGGGCGGCTCGCCAGCGGCATCGCGCACGACTTCAACAATGTGCTCACAGGTGTATTCGGTTACGGTGAGATGGCGTTTGACGCGGCGCCCGCGGACTCCCCGCTCAAGCGTTATGCGCAGAACGTGGTCACCGCCGCGACGCGTGGTCGCGAACTCGTCGAGCAGATCCTCACTTACAGCCGCAGCCAGCGCGGCAAGCGCGAGCCCGTTGATGTTGCCAATATCGTGGCCGAGACGCTCGAATTGCTCCGAGGCTCGCTCCCCGCGGGTATCCGTATCGAGGCGAACTCCCCCGCGTCACCTCTGGTCGTGATCGGCAATGCCACGCAACTGCACCAGGTGGTAATGAATCTGTGCAGCAACGCGATCCAGGCGATGCGTGGAGGGGGCCTCCTGCGCGTGGTCCTCGAGACTGCAGAGCTCTCGGACGAGCGAGCGCTATCGCATGGAACGCTTGGAACAGGTGGTTACCTGCGGCTGATCGTCGAGGACAGCGGAACCGGCATGGACCAATCAACCCTAGCCCGAATATTCGAGCCGTTTTTCACGACCAAGGAGGTCGGCCAGGGCACCGGCCTCGGCCTGTCGCTGGTTTACGCCATCATCACCGACTCGGGTGGCGCAATTGACGTGAAAAGCGCGCCCCAGCAGGGGAGCACGTTTACAGTCTACCTGTCGCGCTCGGAGCTCCCGCTGGCCGCGGCAGAGTCCGGGCCAGCGACGCCGCCTCGCGGACATGGCGAGCGTGTGCTGCTCATCGATGACGAGGCGCCGGTGCTCGCAGCAGCCACCAAGGTCCTGTGGCGGCTCGGGTACGAGGCGGTGTCATTCTCTGATAGCCACGCCGCACTCGCCGCATTCGAGGCCGCTCCCGAGTGGTTCGACGTCGTGGTCAGCGACGAAGTCATGCCCGGGCTCACCGGGACGGGGCTCGCGCGCGCATTACGCCGCCATCGGCCCGACTTGCCGATCGTGCTGGTGAGCGACTCTGGCGGGGCGATCCTGACGCGGGACGCGCTCGCCGCCGGCGTCAGTGAACTGCTTACCAAGCCGTTGCGGTCGCGCGAGATCGCCACCACGCTCGCTCGTGTCTTACACCGCACGGCCTAGAGCCGCCGACGGAAAAACGGCGAAACTTTCCCGTGTCGCAGAGTCGTCGTGTTTCCGGGACGGTTCGTCGAGCCGATGAGCACAGCCTGTCAGCGATCGGAGTCGATAGCCGTTCTGATGCGCCGGCAAGTATAATTGCCATTCAGGCGCGCGACGCGGCATGCTTTGCTCGTGTGTTAGTGCGATTTAAACACCTGCGGCTGGAAGAGCGCATCAAAAAAATGGGAGTCGATCATGAGCCTTGATTCAAGGATGCGTGCGAGAGGCTCTGCGTTCGCAGCACTGATGGGCTTGATCGTGCTTGGCGTGGGGCACCCGCCCGTCGCACAGGGCAATGACACGCGGGACGATCCAGCTGCGTATGGCGCCATCATGGATTTTCTCAGCACGGGCGCCGCCAGCGGCCGGGGTAAGTGATGCGGCTGCCGATCAAGATGGACGGATTTCTTTTTTCGCTGGTCGGTGTCGTATCGCTCGCCGCGTTGTGGCCGACACCCGGCACGACTGGCGGGTTTCTGCATACGGACTGGCTGTCCCGCTACGGTGTGACAATCGTCTTTTTTTTCTACGGTCTGACGCTCGCCCCCGCAATGATGCGCGCGGGTCTGTTGCGCTGGCCGGTGCATGTGGTTGTTCAACTCGGGACCTTCGCCGTGTTTCCGCTCCTGGTGTCGGTGGTCGGACTGCTGGTGGCTGCTCACGTGCCCGTTGCAATCTGGCTCGGCTTTCTGTACATCGCCGCACTTCCCTCGACTGTTTCGTCCTCGGTCGCGATGACTGCCATGGCAAAGGGAAACGTACCGGTCGCGATTTTCAACGCTTCACTTTCGAGTCTTCTCGGCGTCTTCATGACGCCGCTACTCATGGCTTCTTTCATCAGCACCACCGGTGGCTCGATGCCGCTTGGTCCGGTCGTCGGCCAGATATTACTGCTGGTGCTATTGCCGACCGCTGTCGGACTGGTAATGCAGAGATGGCTGCGCGGCTGGGTGCATCGACATGCCGGGATTATCAAGCTCGTCGATCGAGGAGTGATACTGGCCATTGTCTACAATTCCTTCTGCGACTCTGTCGGCGCAGGCGTCTGGTCGCGCCAGTCGCCCAAGACCATCATCCTGATCACGGCCGGAGCGATTGCGCTGTTCTTTGCCATATATGCAATCATGAAGCTGCCGTGTCGCGTGCTGCGGTTCAGCCGCGAGGACACGATTGCCTGCCTGTTCTGCGCCTCGAAGAAGTCCCTCGCTACAGGAGTGCC
The DNA here is from genome assembly GCA_028293805.1 of Gammaproteobacteria bacterium. Lineage (GTDB taxonomy): Bacteria > Pseudomonadota > Gammaproteobacteria > Steroidobacterales > Steroidobacteraceae > 13-2-20CM-66-19. The sequence continues at coordinate 5,186 of JAQGOC010000050.1, forward strand.
GCTCGCCAGGATCATATTCGGAGCGACGCCGGCGCTCGGCCTCATCATCGCGCCGTTGATGATCTTTCACTTCTGTCAGCTCGTGATCGTAAGCGCTCTCGCGAGCGCCTACGCACGCGAGGTCTGACGGTGTCGTTCCAACGGCGGACCAGCAGTCGGTCGCGTGACGTCGTGGATCGCCGAAGGAGGAGGGCGGGCCTGCTGATTTCGCGAAGTCTGCCACCCCATGTTCGCGCCGTACCCTCGAGTTTCGTATGGCCAAGCTGCAGCCGCGCCATTCGGAGACAAGGGTGGTTTGGCCATATGCTGATGCTATTGCGTAGGTGGCGACTGGACCGTCACGTAATCCGGTTGCGCCGGCGTCGCGCCCTCGCACGCCCACTGAGCGAGGCTCGCCACTCCGCCTTTGGAGATTGCTGACACCCGTACGCACTGTTCGCTCCGCGCATACGTCAGGGTGTACGTCGAAGCGGGGGCAGGGATCGAGGCTACGGTTCTCCATGGGCCGTACATGCTGGGAGCCGCATCGATTTGAAATCCAGCGAGGGACGCTGGTGTCCCGTCTGTATTCACGTTCGGTCCCGACCACGTTACCATTCGCTTGATGCCGGCTGACGGAGGTGTTTCGGCCGAACAAGTCGTAGTGGATGGAGTGGTCATTGGACGGGTGGCAGCTGGCACAATTAGCAGGCCGAGGAGCGCGATGATCGCTGCGCAGCACGAGATCGTTCGCTTCATAGCAGGTATCCTCGTGTAATCGTCAGTGTGGCGAAGGTTTACCACTTACCTGTGTGAGTTCGCGATGACCCCGTCAGTCGCGAACGTTGCTGTTTCTAGCTGAGCGACACTTCGGAGCGCCTTCGACAGAGCTTCTGATGAGTGACATTGTGCACCTCCCAGCGGCACGTGCGGCGGGAAAGGCTCTCGGCATTGGCGCTCTGCTTCGTGACCCCGCTTTTGAGTTCTAGTGCCTTGATCATACTTTGGTCAAGGCTCTGGCGCCGCGCGATAGCTCTTCGCTCGCGCCTTGTTCCCACGCCCACAGGCAGAGATGCGTCCCCTGTCGCCAGCATTTACGGCGTGATGCTCCAGGGCACGAGCGGTACCGCGGCGGACGCGAATCAATCCGGTCGCGACGGACATCCGCCCACAGGGCGGGCCGTGACGCGCTGATAGAACGTCATGTTCTTCCCACCCAACTTCACGTTGAGCGTGCCCCTGATCTGATGATCGTTCACGCGCCACAGTGCATTGCCAGTCGTCCCGTGCCCGCCGCGACAGGCCAGCGCATATAACACAGTATCGTCGTGCCGGCTTTCTCCGTCCAGGCGGCAACCTCTGAGCGCGGGATGACTCAGAATTGGGAATGCGGTAGCGAGTTCCTGGTTGAGGACACAGCGCCGCTCGTGCGTGGTGGTGTAGCGAAGATTCTCTTCGAGGTGCGGCATCCCCGTCTCTGTCGTGATCTCGTACAGCCGAGGCGGCATGACCTGCGAGGCGCGGCCCTGCGATCCTAGCAGCGCTAGCAGTAACACCCATCCGGCCTTCTGAGGAGACATGCTTCCACCGTCGACCGATTTTGATGACCTGCGGCCCGTTTTACTCATCGGGGCTGGTTCGAACATACGCGCGTTCAGCAGGGATGGCATTCCGATTCTTGCTATGGAATCCGGAAGGGGAGAGGAATACGCGCTGGCTATTGCGCAACGCGTCGCCGAGGCCCGGGTTATGCCGAACCGCATTAACCGTCGAACGAGTTGAGCCCCGGCACGCGAGCGAAAGGAGAAGCCTGCGTGAGATCCAGTCTCACCGGTGAGCGAACTTTACTTCAGAGCCGTACCACTCGCGGGGCTCAACTCATTGGCAATGGCGTGGGCGCGTTTTGCTCGATGAGCTTTTGCCTCCTCAGCTCGGCCCAGAACTCAGGCGGGATGGTCGCTTGCATCGAGGTCACGTTAGCGAGGACCTGCTCCTCGCTGCGGGCACCGACGATCAGGGCTGCAGCAACGTCCGGGGCTGCGGAGAAATGCAACGCGGCGGTTCGAAGGTCTACTCCGTAGCGAGCTGCCACCGCACGGAGCTTCTCCCGCTTTTCGATGTATTTACGTGGGATATCCCAGGAATTCTTTCCGTAGTTGTAACGTGGACTGCCGGAGACGAACCCGGCGTTCAGGGACGAGCCAATCACGAATTTGACATTGCGCTGTCGCGCCACCGGAAAAACGTTGTTGAGAGCGTTGGCGTGGTCGATGAGCGAGTACTGGGATGCCAGCAGGCACACGTCCGGGTCGGACTCCTGCATGACCCTCAGGATGGGCTCGGGCGTGTTCACACCAATGCCCCAACCCCTGATGATTCCTTCCTCTTTCATGCGGGCGAGGGCCGGGAATGCGCCTTTGAGCGCGATCTCGAACTGCTGCTGCCAGGGGGTAGGCAGCAGCTTGTTGTCGGGTGATATATCGTGTACGAACACGATATCCAGGTGGCTGATGCCAAGCCGCTGGAGACTGTCCTCGACGGAGCGGCGCACGCCGTCAGCGGTGTAGTCGAACACGACGTTGTTGGGAGATGGTGAGAAGGGAAAGATCGACTTTGCGTCGTTTTTCCTGGACGCCTTGAGCAGCTTTCCGACTTTCGACGATAGGATGTATTCGTCCCGATTCTTCTTGTGCAGGAAGTATCCGAAGCGTCGTTCGGCAAGTCCGAGCCCGTACCACGGCGAAACGTCATAGTAGCGCACGCCGGCGCTCCAGGCCGCATCCAGCGCTTTGTACGCGTCGTCGTCGGTGATTACTTCAAACTCGTTGCCCAGCGGAACACCGCCCAAGCCGAACTTGACGGGGGGTACGTAGTGCTGGGTCCGTTCTCCGGCTCCGCTTTGCGTGCCGCTCTCAGGCGCCGCGTAGCCAGGCCGACTCGCAATTAAACCGCCGGCCGCCAAGGCGGAACCCGCTGCCGCGAGGCCGAGAAAATCGCGTCTCGATGCCATGCTGGAAATCCTCCGTTGCAACGCATTTCGATCTTGTTCGCGGCTCAGGTCTCGCCCATGCTCTGCTACTTGGGCTGGTCTTGGGGATTGCGCTTGCAGAGGCCGTGCGCGTCGGCGCCGAGACAGATCCAGCCGAGCGTCCTGAGCACGCGGCCTTTCGCCTGTATGTCCTGAGCGGCCGATCTTTATGTAGTCCATTTCATCCACCCGTTTGCTGGTTTGGCGTCACTTGCCAGCGACTCTGCAGCAATCCCGCCAGGCACGGCCCCAAAAACGCCCCTCGTCTACGCAGCCTAGCCGGGGGGCGGCTGTGGGGTTGCGTGTTTATCGACGAGGGGCCGGGTCAACCGGTCTGGAAAAAGTCTGCCAGCAATCGGTCAACTTGTTGGCAGTGTGGCAGGTGGCGCTTGAATTTTGATTTCGGGTTGCCGGATTCATATTTCAAACGAAACATATCGGGTCCGCTTCACTTGTCGGAGTGACGATCGGTCCTGCGATGAAGGGATACGCATTCGCACGAGCTCTCCTTCGTGCTCCGTGCCCAAATAGTCGAGAGCAACACTCAAAAATCGAGTACATGCCAGACGCATCGCGGGTGCTGCAGCGCCATCCAGCCTGTTCACGTTTGAGCGCTGCCCACGGACTTGCGCGTTGAGTCCGCCCTCGAGCCATTCATCAGATTGCGCCGGCTGCTTCGCCCCAGCAGACGCCGGCGGCCAGTGCAAGTTGTCGAACGTCGCGCCTTGGTGTTTTTACATGCTGCTCGCGTTTCTTTGCACCCTCGAATTCAGGGTCGGTGCAGACGCGGCTGGCAGATACGCTCGCCAGCTCGAGTGATTCCAGACGTGTCGGATTCCCGACGAGTGGGATGCCAGGGACGAGGAGCGCAGCGGCTTGGTGGCGAGCCGTCTCCTACCGATCCTTGAGATGTCTTTCGAAGAACGCGAGCTCGCGCTTCCAGAAGTCCTGCATGGCGGCTCCCTGCAAGACATGTCCCTGATCGGGATAGCGCAGCAGGGTAACATCCTTGCCGTAGTATCGAAGCCCGTTGTACATCTCGATGGTATCCAACAGGAAATCATCGTCGTAGTCCCCGTCGGCGAGAAGCATGGGCGTCGTCACGGCCTTGAGGTGATAAACGGCCGAAAGCTGAACATAGCCGGCCGGGTCGTCCCATACCGCATCGCCGCCTTCGAACATCGAAAGCATGCCCGGGTAGTAGCTCAGCAGGGCGATCCTGGTCCAGTCTGTCAACGCTCCCGCGATGGATACCGCGCACTTGAAGCGGTTGGTCCGCGTCACCGCATAGTTGACAACACCACCGCCATTACTGTGTCCGTAAAGGCACATTTTATCCGGATCGGCGATCCCCATGGCGACGACAGCATCGACGCCCGACAGCAGCTGATCCATCGCCCGGTCCCAACCCTTTGGCCCCCGCGCCCGGTCGTCGATGGCCTGTGACATGAAAGGGTTGACACGGGTGTGAGGCGGGCTAACGCTGGGGAAAAAGATCGCGTAACCCATGGCGGCCCAGGCTTGGTTTCCCGAAAGCGCCGCGCCCCTGAAGTCGTTGCGCTGACCGGGATACGCATCGATGATCAGAGGGTATTTTTTGCCGGGCCGATAACCCACGGGCTTGATCAGGATTCCCTCATGCGGCTCTCCCGCCGACGTTTGCCAATGCACCACCTCCTGCTGTCCCAAAATCCAGCTGTCCACTTGAGGATTAAGATTCAGCAGGCTGTAGGGCTTGACCCTTCCAGGCCCGAGAACCTGGATCAATCCTGAATGGCTGGGATTGCTCTCCTGCCAGGCGAGAGTGCCTGCACGCGACGCCACTGCAATGTGGTTGGATGCCGAAGGCGAAAGCTGTCTGACGGTATCCTTCGCGACATGAATCGCTTCGATCGAGGGCCCACTGCCATTCACGACGCCGTCGGTGCGCACAGTGATGATCGACACCCCATCGGGGGCCCAGTAAGCCTCATCGAGACTGACGTTGAGCGTCGATTGGAGTATCCTGGCGGGGCCGCCCGCCTCGGGAACGAGGCCAATGTGGTTCCGGAAAAGAGTATCACTGGCCAGGTAGGCAATCGTGTGCCCGTCGGGCGACATCGAAGGCCAATGCTTGGATCCTGCGCCCTCGGTCAGTGCGGTCTTTTCCCCCGTCCTCGCATCGACGGCAAAGATGTTGGAATCCACCTGCGCCCAGATCCACATGACGTTGCCTTGCGTGGAAGCGCAGAAAATCCGGAGGCCATCGTTGGACCAGCTGGGCTCGAAGCAGCCAGCCGGATCTGTCGTGAGCTGCCTCAGCTCATGTGTCGCGACTGTCACGACGAATATCTGGTCCACGACCTTCGGCCGAGCCTGTAACTCGCGCCAGGTCTTCACGTCGGTGTCACGTATGTCGAAGTGATTGAAAATACCCCAGAGGGCCCAGCGCTGCGGAGTGGTCCCATCAAGGACCAAGGGTGACCCGCCAACGCCCGCGTCGCTTGCGGGGTCCATGGCGCCTGTAACGGGACCAGGCTGGCTCGCCTCGATTGGACGCCTGGAAGTAAACGCAATCCGGGTCCCATCCGGCGACCAGCTGGTCCGCAGGACCGGCCAGGGGCTTCCGATCTTCACAAATGGATTGGGGTCGATTCCATCCTCCAGATTCGTAACCGACTCGGCGTGTCGCGTCTTTAGGTTCAATACCCAAAGTTGCGCCTTACTCGATTCCTTCCGATAAAAGGACAGCCATTTGCCGTCGGGTGAGTATTGAGGATGCTCACCCCGCGCGACGTCTCGCGGCTTGCTTCCCGGCCGAGTGGAGACCTGCCAGATCTCGCCGCCGACGGTGAACGCCAGCTCAGTGCCATTCGGCGCGAGCTCCATATCATCGGCGCGCTTCAGGGTCTGCAGATCCCCGAGCGTTACGGTGTGCGTCCTTTCGTTGGCACTCATTCCGACATGGGCCTGAGCCCAACGACTGCATGGGGAAAGACCGGCCGCAGCCATGAGCGCAATTGCCAACGCCCTGTGACGCCGTGACTTCATTCTATTCATGACGCTATCCATTCATGATGCAATTTGTCGCTACGTGACCAGGGAGTTCGGTACGCCGGTAGCACCGCCATCATTTGATGGCGGTCCCGAGGTTCACGTACACAAACCGGCCGCGAATGTCGCTTTCAGCAGGATCGTAACCGAGGAGGCCACGTTTGTAGTTAGAATATTGCGGCAGTGTATTGAACAGGTTCACGCCGCCGATTTCGATGAAAAGTCCGCCTAGAAGCCGCTGAGCGTGCCCGGACGCCGCACCCACCGCATAGCGGAAGTTCGCATCGAACAACCAGAAGTTGCCAATCTCACGTGGCGATCCGTAATCGCGGTAGCGGCCCACATAGCGCCCATCGGCCGAAGCAGAGTAGGGCCCGAGTTTCCAGCCGAGCGCCGTGGTGGCTTTCCAGCGCGGTGCCCAGACGTTCGTGTTCTGGGCGTTGCTGACCGCATCGACGGCTGGCGACCGGGGCGTCAATGCCTCCAGGAAATGATAGGTCTGCGTCGCGCTGGCAGAGGGAGTCCATTCGCCAAAAGCTGCGTGGTATTTGTAGCTCGCCTGATAATCGAGCCCGGCCACGCTGATATGGCCGAAGTTCTCGTACGTGGGATAGACCGTGACGATCGGACAGGGGGGGCCGCCGGCACAACTGTCCGCCCGAATGATATGACCCGGAAATAGAGCCTCGTTATCGACCAGATCCTGATCTCTAAGACTTTGGATGTTGTCGCTTTCATCGACAGACCAGTGGCTGATGCCCAGCTGCAGGCCCGAAACATCGCGGGGCGCATAGACCAGGCCAAACGTCTTGGATACCCCAGTTTCCGGCCGCAGATTCGGATTACCACCGAATACAGCAGTGACGGTTGATGCCTGGTTCCCGCGCATGGGGTCATAGACAACCAGCTGCGGCGTCGGAGTCTGCGGCTCGTACAAACTGTCCAGACTTGGTGCCTTGAACGTCCGGTTGTAGGCACCCCGGACCAACAGGCTTTCCAGAGGGCGCCATTCCACGCCAAATTGCGGCGTCGCCTTGCCACCGAAGTCGCTGAAGCGGTCATAGCGTCCGGCGGCGGTCACCGCCAAAATA
>JAQGOC010000071.1 GCA_028293805.1 Gammaproteobacteria bacterium
AGGCGGGAAACCACGATCCGGAGGATTTCCTTGCCGAAGGCGGTGGTGCTCGATGAGTTCGCAATCAGGGCGCCCCGATCGCCTCGGCGCACGGCCGGACGCTCGCCGTAGACGGCAGCCTCATCGCCCAGTCCGGCGATGGGCTTGCCTTTTTCGAACGTGCCCAAGCCTTTGTACTCAGCGGCAGTCATGACGTCCAGGGTGATTTCTCCGCTCGCTCCCGGGTGACCGGAAAAATGGTATGTGCAGGCGGAGTGCTGCTCGACAGCCGGGCTGACGTCGGTTTTCACCTGCTGCGTTGACAGGGTGTACTGGGAGGCGGGAAAGTCTTTCGATTGCACCTTATCTGTCGCCGCGGCGAAATCGACAGGAGTAAGCAATGAGCAGGCGTCCACCCCCGCGAGGCTTGTTGAGTTGCCGGTCGTCGCGGCGCTTTCGGATAGCGAGCCATCGGTGGATGCGGCTGCTACCGGTTTGCTCCCCGATGACCCACTCCCGCAAGCTGCGAGGCCGAGCATCCCGCCAATGATGACGGCCCGGAGCCGGACGCGGGTGCCTTTCCGGACGCAAGGGCTGTATGAAGTGCTCGGGCTTGACGGAACGAATCTGTTCATTTGCGTGTAAGCCTTGTTCGAATCGGTTCCCAGCCGGCCGACCCGCTGTGCTGAAGATGCTCCGCGTGCGGCGCGTCAAACAGTCCAATCGTCTGCCGGGGACCGTAGTTTTGTTGGCACGCTCGAATCATAGTCCCCGGTCGAAAGAAAATGAAACTGAAAGATCACGTGCATCGTCATGGGCTATATCTACGGATGCGCGGATGCGGCCGTCTGATGAAAATGTAAGCCGGGAACGCGGCTACTGAGCTCCCGGAGCTTCGAGAATCGATCTGCAGCAGGTCCGGGAATAAAACGCTCGGCTCCGAAGTCCTGTCTCCCGAACCTACCAAGAGTGCGAGCGTACCTCGCACGGGTGACCTGCACGGGACACCCCGGATCACAGTGAGCAGGCTCCGCCTGCCCAACGGGAGAGAGACATGGCGGATGAAAAATCCCTCAATTCGCGGCGCAGTGCCCTTAAATGCATGGCCTTTGGCGGCGCCGGTACCCTTTTTGCCCTGGCAGGCGGCGTCCTCACGCCGATCGAGCTGGCGGCGGCTGTTGCCGATAATCAAGGAGCCGCCAGGGCTGGAAAGCCGCTGTTCGTACAGATCAGCGACACTCACATCGGCTTCAACAAGGAGGCCAATCCCGATGTCAACAGAACCCTCATGCAGACCATCAGTCTCGTGAACGGGATGTCCGAGCAGCCCCGGCTCATCATCCATACGGGCGATATCACTCACCTCTCGAAGCCCGCGGAATTCGACATCGCGCAGCAGATGTTTTCAGGCCTGCGCACCACCGAGATGCACACGGTACCCGGCGAGCACGACACTACCGACGCGACTGTCAGCGAATACTTCAATCGATTCGGCAAAGCGTCCCGGAACAAGGGCTACTACAGCTTTGATCATGCCGGCGTGCACTTCATTGCCCTCGTCAACGTATTGCAATTCAAGGCCGGTGGCCTTGGCACCTTGGGGGCGGAACAGCTCGCCTGGGTTGCGGCCGACCTGAAGGGCCGCACCGACAGCACGCCTATCGTGGTCTTTGCCCACATGCCGCTGTGGACGATCTACGAGCCTTGGGGCTGGGGTACGGGGGATTCAGAGCCACTCATGGCCCAACTGCGCCGTTTCGGGTCAGTGACCGTGCTCAACGGTCATATCCATCAGATCGTCCAGAAGGTGGAAGGCAACATGACCTTTCACACGGCCCGCTCGACCGCCTATCCGCAACCGATCGCGGGGGTGGGACCGGGACCCGGTCCTCTCAAAGTCGCTGCGGATCAATTGCCCACAATGCTGGGCCTCACCAGCGTCTCTGTAGTGAAGCATCCCTGGTCGCAGGTACTCAGCGACGCAACGCTTGCCTGACCCTACAGCGACCCTCTACGAGGAGAATTTTCACATGTTTACGGGACGATTTCGTTTGCTGCAGAGGTCCGCGGGTGCGGCGATGCTGTGCTGGGTGTTGGCCACGGGTCCAGCGCCGGCGGAAACGCCGGACGCGCACAGGATCGTGGTAAAGAATTTCATGTTCGCGCCCATGACGTTGACGGTCAAAGCCGGCTCCACCGTCACCTGGTCCAACATGGACGAGGAGCCGCATACCGTGAGCAGCGATACAGGACTGTTCCGCTCGGGAGCCATGGATACGAACGAAATCTTCTCGTTCAAGTTCGACAAGCCCGGCACCTATCATTTTACGTGTTCGATTCACCCGCGCATGGTGGGAACGATCGTGGTTGACTAGGTCACATCAGCCGGGTTTACGCAGGAGTCCTGGACAACTTCCCGGGACCGACTGGAGGAGAGGCGGATCACGACGGTGGAAAAAGTGACCGGTGATCGAGGTGCTAGCAGGACGATAAAGGAGATGCCGGCCCTCGAGTCGAGCTGAAAAATCCCCGGTGCGTTACCCGGCTGCCGGCCTGGAGCCGTGGCCGGGTAACGCGCCTGCCGAATAAGAGGCCTTGGGAGAATTCATCGGCTCCTGTGCGGATGCGCGTGTCGAAGGTGCTGTCGTTCCTACCAGCCCGGTGCGATATCGAACCGCAGAATCTGGCCCAGCCCTGCCGGTGCCGCTCCAAAATTCGATATATACAACCGGCCGTCCGGCCCGAACGTCATGGCGGTCGGGACAGACAGCCCGGTGACGACCTCTTCGATTTCACCAGACCTCTTGACCCGCACCACCTTGCCGTTGCCTGGAGCAGGATTGCCCGGGGCGGTGGAAAGCTCGAGGACGTAGAGCAATCCATCCGGACCAAAGTGTACGGCCACTACCGTGGTGAATCCCGCCTTGGAGTTTACGATGTCATAGCCATGTCCGTCATTGTCGAACCCGGGTACGACATCATCGTCGAAACCACCCCCTTTGCGAATGGTCAGAATTCGAGCCCACTGCGGATCTATGGGAAATAGACCTAGATTCCCCACGTAAAAGGAGCCGCGCCGTTCTGCGATGGAGGTCGGAACAATGTGGCCCTCCGACGCCGAGATATCGATGACCTGTCTGATCGTTCTACCCTTGTCGACGGAGAACACTTGGCCATGGTTCGGCTCCACGGCGTATAGTGTCTCACCCACAGCAATCATGTTGTAAAGAGTTCCGTCCGGCTCGAAGTCGTCGGGACTCTCATACCTGGCCGGATGAGTCTGCAGAAAGGCGCCGATATCTGCGATGAGGCTCCATTGCCCCGTATTGCGATTGACTTGCGCGATGCCGTTGGGACTGTCCGGATTACCATGCGAGCAGCCGCCGCCGGCTACGAGCGCGTACAGCGTGCCATTCAGAAATACGACATCGGCCACCCCGATGACGTCTCCCATGCTGTCCTTTGTCGATGGAAACCCCGACGCCACCGTCGTCCTGGCCCCGTTGCTGCCGATCTTGGATATCCTCGCGGTCTTGCCCCCGGTGTACGGTCCAACAGGCGGCGGCACCTGCTGACAAGCCATTCCCGTGCTGTTAGTCCCGCCGGTTCCGGCTTCCGCAACATACAGGAGTCCATCCGGACCGAACGTGAGTCCGCGGGGTGCCTCGAGGCCCCTGGCATAAACGGTGAATGTATTGGGCTGTTGTGCGACGGCCGGGACGATTGAAAGACCTGCCGCCGCTGTCGCAACTATCAGTGCCGTCGATAAGAGTGTGACGCGTTTCATTGCTCCTCCCCTTTGATTGTGCCGTCAGGCGCCGCTACGATACGCCGCCTTGCGGTTTTGCTCCGCCGTAAGCGAAATCGCGGCCGTTGCCCCTCGCGTCCGGCACGAGCCACTTTTTTTTTGGAATCTAGGACTTGAAGGTGGCTTGCGGTGCCCTATATGCGGAATCGGGACTGGGCGGCGGATGGGCCGTGCCGAAGGGCATCCGGGCCGCTCGGGGCGAATCAACATTAAACCTACGGAGGACATTGCAATGGCAACCGTACGTTACGAGCCTTGGACGGTACTCTCGCAGTTGCAGAACGACATCAATCGCGCGTTTGGCAACTTGAACGACGGGGAGAGCAGCAGTGCGACGGCTGAGTGGATGCCGGCGGTCGACGTCTGCGAGTACACCGATCGTTTTGAACTGCTGGTTGACCTCCCGGGCGTCGAGCCTAAGGCGGTCGACATCACTTTGGATAACGGCGTACTGACTCTCGCGGGGGAACGCCGCGACGAAAAGCGGGCGTCAGGCGGCGGCGCAGAGGATCCACAGCAACAGCGGAGGGAGCGGCGCCAAGGCCGTTTCTATAGGCGCTTCATCCTTCCGGACACCGCGGACGCCGAGAATGTCAACGCCGTCGGTCGCAACGGGGTTCTCGAGATCTCCATTGCAAAGCACGCCAGGGCGCAGCCGCGCCGCATCACCGTCAAGTGATGTTGCAGCCGTGGTGAACGGTCAAAGGGACCTCGCCCGAGGCGCGCGAGCGGCATCACTTTGACGAGCAGGGGCCGCGGCAGCGGCCCTTGCTCCCGCGACCAGCTGCATTGGCGAACGACAGCCCCACGCCGCGCAATGCGCGTCGCGGGGCCATTGCCGTCCGCGAATCGTTTACGTCGACGCACGACGCTCGGAGCCCTCGTTCCGGCGCGATCGGCCGCCGCCGCCTTGACTATCCCCTTCGTCCTGCTGGTCCTCGGACTCCTGCGACATCAATGCCGGCAGGATCTCGTTCTCAGCAAGCTGTGTCAGCTCCTGATCGAAGCTCTTGCCTTCCTTGAGCGCCCGCTCCATGGCGCGAACGGCGGCCTTCTGCTCCACCGCCTGTGCCAGTGACCTGGCAGTTCCCCATGCAGCGATGCAGTAGTGCTCCGTCTTTTGTATGGCGGCAATCAGAACCTCGTCCAGGGCCGGCCCCGGCTCGATCTCCTGAATATGCTCGCGTGCATCGTTGATCAGGCCCTCAGCCGCGAGATTCTTCCTGCGTCCGGGACTTTCCTCGAGCTCGTCGAACGCGGCGTCCAGCTCCTTGAGGATGCGTTCGCCTTCCTCCTGGCGCTGTTCCAGCATTGGCCGCAACTTTTCTGATTGAGCCGATTTCGCCAGGCGCGGCAGCGTACGCGCCAACTGCGTCTCGGCACTGTAGATCTGCTGCAGCTCCATGACGAGCAGTTCGGTGCAGTCCGGCGATTCTCTCTTCGATTGTTTGCTCGATTTGCTGCTTCTTGCCATTGGTGTCTCCGAAAGTTGGAAAGGATGTGGTGCTTTGAAGGGCTCGTCTCATGCCCCCGGTAGCGGTCGCGTCTCGACGAGCCGACGTTGCACTGAAGGCTGTTGTTCGGTGCCGCCCCAACAACGAATGCGGCATCCGGTCGTTCCTGCATCGACAGATATAACCAGCTGCAGAGTTGCCGCTCGGACCTCGGGCGGCGTCCCCGGGCGTGTGCACGCACTTTCGAATTGACGCTGTGAAATCCGCGCGAGTAGCATCAGGAGACGCTGCCGCAGAGGGGACGAGTTCGAGGTGGTCCCTACCAGCGGCACAAAAAAGAAACGTCGCAGGGAGAGTCCTATGGATCGTTACGCGCCGGGCTTGCGCGGGAGCTCGCATTGCGATGCTCGTGCGATGCGCCGTCGGCCGGTCTTCCTGCCCTTAACCCAGGCGTATTGACAGGAGGACCCACATGACGACATCCCGCATGAGAGGACGGATACTGGCGGCAGCGTTGTGGCTGTTGCCGCTGACGGGCGGCGCCGCGCCACCCAGTGACGACTCGCAGAAGGAGTTCCGGTTCCGCTACAGCGAAGCAACCGTGGCGGAGCTTCAGGCGGAGATGGCCGCCGGCCGTCTCACATCGGAGCAGTTGACGGGTGAATACATCGCGCGAATTTTCAAGCTCGATCAGGGCGGACCGGGCGTTAATGCGATCATCGAGCTGAACCCGGATGCGCTCGCGATGGCGCGCCAGGCGGACACTCTACGCAGGCAGGGCCGCGTGCTGGGGCCCCTGCACGGCATCCCGGTTCTTCTGAAGGCCAACATCGACACGGGCGACAAGCTGCAGACTACGGCGGGGTCGCTGGCGCTGGCGGGTGCTCCTGCGATACGCGACTCCACTGTAGCCGCGCAGTTGCGGGCAGGCGGGGCAGTCATCCTCGGTAAAACAAATCTGTCCGAGTGGGCGAATTTCCGCTCCACCGCCGCCACCAGCGGCTGGTCGGCGATCGGCGGCCAGACTCATAACCCGTACGGTATCGACCGCAATCCCTGCGGTTCGAGTTCCGGCTCGGGCGCCGCTGTATCAGCCAACTTTGCGACAGTCTCGTTGGGCACGGAGACGGACGGCAGCATAGTGTGTCCGGCCAACGCAAACGGCGTCGTGGGTATCAAGCCTACCGTGGGTCTGACCAGCCGCGCCGGTGTAGTCCCGATCGCACACACTCAGGATAGCGTCGGTCCACACGGCCGTACCGTAGCCGATGCGGCTGTGGCGCTCGGGGTTATCCAGAGTCGAACGTTCGATGGGCGTGATGCCGCGACCGGGTCGGTTCCCTTGGGTTGGAAGGGGCGCTCGCGGCCGACGAACATTCCGACCGACTACACGAAGTTCCTCGATCCGCACGGACTGAAGGGTGCTCGCATCGGTGTGACGCGGCAGGGGGTGGACAGCGCTCCCGCGGCGGTAGTGGCTGCCTTCGATGCGGCGCTTGCCGCGATCAAGGCGGCAGGGGCGACCGTCATCGAGCTCGACGGTCCCAATGGAGCGGGCTTTACCTTCCCGGCGCCGGCCGGCGAGACCCTGCTCCTGGAGTATGAATTCCGGGACGATGTGCGCAACTATTTCGCCACCCGCAGCGGGGTACCGATGGCCGGGAAGACGTTGGCGGACGCGATCGCCTTCAACAACGCCAACGCCGATGTGGAGATGCCTTTCTTCGGACAGGATATCTTCGAGCAGTCCGAGGGACTGGCAATCGGCGCGGACGCAGCGCAAGCGGACTTCAACGGTATGACGTACAACCAGGCGCTGGAGATCGACCGGCTCTCGGGAGTCAACGGCATCGACAAAGCGCTGCAGGCCTTCAGTCTGGATGCGATCGTCGCGCCGACCGACAATCCCGCGTGGGTGACGGATCTGCTCTACGGCGATCACTTCGTGTTCGGCAGCTCGAGCCTCGCGGCGGCGGAGGGCTATCCGGTCGTGCAGGTGCCGGCCGGGATGGTGTTCGAGATCCCGTTGGGGATCAGCTTCTTCGGCACGGCTTTCAGCGAGCCCACGCTGATCAGGCTGGCGTCCGGCTTCGAGGCCGTAACTCAGGTGCGTGCGAAAAACCTGCCGACGTTCGCTCCAACCGTACCGGACGACCACATCACCGGAACGAAGCTGGAGCGGCCTCACCACCACAAGCAGTCCTCGCAGACCAACAGCGACCCGCAGCGTCACCTGTAGTCGACTGGCCCGCGAGCCGGGGCGCTCAACCCCGGCTCGCGCTCGTCCAGCGCGATCGACGCCTCAGAGCGCAAACGGGTAGGTGTCCGGAACGCCGGGGGCCGGGCGTTCCGGCCCCAGTGGCGTCACCGCAGTGGTTTCGTCGAACCAGACGAACGCGTCGAATTGCTTCGCCAGCGACGACTCGGCGTAATGGCTCATGATTTCGGTATCGGGCCGGTAGATCACACCGATGAAGCGCTCCAGCCGGGGCTCGATCAGACGCTTGCGGACAGCCGGATCTTCCTGCAGATCGAGCAGGAAGCGGGGCACGCCGCTGTCATGACAGACCCGCTCGTAGCTGTTCGGATGTGAAGGGCGCACCCGCATGACCTGCATGTCCGCGCCCCAATCGTGCGCCGCAGCGACGGTCCCGGTGTGGGTGCCGAACCCGATGAGCGCTACCTGATCGCCGAACCGCTCGCGGCAAAGCTGCCCGACATTGAGTTCCTCGCGCACGATTCCCATTTCCGTGTAGCGCGCGTCTCCGATGTGTGAGTTATGTGCCCATACGACCGCTTTGGAATCGGGTCCGCGTGCCTCGAGGAGGTGATCGAGCGTCTCGAACATGTGGGTGTCACGGAGATTCCAGGACTCGGCCCCCCCGTAGTACATCACTCGGTAATACCGCTCAGCCGAGGCAACCAGTCGTGCATTCTGTGCGGCGTCGAGAAAGCCTTCGCTATCCTGCCTCGCATACTCCAGCCGCTTGCTGAGCAAGTCGCGACACTGCTCGATCACGACCTGCTCGCATTTGCGATAATTCGCGGTCAGCACGGCGCGCCCATAAGTCGAGGGCTCTTTCTGCCAGGGGGTCAGGCAGGCATACCGCTCCCGGGCTATCGCAGCAGCTGCCGGGTCGACCTTGTCGAGGTACTCCAGAACGGCGGCGATCGACCCGCTCATATTGTAGAGGTCGAGTCCGTAGAAGCCGGCGCGCCGTTCAGCTGCGAGCGTCCCGTTATGAGAGCGCAGCCACTCGATGAAGGCGGCCACCTCGGTATTGCGCCACATCCAGGTCGGAAACCGTTGAAAGGCCCGCTCGGTTTGAGCGCGCGCGGCGCGATGGCGCACGTAGCGGTCGACAGCAGCGGCATCGGGCCAGTCCGCCTCCACGGCGATGATCGAGAATCCATGCTTCCCGATCAGACGACGAGTGATTGCCCCGCGGGCACGATAGAACTCCGATGTGCCGTGGCTCGCTTCCCCCAGCAGGACTACGCGCTTTCCCGCGAACCGGTCAAAGAGAGCGCCGAATGCGGGCTCATCGAGCCCGGGGAGGGGCTCGGCCTCGTGGGCGATCATTTCCGGCAGCGTGTGTCCACGCGAGCGGCCGGGCACATGGTTACTGGCCGACCGCTCGCCATTTTCGGCCCAACCTTGTTTGCCGATGAGCGGCACGAAGCTGACAGCGCCGAGATCTTCCTCGCGGTACTCGGCCTGGCTCGTACGGGTGATCTTGCGCAGACTCTGTTGCCACCGCTGCTCGCTGACCGGAATGACCAGACGTCCGCCGATCGCGAGCTGTTCCTTCAGGGCCTGTGGTACTTTCGGTCCGCTCGCCGCGACCAGGATGGCGTCGAATGGCGCGGCGTCCGGTGCTCCTCCAGTGCCATCGCCAATGCGTAACTCGACGTTGTCGTATCCAAGTGCTGCCAGGCGCGCTCTGGCGATCTCGGCCAGTGCCGGATGGCGTTCGATCGCATAAACCTTGCCAGCGATCCGGCTCAGTACCGCGGCGGCATAGCCGGAGCCCGCACCTACCTCCAACACGCGATCGCCCGGCTTCACCTCCGCGGCCTCGATCATCAGTGCGACGATGTACGGTTGCGAGATCGTCTGACCTTCGCCGATCGGCAGCGGACCGTCCTCGTACGCGAACTCCTCGAGCCCCGGTTCGACGAACGCCTCGCGCGGCACCTGCCTCATGGCATTCAGCACATTGACGTCGTGGACGCCACGCCGTGCAATCTGCACGTCGACCATTCGATTGCGATCACGTCGTAGGTCCAGCATGGTCTCACGCGGGCGCGGTACTCAGAGTGAGCAGCAATCCCCGTTCCGTTCGCACGAGGCTAGGCCGAAACCAACCTGCCGATCTCAGACACCGAATGCGTCGTGAGGTCTTTTGGAATTTCCGCCACCACTCGTTCGGCCACTTCCTTGTGAAAAGCCTCGCGCAGGTTCCCCAAAATCCTGGGGGGCGCGACGACAATGAGCGCCTCGAACTCGTTGGCATGCGCCAGGCGGTACAGCGCCGTGGAAATCTCGTGGGCGAAGCGGTCCTCCGCCAACTGGTGCCAATCGGTTTGCTCCATCGCGCTGCGTGATACGCGGTCGGCGCCGTAATAGCGGCCCGGCTTATCCGTGCCCTGTTCGCGGGTTGGGGGATTCTCCTGTTCGAGCACCCGCTCGAGGACGAGGCTGACGTGCTCGGGGCTGCCCTCGTTGCGCAGGAATAGTGCCCTTTTTCCGTCGCCCACCAGTATCAGCGCCGCCTTGGGAATTCGGGTGTGGTTCATCGGGCACCTCCGGATGCCGGTTCACGGTCACGTGGAATGATGAGGGGCGCAGCACTCCTTCCACCAACTTAGAGGGTTGCGCTTCGTGCAGCAATTGTTCCAGGGTGCATTGGTGCGGCGATTTGTCCGGCCGCCACCGTAACAGCCTGGTGCCATGCCTGAACCGGTTCGCCGTCACGTGGTCGTAACAGACTTCGACGACGAGCCGCGGGCGCAGCGGTTGCCACTGAGCCGAGCGCTCGGAGCTCCACCGGCTGGGCGCTCCGGGGGCATTGCCTGAGAAGCCGGGGGCGCCTCGCAGACTCTCGAGCCGCCGGGTCAGCGCCTTTCGATCCGCCTTCGCAATGGAGGCCGTGAATCCGACATGATCGAGCAAGCCACAGTCGTTATACAGCCCAAGCAGAAGTGAGCCCACTTCACGGCTCTTGGTGCCGTAGCGGAAGCCCCCGACGACGCAGTCGGCCGTTCGAAGATGCTTCACCTTCACCCACACGCGTTCGCCCGGCCGATAGCTTCCATCCAACTGTTTGGCGACGACTCCGTCGAGCGCGCCGCCCGCACGATCCAGCCACTTTTCGGCTTCCGCCCGCTTGCGCGTGTAGGGCGAGAGGAGCAAACCGTCAGTGCTCGGCAAAGTCACCCAGAACTGCTCGAGCGCCGCACGTCGCGTCCGCAGCGGCTGGTCGAGCAGGTTGTTGCCATCCGGGCTGAGGAGACAGTCGAACAGCAGCGCAATGGCCGGGGTCTCGGCTGAGAGGCGGCGAATGCGGCTCGCGGCCGGATGCAGCCGCATTTGCAGTGCAGCGAAGGAGAGGGACGAGCCGAGCGGGATCGCGAGCTCCGCGTCGAGTACGAACCGCTCGTGGGGGAGCGCACGCAGCGGGGCGAGCACCTCTGGGAAGTAGCGGGACAGGGATTTGCCGGATTTCGCTCGCAGCTCGACGCGTTTGCCGGAGCGGAATATCAGACAGCGGAATCCGTCCCACTTCGGTTCGAACTGCCAGCCGGGCTCGTGCGGAAGATCGCTTTCGAGACGGGCCTCCATCGGCTCGAGGCTCATGGGGATCTTCGCGTTCCGCACGCGTTTCGCTCGTCGCGCCATACTTTTATCCGTGGACGCCGCCAGTGCGTCAGCTGCCGCAAGACTCAGGCCAGCGGTACGGTCTGCGGATCCTTGGAGCGGTTGCAGCCATGTTCGGGGACGTCCGTTTCGGCGGAGACGGGATCGCCCGGCTGCATTGCGGTGACCCGCACCGGTACCGATTTCGCCGCCGGCGTATTGCTGCGCTGGTCGCGATGGGAAAGCGCGAGCAGCGGATTCGTCTCCGGGTAATACGCCGCGCAGCACCCCGGCGGGATATCGAAGGTGACCACGCGAAAACCACTGACGCGCCGGTCGATGCCATCGCCCGCCATGGCTGTAAATTCGATCGTGGCACCCTCGTCCAGGCCGAGCGACTTGATATCCCGCCGGTTCATGAACACCACCTTCCTCTCGTTTCGGATTCCCCGGTAGCGGTCGTTGTTGGAGTAGATGGTCGTGTTGAACTGGTCATGGCTGCGCAATGTGATGAGCTGCAGGTGATCGCTCTCGGGCGCGTCGTCGTCCGAGTCGAACAGGCCTTCCTTGAAGAGAAAATTGGCGCGCCCAGTCGGCGTATTCCATTTGCGCTCGCGTGCGGCGTTCGGCAGGCGAAAGCCCCCCGGCTGGGCGATGCGCCTGTTGTACTGTGAGAACTGATCGGGAAACACGGCCTCGATCGTGTCGCGGATCAATGAATAGTCGGCGACGTAGGCGTCCCAGTCGATCTTCGCACGCTCGCCCACCGTGGCCTTGGCGAGGCCGGCGATAATAGCGATTTCGGATTTCAACTCGGGGCTGGCCGGCGCCAGCAGGCCGGTCGAGTCGTGCACCATGGAGAAGCTGTCTTCGACGGTGATCGACTGCACGACGCCGTTCTGCTCATCGCGCTCGGTCCGGCCGAGACAGGGAAGTAGATAAGAGCGCTGCCCATGCGCGACGTGCGAGCGGTTGGGCTTGGTGGCGATATAGGCCGTCAGCCGCAGTCGCGGCGTGTAGGCGGCTATGCGGTCATTGTCCGGAACGGCGCGAAAGAAATTGCCCCCGAGCGACACGAACGCGTCGACCTCGTCGCGAAGAATGGCCTCGCAGCACTCGGCGACATCGTGGCCGGGCGCGCGGGGAGAGGTGAAGCTGAAGACCTCGTCCATCTTCTTGAGAAAAGGCTCCTTGGGCTTCTGGTAGATGCCCACCGTGCGGTCCCCTTGCACGTTCGAATGTCCACGGATGGGGCAGGCGCCGGCGCCCTTCCTGCCGATGTTGCCCCGCAATAGCATGAGATTGACGATCTGCTGCATCGCGTCCCCGCCATGCTTGTGCTGCGTAATGCCCATGCCCCAGCAGGCGACAACGCGTTCGGCATTCATGTACACCGCGGCGGCGGCCTCCATGTCCGCGCGGCAAAGGCCGCTGTAATGCTCGAGCCGCTCCCACGGCATCTCGCGTACATAGGTGGCGAAAGCCTCGCAACCGTGGGTGTGCCGCTCGATGAAATCGACATCGAGGACCTGTTTGCCCCCCCTGTTGCGAGCCTCGTCATGGGCCGCGATCACGGCCTTGCAGACGCCCTGGATCGCGGCGATGTCGCCGCCGGCGCGCACTTGGTAGTACTGCGAGCTGATCTTCTGCCCCCAGCCGGTCAGCATCTCGACCGCGTTCTGTGGATTGGCGAAGGCCACGAGCCCGCGCTCCTTCAGCGGATTGAAGGTGACGATCGGAACGCCGCGCTTCGCCATGTCATGCAGGTAACCCAGCATGCGAGGGCTGTTCGTACCTGGATTCTGGCCAAAGATGAGCATGGCATCGCAGTGCTCCAGGTCCTCGAGGTCGACCGTACCCTTGCCGACCCCGATGCTTTCCGGCAACGCGACGGTGGTGGTCTCGTGGCACATGTTTGAGCAGTCGGGAAAATTATTGGTGCCGAGCAGGCGTCCGAAGGTCTGGTACAGGAAGGCCGCTTCATTGGAGGCGCGGCCCGAGGTATAGAGCTCGACGCGCCGGGGATCGAGGGGGCGCAGCTGGGCGGCGATTTCGCCGAATGCCTCGTCCCAGGTCACCGGCTCGTACTTGTCTGTTGCGGCGTTGTAGCGCATCGGATGGGTGAGGCGGCCGACACTCTCGAGGTCGTGATCGGTCCAGGTCTTGAGCTCTTCGAGCGTGTGCTCGGCAAAAAACTGGGGCGTCGCGCGCTTGCGCGTCGCCTCCCAGGCGACCGCCTTCGCGCCGTTCTCGCAATATTCGAAAGTGTGCGGCTCGCGCGGGTCGGGCCAGGCGCAGCTCGGGCAGTCGAAGCCGCCGGGCTTGTTCATCGACAGCAAGGCGCGGTTGCCCCGGATCAGCGTCTCCTGCCGCGCAAGATGCGTCTCGACGGCGTTCAGTGCACCCCAACCGCCAGCGGGGGCATTCACGACATCTTTGCGCTGGGTCGCCATGAAGTTTCTCCATTGTCCGAATGCTGCCAACTGCTCCTAGACGGGTGGGCGGCGTGCCTGTTCCGTAGCTCACGGAGTTCTGCGTCGACGCGTGCAATGACGGGCGGCCATTCGCCAGGCCGTGGCTGGCGAAACAGGCGCATGGTCGGATACCACGGTGTGTCCTCCCGCTCCTCCATCCAGCGCCAATCGGCTTCCGCAGGCAGCAACGTCCAGGTCCGTACGCCAAGGGCGCCGCCCAGGTGGGCCGACATCGTGTCGACCGAAATCAACAAGTCCAGCTTGCGAAGCTCAGCCGCTTCGTCCAGGACGTGTGAGATCGGCGGGCACTCGCCCAGGTGTCGAGGCCACGCTGCCAACGCGGGGCCGCGTTGTAATATTTTCCAACAGATACCGTCGAGTCCCGTCACAGTTTGCATGAGCTCGGGCGCGACAGACCGACGGGCATTCCAACCTCCGGCTTGCCACACGAGCCCGACGCACAGGCCTCGGTTGGATCGGGGTTGAGTGGGTTGTTTCTCCAGATGAATGTAAGGAACGACCGCGGGAAGCGTATCGAGCGTCGTACGCAGAGCATGTGGCAGCTCCATGACCTCGATGTCGACGTCATCCGGTTCCGTCCTGTGTATTCCATCGTGCAGCGGCACAATAGAATCGATCCCGCGCACGGTTCTCAACAAAGGAACGAGCTGCGGTTGCGTCAGGACGGTGACGTGGGTGGCGACCTGCCGCAGCGGCGCTGCAAAGCGGATGAATTGCAGCGTATCGCCCAGTCCGTGATAGCAGCGCACGAGCACGCGCTGTCCCGCAAGCGGTCGTCCGTCCCAGACCGTTTGCAGGTGCCGCGGCAGCCAACGGCAGTTCTGTCCATGGCGAAGCTCCAGCAGCTTATCGCTGATCTGCCATGCCGCTTCCCAGTCGCCGCGACGCATGTGGCGCATCCACTGCTCGGCAGGTTGTGAAAGTGCCGGGTTGAGCATTGCAAAGTATTCCAATAAGGATTTCTGGCCGCACCGAAAAGTTGCGTCGCGGCAGGGCAGAAAGGCGACAGCAAGGAGGGCGCCCGTCCCCGCTGAGGGCCAGGCTCAGGC
Organism: Gammaproteobacteria bacterium; assembly: GCA_028293805.1. Classification (GTDB taxonomy): domain Bacteria; phylum Pseudomonadota; class Gammaproteobacteria; order Steroidobacterales; family Steroidobacteraceae; genus 13-2-20CM-66-19. The sequence goes on from JAQGOC010000071.1 coordinate 14,646, forward strand.
GCCTGCGTTGCAAAAAATCTACAGGAATGTCTGCTCGGGACAACGTTTTTGAGCTGCGTTTGACTGTGCGCTGGAGTTTCGCTGGCGTGAACTAACGCACAGTACCCGCGCGCCCTGCTCGTTAACTTATTTCGGTGCTCAACCCCAGTGAGGCCCGCGTCCCACGACCCGGCGCCGTATTCCTGCTCTATCGCGACCTGTGGCGCCACATGCGTGGCGAGCGGCGCGTGTTCGTCGGTGCCGTGGTGCTGCTCATAGCTGCCCAGACGGTATTGCTCGCGGTGCCCTACATCTCCGGTCGGGCGCTCAATGCATTGCAGCTGCATGGCCGGGATGGTCTTCAACGCGCAGGTCTGTGGCTGTCGATGGTGTTGTTCGTCGCATGCGGGAGCTGGCTACTCCACGGTCCGGGCCGCATTTTGGAGCGAAGAGCCGCGCTCACGGTAAGACGGCGCATGTCGGCGCTCCTCATCGAGCGTCTCTTCGAGCTGCCACTGAGCTGGCACGAGTCCCATCACTCTGGCGCCACGGCGCATCGCGTTCAGCAGAGCACACATGCGCTGTCCGGCTTTGCCCAAAGCCAGTTCATTTACCTGAATAGTGCGGTGCGACTGCTCGGTCCACTGATCGCTCTGTGGTGGGTGCGGCCTGTGATCGGCGGGGCGGCCTTGGCCGGCTTTGCCCTGATTACGGCTTCGGTCGTCGGCTTCGACCGGGCCATGCTCAGGCTGGCGAACGAAGAGAACGATGCGGAGCGTCGCTATTCAGCCACGCTCATCGATACGCTCGGCAATACGGGGACGGTGTACGCCCTACGCCAAGCCAGAGTCGTGGCTGCGCGGCTCGAACGCAGGTTGCTGGCGATCTTTGCGCCGCTGCAACGCTCTATAGTTCTAAACGAGGCCAAGTGGTGCACGGTGGACCTCGCGACGCGAGTGTTGAGCTGCGGTCTCGTAGCACTCTATGTCTGGCTTGCCACCCGTTTGCCCACGACCTCCGGCAATGGCGCCAGCACGCCGTTGCTGCTGGGGAGCCTCTATATGGTTTGGGAGTACGCGCAGCAGGCCGCTGGCGTGATTTCCTCCATCGCCTCGCATTTCCAGACCTTTGCGCGGCAGCATGCCGATTATGCCAGCGCGGATGTCATTCGAGACACACCGTCGCACGGGGTATCGCACCTCGCGGGGCCGCAGGCGCAGATCGGCTGGCAGCGTATCGTGGTCCGCGATTTGACCTTTCGTCATTCGGCCAGTCGCATCAACGCAGCGACGCTCGAGCGGTTGGCGTTCTCGCTCGAGCGCGGAAAGCGGTACGCGCTTATCGGCGGCAGTGGTTCGGGGAAGAGCACCCTCCTACGGGTGTTGGCGGGCCTGTATTCCGCAGAGCGCATAGCGCTCGCCGTAGATGACGGACCCATCCACGTTTCGACGGCGGAAACCGCGCAATTTTTGCGCGCGCGCAGCACGCTGATTCCGCAGGATGCGGAGGTGTATGAAGGCACGCTTGGGGAGAATCTGGGTTTGTGCGAATCCGTGGACGGGCCGCCCGCGCCGAATGCCTATGCCGGAGCGCTCGAAGCGGCTTGCGCCACTGACTTTGTACAAGCGACGCCGATCGGGCTCGAAGCCTCCGTCGCTGAGCGCGCTGCCAACTGGTCCGGCGGCCAGAGAAGTCGCGTTGCTCTGGCGCGCGGGATTATCGCGGCCGGCGGCAGCACTCTCGTGCTGCTGGACGAGCCGACGGCGAGTCTCGATCCGGCGACGGAGGCCCAGGTCTATACCAACCTATTCGCCGCTTTCGACTCCGCCTGCCTCGTCTCGTCGGTACACCGTCTGAGCCTGCTCGGCCGCTTCGACGAAGTGTTGGTAATGCAGGACGGACGGCTGGTGGCGCAGGGATCTCCCGACGAGCTTGCCCTGAGTTGTGCGGAATTTCAGCGTCTGACCGCTGCCCATCGGCGCGAGATACCGGTCGAGCCTTCGACCGGTCGTGCGAGCGTTGCCTGAGCCACGCCGACCGATGCTCGAGGCATAACAAAGTACATCAAGAGTGTCGCGCGGCACGGCCCTTGCGGCGGCTGCGGCATGGAGTGCGATACCCCTCAGAGCCGTCACGCACCAGACAGCAATGTCATTGAAACGCTGGAGCATACGGCTGTGCGGCTTGCGCGCGCGGCTGGCGACCATATCTGCGCGGCGTACAATGAACGGCCTGCCGTGGATTTCAAGACGCCCGGACCGGGCAGCGCGCGCAATTCCAATCCCGTCAGCCGCACCGATCGCGCGGTCGAATCGCTGCTGCGGGCGCAACTTGCTGCCGAATTTCCCGACCACGCGGTAATCGGCGAGGAGCAGGCGCCGCCCGCCGGAAAAGTTGCGCCGTTCACATGGGTGATCGATCCCGTCGATGGCACGACCAACTTCATCAACGGTTTGCCCCTGTTCGGCTCCTCGATCGGCGTCCTCTTCCACGGCAGGCCGATTGCCGGCGCGATCTGGTGCGCGGCCACTCACACGCTGAAGCCTGGCGTCTATCACGCCAGGACGGGCGGAGCGTTGCAATTCGATGGTCGCGCACTCAAAAGACGTGCGCCGGGCACGTGGCGCGGACTTGCGAGTGAGCCCGGCAGAGCGCCGTCTTTCGGCGCCCTGTGGGACACGCGTGTGCTTGGCTGCGCCACATTGGAATTCGCCTTCGTTGCCGCGGGTCTTCTGAGTCTCGCATATATCCCGCGGCCAGCGCTCTGGGACGCAGTTGCCGGCCTTGTATTGCTGTCCGCGGCCGATTGCCGCGCGGTCGCACTGCGCGGCGCGCGCTGGGAGACATTGTTGTATTTCGACGTGTCCGGCGAACAATCTGCAGCAACGCTTGCGCGCTGGAGCGAGCCGCTGCTGCTCGGGGACGAGTCGGCACTCGCATGCGCCGTGGCCGCGCGTGGCTCTGCGCTTTGATGCCGTCGCAGGCCGGGGAATAGAAGTTGCTTCAACCGTGCCCGTGGCGCCTACACGAGGCGCCCGACTCAACAGGCGAGGCAAGCGTGATCGAAGCCATAATGCTGTGGAACGAACCCAATAACATGTCTCATTGGGACTTCATCGACAGCGATCCCGAGTGGCGCATCTTCTCCGACATGACGATTCTCGCAGCGCGCGCTGTCGCGGCTGAAAGTCCACGGTTGCCGCGGGTACTCGGAGGCATCTCGCCGATCGACCCGCTGTTCATGCGCCGCATGCAGGCGCAGGGAGTGATTGCGGAGCTCGACGCTGTTGCAGTTCACGGCTTCCCGCTCGACTGGAACCACTGGAAAATAGACGAGTGGCCGGAGAAGCTTGCCGAGATCCGCGCCGTGACCAACCTGCCGCTGTGGGTATCCGAGGTTGGTGTTTCCACGTTTGGTGCCGACGAGGTGCAGGAGTTCGGCCTGCGGCGCACCGCCGAGCTTCTGCGCGGCCGCGCCGAACGCATCCATTGGTACAGCCTGTACGATCTGCCGCGTCAGTGGCCCGCCGCGACCCGTCATCGCGAAGCGGAAGGCTCCTCCTACTATCGACACTTTCATATGGGCCTGCTAAGGGAGGACGGTTCTGCGAAACCCGCGGCCGCGCGTTTCGGCGAATTCACTCCCGAATTTGGCATCTGCCAATGGTTTCATTTCGAGGATCACCGCCTCGATGACGCGGCTCGCTGGCTGCGGCGCCTGGGCGTGAAGCACTTGCGCACTGGCCTGAGCTGGGCGGACAGCCTGCGGCCGCACGCGCTCGAGTGGTTCGACCGGCAGATGCGCGCGCTCGAGGAGTTCGCGGTGACGGTGACTTTCTGTTTCACCCCGGAATCGCGGGGCGTGCGGCCGGATCACACGAGTCCGCCCCTGCACATCGAGGAATTCGCCGACTTCTGCGGCCGCATGACGCGCCGCTATGCGGCGGAGGGCGCCACCCGTGCGCCGGCGGACGTCACTGCGGCGGCGCATGTGAATCGGGCCGCCGCGCTCTCGGGGTGATGGCAGGAGCGACGCAAGTGGGCCGGGGAATCCGCTCGCGGGCGCGCTGGGCGATAAACAGAGGAAGGGCGTTTCATGGCCGCTGAAATCATGCAGTCGTCTCCCATGCTGGTGGCGGGCGGAGCCGGATTCCTGGGCTCGCACCTGTGCGAGCGGCTCATCGGCCAGGGCCGGCCGGTCCTGTGCGTCGATAACTTCGTCACCGGCGAGCTGCACAACATAGCGCGTCTCATGGAAGATTCCCGCTTCCGGCTGCAGCGGCACGACGTCAGCGATCCATTCGAGGTTGCCGCTCTCGGCGGCATTTTCAACCTCGCCTGTCCCGCCTCGCCGGTGCACTACCAGGCCGATCCGATCCGCACCACGATGACGAGCGTGCGCGGAACGTACAACCTGCTGGAGATCGCGCGCAGCGCCGGTGTGCGGATCCTGCAGGCCTCCACGAGCGAGGTCTACGGCGATCCGGCGATCCATCCGCAATCGGAAGCTTATTGGGGTCATGTCAATCCGACGGGCCTGCGCGCCTGCTACGACGAGGGCAAGCGCTGCGCCGAAAGCCTTTGTTTCGACTACCAGCGCAAGCACGATGTGGAAGTGCGCGTGGCTCGGATTTTCAACACCTATGGTCCCGGCATGCAGATCGGCGACGGCCGGGTGGTGTCCAACTTCATCGTGCAGGCGCTGCGCAATCAGCCGCTTACGATTTATGGCAATGGCGATCAGACGCGCTCATTCTGTTATGTCGACGATCTGGTCGAGGCGCTGCTGGCCTTCATGGATGCGCCGCGAGGCCTCAGGAGTCCCATGAATCTGGGAAACCCGGAGGAATTCACCGTCCTGGAGCTCGCGGAGCTCGTCATCGAGCTCACCGGGTCGCACTCGCGCATGATTTTTTTGCCCCTGCCGCACGATGATCCGACGCAGCGCTGCCCCAACATAGAGCTCGCCCGCCAGCAGCTCGACTGGAATCCCCGGGTGCGCCTGCGCGAGGGGTTGACGCGCACGATCCTCTATTTCGAACGAATGTTGGAGCACCAGCGGAGCCGCGTGCGCAAGGGAATAAAGGTTGCCCCGGTGCAGGGCAGCGGCACGGCCGGCAAGGTCGCAGCGGAAACCGCCGGGCTCGGTCCAGGCGTTCTGGAGATCAGTCATGTCAGGCGTTAACACAGTTCTCATCACCGGCGGGGCCGGATTCATCGGCTCGCATCTGGCCGATGCGTTGCTGGCGAAGGGTTATCGGGTGCGCGTCCTCGACAACCTGAGCGAGCAGGTGCACGGCGGCGCCCGGAAATTTCCAGATTACCTCGCTGCCGAGGTGGAGACGATCGAGGGGGACGTTCGGGAGCGGCGCGATGTGGAGCGCGCGCTCGCGGGTATCGACGCCGTGTACCACTTCGCATCGGCAGTCGGCGTCGGACAGAGCATGTACGAGATCGAGCGGTACGTGGATGTCAACAATCGCGGCACGGCGGTGTTGCTCGAAGCATTGCTGCGCCGGCCCATCCGGAAACTCGTCGTGGCCTCGAGCATGAGCGTGTATGGTGAGGGTCTCTATCGCGACGGCAGTGGTGCGCCGTGCGCGCCGCGACCGCGCTCCGTGGAGCAGTTGAAAGCCAGCCGGTGGAATCCGACCGGTGCGGACGGGGAGGCGCTCGAGCCGGTGCCGACACCGGAACACAAGGCGCCGATGCCGGAATCGATCTACGCGCTCTCTAAATATGACCAGGAGATGATGTGCCTGCTGTTCGGCCGCGCATACGATGTACCGGTCGCCGCGTTGCGCTTCTTCAACGTCTACGGCGAGCGCCAGGCACTTTCCAATCCCTACACCGGCGTGCTCGCGATCTTCGCCGCGCGCTATCTGAATGGTCGCGCACCCGTCATCTTCGAAGACGGCCAACAGCGGCGGGATTTCGTTCACGTGCGGGATCTCGCCGCCGGATGCGTGCTGGCGCTCGAGAGCCCGGCGGCGCGTGACGAAGTCTTCAACATCGGGGGCGGCCATCCTTACAGCGTATTGGAAATTGCCGAGCGGCTCGGCAGGGTGCTGGGCAAGGGCCACCTGGCACCACAGGTCTGCGGCAACTATCGCGCCGGAGATATCCGCAATTGCTTCGCGGATATCTCCAAGGCGACACGCGTGCTCGGCTATCGACCCCGCATCGGCCTGGAGGCGGGACTCGAGGGTCTGAGCGCCTGGCTCGAAGGCCGCATGGACGAGGATCGTTCCGAGGCCGCCGAGAGCGAGTTGCGCCGGCACGGGCTGGTCGCATGAGCGCGCAGGCAGGCGAGCCCGTCGCGTTGATTACGGGCGGAGCAGGTTTCGTCGGCAGCAATCTCGCGCAACGACTGCTCCAGGACGGCCGCCGCGTACTCGTCTTCGACAACTTATCGCGGCCCGGAGTGCGCGAGAACCTGCGCCGGCTGCAGGAGCAACATCCGCAGCGCCTCGAGATCGAGGTGGCCGACATTCGCGATGAGGGAGCAGTGTCGCGGGCCGTGGAGCGCGCGGGGGAAATTTATCACCTCGCCGCGCAGGTGGCTGTCACCACGAGCCTGGAAGCGCCGTTGCAGGATTTCGAAATCAACGCGCGCGGCACGCTCAACGTGCTCGAAGCCGCCCGTCGCAGGCATCCCGCGCCGCCGTTGATTTTCACATCGACGAACAAAGTGTACGGGGCGCTCACCGACGTCGCATTGGTCAAATCAGGCCAGCGGTACGTACCGGACAACCCGCAGGTGCGCAAGGACGGCATTGGCGAAGCCCGCCCGCTCGACTTCCACAGCCCTTACGGCTGCTCGAAAGGCGCCGCGGATCAGTACGTGCTTGATTACGCGCGCTCCTACGATTTGCCGGCAGTAGTGTTTCGCATGAGTTGCATTTATGGCCCGCATCAGTTCGGCAACGAAGACCAGGGCTGGGTCGCACACTTCACGATTCGTGCGCGCGATCGGACGTCATTGACGATCTACGGCGACGGCTGCCAGGTGCGTGATGTGCTCTATGTGGGCGATCTCGTGGATGCCTTTCTCCTCGCCCGGCGCAACATTGCGCAACTTGCCGGCCAACACTTCAATGTCGGTGGTGGGCCCCAAAACACGCTCAGCCTCCTCGAGCTCGTCGGGCTGCTGAATGAACGCTATGAGCTGCAGGCCCGTACGCAATTTGCGCCGTGGCGTAGCGGGGATCAGCGCTACTTCGTTACGGACACGTCGCGGTTCTCGGGGGCGACGGGATGGCAGCCGCGCACTTCACCGTATGAAGGCGTCGGCAGGCTGTACGACTGGCTCCAGAAAGCGATGCCACTCCCCCATGGGCGGGAATTGCCGTTGGCGGTGAGCCAATGAGCGCGCGTTTCGAGACAGCATCGCGCGCCGCGCGCATTCTGGGACCCGGCAAGATCACACTCGAGCAGATCGAGGTGCCCCCGCCCGAGGCAGGCCAGGTTCGTGTACGCCTCGAAGGCTGTGGCCTGTGCGGATCGAACCTGCCTGTCTGGGAGGGACGCCCGTGGTTTACCTACCCTCTTGAACCCGGAACGCCGGGACATGAGGGTTGGGGGACCATCGATTCCGTTGGCGAGGCAGTGCAGGGTCTCGCCGCCGGTGACCGCGTGGCGTTGCTTTCCAATCACGCCTACGCGGAACACGACTTCGCCGCCGCGGACGCGCTCGTGAAATTGCCTGGGGAACTCGCCGGGAAGCCCTTTCCCGGTGAGCCGCTCGCGTGCGCCATGAACATCTTCCGGCGCAGCGAGATTTCCGCGGGCCAGAGCGTTGCCATTGTGGGCGTAGGCTTTCTGGGTGCCGCGGTGACGGCGCTGGCAGTGCGGGCGGGCGCCCGTGTCGTAGCTCTGTCGCGGCGCCGTTTTGCGCTTGAGATGGCCGCGGCAATGGGTGCTTCCGCTCTCGTGCGTCTGGAGGATCCAGCGCAGGCAGTGAGTGAGGCGCGGAAATGCGTGCCGGGCGGCGGCTACGATCGCGTAATCGAATGCGTTGGGTCGCAGGCCGCGCTCGACGTAGCCTCTGAGCTGACTGCCACGAGGGCGCGTCTCGTCATTGCTGGTTATCACCAGGACGGGGAACGGCGTGTGAACCTCCAACAATGGAACTGGCGTGGTCTGGACGTCATCAATGCGCATGAGCGCGATCCGGCGCAGTATCGGCGTGGCATGCAGGAAGCAGTGGAGCTCGTCGTCAGCGGTGAACTGGATCCATGGCCGTTATTCACGCATCAGTTTCCGCTCGAGGAGCTGCCGGCCGCGTTTGAAGCGCTCGCGCATCGCCCTGCAGGTTTCCTGAAAGCGCTGGTCGTGTACTCATGAACGCCGCCTCTGCTCCCGTAGCGGCCGCCGCCTCGTGTGCACCGGCGTTGGGCCGCCCGCGAATCGGCTTTGCGGGAGTCGGCTGGATCGGTTTGAACCGACTGCAAGCCCTGGCCGCCGACGGGGCCGCTGACATTTGCAGTATTACGGATCTGAGTGTCGATGCCGCTCGAAACGCGGCGCGGGCGGTGGCCGAGCACGCGACCCACGCATTCGTGGCGGAGAGTTTTGACGAGCTGCTCGCGGCAGATCTGGACGGGGTCGTGATTGCAACTCCCAGTGGGTTGCATGCGCAGCAGGCAATGGCCGCGTTGGAGCGCGGCCTGGCCGTGTTCTGTCAGAAACCGCTCGCGCGCACGGCGATGGAGGCCGCACAAACCATCGAGACCGCCCGCGCTCACGATCGCCTTCTGGCCGTAGACTTCTGCTACCGCACCGTCGCCGGAGTACCGCAGCTCGTGCAACTCGCACGCAGTGGCGCGCTCGGGGAGATCTTTGCGGCCGACCTCGTGTTCCACAATGCCTACGGCCCGGACAAGCCCTGGTTTTACGACCTGCGGCAGTCCGGCGGCGGCTGTGTCATGGACCTGGGTATTCATCTCATCGATCTGCTGCTCCTGGTGCTCGATTATCCCCACATCGCCGCCATTACCAGCCGGTTGCACGCCGCTGGCAAGCTGCTTGGAAAACCTGCCGTTGACTTGGAAGACCATGCGGTTGCCGAAGTGCAATTCGCGAGCGGCGCCACTGCCCGCCTGGCGTGCTCGTGGCGGCTGTCCGCCGGTCAGGATGCCATGATCGAGGCCGCTTTCTACGGCACCCGCGGTGCGGCCGTACTGCGAAATGTTGGCGGCTCTTTCTATGATTTCACCGTGGAGCACTGTCAGGGGACAGCGCGCCATACGCTTGCGGCAGGGCCGGACAATTGGGGCGGCCGGGCGGTGAGCTCCTGGGCGCGGCAGCTGGCGGTGAATCCCGGCTTCGATAGCAGCGCCACCCGCTTGTACGACGTGTCGGCAGTCATCGACGCCATCTATGGGCGGTGAGCTGCGCGCCATGCCTCTTTCGACAGTATGAAAATCCTCATGACAGCCGACCCGATCGGCGGGGTCTGGAATTACGCTCTCGAACTGTGCGCAGCGCTCGCTGCGCGTCGCGCGCACGTGTCGCTCGCTACGCTCGGAGCCGAGCTCTCGCCGGCTCAACGTGAACAGATTGGCAGGCTTTCCAACGTCACTCTTTATGAGTCGAGCTTCCGCCTGGAGTGGATGCCGCAACCTTGGGATGACCTGGACCGCGCCGGAGGGTGGCTGCTCTCGCTCGAGCAGGAGATCGGCCCCGACATCGTGCATCTCAACCACCTCGTACACGCTGACCTTCCATGGAATACGCCTGTGTTGAGCGTCGGCCACTCGTGCGTGGTTTCCTGGTGGGCGGCTGTGCACAACGTGCCTTTACCGCCCGAGTGGGCCATTTACCGGCGACGGGTCACGAGCAGCCTGCAAGCTGCTCGCTGTGTAGTTGCACCCACGCAGGTGATGTTGGCAGACCTCGAGCGCTATTACGGTCCATTTCGGCACGCTGCCGTGGTTTACAACGCCCGCAATAGGCGCCTGTTCAGTGCGGGTCACAAGGAACGCATGGTTCTTTCGGCCGGCCGGATCTGGGACCCCGCGAAGAACATCGGCGCGCTTGCGGCTGTCGCGCCACGTGTTGCCGCGCCGATCCTGGTTGCGGGTGAGACCACCGGCCCTGAGGGCAATGTAGTGGCGGCTCCTCCTGCTGTGCGCCTGCTCGGCTCGCTGCATTCCGATGCGTTGGCAGCTTGGTACGCAAGGGCGGCGGTGTATGCGCTGCCTGCACGATACGAGCCGTTCGGGTTGACTGCTCTTGAAGCTGCGCTGTCCGGCTGCGCGATCGTACTCGGCGATATCGACAGCCTGCGCGAGATTTGGGGGGCGGCAGCTCGCTATGTGGCGCCTGATGACCACGAAGCCCTGCGTGACACATTGAACGAGTTGCTCGCGAACGACTCCTTGCGCAGGAGATTGGCCGCACGCGCCATGGCGCGTGCGCGCCAGTTCGCGCCGGCACGGCTGGCGCTGGAATACCTGACGCTATATCGGAAGCTGCTGGAAGAGAACCGTGGTGGACACGACGGGCCGCAGGCTCGCACGGCGGCCGCACGCACGGCCGTCCACCGGAGTTGAGGAGAAGCGGATGCATTTCGTACTGTTCTATCACTCACTCAGATCCGATTGGAACCATGGCAACGCTCATTTCCTGCGCGGCATCTGCACGGAACTACTGAACCTGGGCCATAAGGTGGACGTGTACGAGCGGGCGACTGGCTGGAGTCTGCGCAACCTTTGCGAACAACAGGGCGAGAGCGCGGTGGCCGAGTTCGAGGCCGCTTATCCGCATTTACGCAGTGTGCTCTATCACCCCCGCGAGCTCGATCTCGACGTCGCGCTGGACGGGGCGGACGTAGTGATCGTGCACGAATGGAATGATCCGGAGCTGGTGGGGCGGATTGGCTGCCATAGTACCCGGGCGCCCTACCGTCTCCTCTTCCACGATACCCATCATCGCGCGGTGAGCGCTCCGGAGGAGTTGAGTGATTACGACCTGTCGGGTTACGACGGCGTGCTTGCGTTTGGCGAAGTGTTGCGGCGGATCTACGAAGAGCGTGGCTGGACCGCTCGAGCCTGGACGTGGCACGAGGCTGCCGATACGCGAGTGTTTTACCCTCGGGAGCGAGATACGACCAAGCCGTTGGATCTCGTGTGGGTCGGCAACTGGGGCGACGGCGAGCGGGCGCGCGAACTGCAGGAGTTTCTGATCGAGCCTGTGCATGCTCTGCGCTTGCGAGCGCGTCTTTACGGCGTGCGCTACCCGGCGGAGGCGTTGGCCGAGCTGGCTCGGGCACGGATCGAATATGCCGGTTGGATCGCGAACTTTCGGGTTCCAGCAGTGTTCGGCGAGGCTCATTCCACGGTACACGTTCCACGACGGTTCTATCGCGAGCAACTTCCCGGGATTCCGACCATTCGAGTATTCGAGGCGCTTGCGTGCGGCATTCCGCTAGTGAGCGCGCCATGGGAAGACAGCGAAGGGCTGTTCGAGCCGGGGCGCGATTACCTGGTGGCAAATGACGGCGCGCAGATGCGCCGACACCTGCGGGCCCTGCGTGCCGACCCGGATTACGCCCGTTCGCTGGCTACGAACGGATTTTGCAAGATCCAGGCGCGGCATACGTGCGCGCATCGGGCGCAGGAGTTGCTGTCGATCTGTCGGGAGTTGGGCGCCGGCGTTCGTCAGGGCGCCGCGTCCGGCTCAGGCGTTATCAATGACGGAGCGTTGGCCACCTCGTCCACTCCGGCACTGGCGTAGCAAACATGCAGCGAAGCTTTCAGATCGCATTCTTCGGCTCGAGCCTCGTTTCGGCATACTGGAACGGCGCGGCGACCTACTATCGCGGAATCATCCGGGCCCTGCATGCGCGCGGCCACCACGTCACATTTTACGAACCCGATGCCTTCGACCGGCAAGCGCATCGGGACATGGCGGATCCGTCGTGGGCGAAAGTTGTCGTTTACTCCCCGCGAGATGTGCACGCCGCGCTCGATACCGCGCGTGATGCGGATGTCATCGTCAAGGCGAGCGGGGTTGGTGTCCAGGACGAATTGCTCGAGCGCGAAGTACTGGCCTTGCGTCGGCCAGGCAACGTGATTGTGTTTTGGGACGTGGACGCACCTGCCACTCTGGAGCGTATCGCGCTCGATCCCGAGGACGCATTTCGGCCATTGATCGGCCGGTACGATCTCATCTTTACCTACGGCGGGGGCCAGCCGGTCATCCGGGAATACAGGTCGCTGGGCGCGCGCGCCTGTGTCCCTATTTACAATGCCCTGGATCCCCTGACGCATCATCCCGTGCCACCGGACCCGCGCTTCGCGGGTCTGCTGGGATTTCTGGGCAATCGGCTTCCGGATCGGGAGGCACGAGTGCGTGAGTTCTTCTTCAAACCCGCACGCGCCCGCCGTGATGACAGCTTTCTCCTCGGCGGCAATGGCTGGGACGAAGGTGCCGGGGCGCCCGCCAACGTCCGTCTGCTCGGACACCTTTACAGCAGTGACCACAACGCCTTCAACTGCACGCCGCGCGCGGTCATCAACATCAACCGCGACAGCATGGCCCGCACGGGATTCTCGCCCCCGACACGGGTCTTCGAGGCGGCTGGCGCCGGCGCCTGCCTGATCATGGATGCGTGGGAAGGTATCGAGCTGTTTCTGGAGCCCGGCCGGGAGGTATTGGTCGCGCATGACGGCGATGAAGTGGCAGGTCACCTCGAGAAACTCGATCCGGACACAGCGCGGCAAATCGGGCAGGCGGCCCTCCGGCGCGTGCTTGCGCACCATACCTACACCCGCCGGGCACTCGAGGTGGAAGCGGCTCTCGAAGCCAAAGCGCACACCGAGGTTGCAGCATGAAAAGCGGGCATCCCCTGGACATCGTCATCTTCGGTCTCTCCATCACCTCCGCATGGGGCAATGGCCACGCGACCACTTATCGGGCTCTCGTTCGCGCTCTCGCGCGGCGCGGCCACCGCGTTCGCTTTTTCGAGCGCGACATGCCCTGGTATGCCGACAATCGGGATCTGCCGAATCCGCGCTACTGCGACGTGCAGCTCTATAGCGGTCTCGAGCAGCTCGAGCGGCGATTTCCCGATGCCGCGCGCGCCGACGTCGTCATTCTCGGTTCCTACGTACCCGAGGGAAAGCTGGTCGCCGAGTGGTTGCTGCCGCGCGCGAGCGGGCTCACGGCCTTCTATGACATCGATACTCCCGTAACCATGGCGAAGCTCGAGCGCGGCGAGTGCGAATACCTGACGCCCGCGCTCGTGCCACGCTTCGATCTATACCTCTCGTTCGCGGGCGGACCGATATTGCAGCACCTGCAAAAGCAATTCGGTGCGCGCCGCGTGCAGCCGCTCTATTGCAGCGTGGAGCCCCGCGACTACTACCCGGTGACGCGTGCGGTCAAGCGTTGCGATCTCGGCTACCTCGGTACTTACAGCATCGACCGTCAACCGGCGTTGGAACGGCTGCTGCTCGAGCCCGCACGCCGCTGGCGCGACGGCGCTTTCTGTGTTGCCGGTCCGCAGTACCCGAAGTCGATCGATTGGCCCGCCAACGTCTCACGTGTAGAGCACCTGCCACCGGCGGCGCATCGCGGGTTCTACAACCGCCAGCGACTGACGCTGAATGTCACTCGGGCCGATATGGTGGCCAGCGGTTACTCCCCGAGCGTGCGGCTGTTCGAAGCAGCGGCCTGCGGCGTTCCGATCATTACCGACGAGTGGCGCGGCTTGGCGGATTTCTTTGCACCTGAACGCGAGATTCTCGTTGCGCGCTCGACGCACGAGGCACTGGCCTGTCTGCGGGATATCGACAGCGACGAGCTGCAGCAGATCGCGGAGCGGGCGCGGGCGCGCGTGTTGGCCCATCACACCGCCGATCACCGGGCGGGTGAGCTCGAAGCCTATGTACGGGAGGCCGCCGCTCCGCAGCCGGCACTCAGGCCGGGCAGCCGGCGCAGCGATTCGACACCCGATGCTCTGACTGTAACGGTATAGATACGGGAGGAAGTGCACGTGGAGATCGACAATCTCGCGCCGTGGTTTCACAACCTGCATCTTCCCGATGGCGCGCAGACTGCCCCTGGACATCCGCTCGGCGACTTCCCCATGGTCAAGTGGCGGCAGATTGCGCCGTTCATCGCGGCGGACCTGACGGGATGGCGAGCGCTCGATGTCGGGTGTAATGCCGGATTCTATAGCTTCGAGCTCGCACGCCGCGGAGCCGAGGTGACCGCGCTCGATATCGATGCGCACTACCTCGAGCAGGCAAGGTGGGCAGCTCGACAGTATGGCCTCGAGGATCAGATCGAGTTCCGTCAAGGCTCCGTCTACGAGCTGGCGGGTTGCGGGGAGCGGTTCGACCTGGTCTGGTTCCTGGGAGTGCTTTATCACCTGCGGCATCCCCTGCTCGCGCTCGACATCCTTCGGGAGGTCACGAGCCGGCAGATGGTGTTGCAAACCCTGACGATGCCGGGCGAGAGCGCCATCCAGCCACCAGCTTCCGTTGGGCTGTTCGACCGCGAATGGCTCACGCGAGCCGGCTGGCCGCGAATGGCATTCATAGAGCTCGCTTTGGAGAACGATCCGACCAACTGGTGGGCCCCCGATCACGCCTGTGTCGAGGCAATGGTGCGCTCGGCGGGCTTCAGCGTTACGGCGCGGCCGGGACATGAAATCTACATTTGCAAGCCCAACCCTGCCGAGCCGCGGGTCGGCAAAGAGCTGCGCGAAGCCGAGCTGCGCGCGGTAATGGGAGGAGGACCGACATGAGACATCCGGCCGTTCACATCGTCCCTCCGCATGGCAAGCTCGGAGTGCTGCTCGTCGGGCTCGGTGCCGTGAGCACCACCTTCATCGCCGGCGTGCATGCAGTCCGCAAGGGGCTCGCGAAGCCGGTGGGCTCGCTGACTCAACTCGGCACCATCCGGCTCGGCAAGCGGACCGAGCATCGCTCGCCCGCGATTCGGGAGTTCGTGCCGCTGGCCGGCGTCGAGGATCTCGTGTTCGGCGCCTGGGATATTTTCGAAGACAACGCCTACGAGTCCGCCAAGACCGCCGGCGTGATCGAGAACTCGCTTCTGGAGCAGGTACGCCCGGAGCTCGAGGCGATCCGTCCGTTGCCGGCGGTATTCGACCGGCGCTACGTGAAGCGTCTCGATGGGCCCAATGTCAAACGCGGGCGCGGCAAACGCGATCTGATCGAGCAGTTGCGTGCGGATATTCGGGAGTTCGCACGCAGCCACTCGGTCGAGCGACTCGTCGTTCTGTGGTGCGGTAGCACTGAAGCATTCATGAGCCAGGGCCCGGCTCATTGCAGTCTCGCCGAGTTCGAGCGGGCGCTGGATACTGACGATGTGACCATCACCCCCAGCATGCTTTACGCCTACGCGGCGTTGCAGGAAGGCGTGCCGTATGCGAACGCGGCGCCGAATCTCGGGGTGGATACTCCAGCGCTCGTGGAGCTAGCCAACGAGCGCCACGTGCCCGTGGCCGGCAAGGACCTCAAGACCGGGCAGACCCTGTTGAAGACCATCATTGCGCCGGGACTGAAGTCGCGGCTGCTGGGGGTGAGCGGCTGGTATTCCACCAATATCCTGGGCAACCGCGACGGCGAGGTGCTCGAGGATCCGGAGTGCTTCCGCACCAAGGAAGTCAGCAAGAAGGGCGTGCTGGATCACATCCTGCAGCCGGAGCTGTATCCGGATCTGTATGGGAAACTGTGCCACATGGTGCAGATCAACTACTATCCGCCGCGCGGGGACAACAAGGAGGGCTGGGACAACATCGATCTGTTCGGCTGGCTGAACTATCCCATGCAGCTCAAGATCAATTTCCTGTGCCGCGACAGCATTCTCGCCGCGCCCCTGGTGTTGGATCTCGCGCTGTTCCTGGATCTCGCGGCCCGCGCCCAGCGCAGCGGCATCCAGGAATGGCTGTCGTTCTATTTCAAGAGTCCGATGCATGCGCCGGGCCTGTATCCGGAGCATGACCTGTCGATCCAGCTCAAGAAGCTGAAGAATACGTTGCGGGAATGGCGTGGCGAGGCGCTCGTCACGCACCTGGGCGCCGAATATTACGGTTAAGGAGGTAGCGCGTCGGCTTCGGCTACGAGGCGCGCCGCGGAGTGGATCAACGTCGTAGAGCTGGCCAGCAGGCCAATGGCTTCACGGTAGCCGTGGAGCGTTCCTACATCCACATAACGCTCTCCGGCGCGAACACCGACCGCCTCGCCCCCTTGCGCCAGCCATCCATTGATGAGTGTCCCCACGTACGACTCGCGCTCGCCGCGTGAATGCCAATACGCATATAGCTCATGGAATATCCGTCCCGGCATGCGGAATGCGCCCCAAACCCACTGCGAGCGGGCTTCTGCCGCCTTGACCTGGATTTCCAGCACGCGGCCCTGCTCGTCAGTGATGACCGCATCGAACAGCTCGGGATGCTCTACAGGGAACAGCAGGAAAGCCAGCCGATCGTCCGGCAGCCGGCACAGCGCGTCCTGGGGGAACCAGATCGTGTCCGGCAGCCCGACGGCGACGCTTTCATCGACATGAACCAATGGGCGGGCGCGAAAGATCGCATCGCAGAGGCCGGCCGCTGTGGGTTGGACCACATAGGCCAGGTCTGTCCTTCCGATGCGTCCGCCGTAGTAGTGCAAAATATCGGACTTGCCCGGGGAGATCACGAAGCAGAGCTTATCCGCGCCGGCCGCCGTGAGGCGCTCCACAAGATACTCGCTGACGGCCTTGGGCCGCTCACCGTCATTGCGTACCCCCACCGGCAGCAGCTCCTTGGAAAACGCGAGCGGTTGTATGCGTGTGCCGTTCCCGGCGGCTGGAATGATGCCCCACATAGAGTCATATCCTTCTGCATGAATGCGTCGCAGGCGAGCATGATCGTTCAACCGCGGCCGCTAATTGCTTTGCGGGTTCCGGCCGGGAAGTTCGCACATCCTCCAATAAGGCGAGCAGCTGGCCCGCGCGGTGCGCGGAGGTGTGCTCACTCAAGACTCGCTCGCGCCCCGCCGCGCCTATTCGCGCCAGCTCGGCGTCGGACAGATCAAGGGCGGTGAGTGCGTCGGCGGTGGTGTCCGCGATGAGAATTTCCTCCCCGGGAAGGAAGAATCGCTCCAACCCTTCCCAGCCGTCACTCAGCAGGGGCGTGCCGCAAGCGGCGGCTTCGAACAGGCGGCCCGACGGGCAATAGCCCATAGCCGCCATGTCGGCACGAGTGACGTTGAGCGTCAGCCGCGAAGAGCAGAAGAACGCGGGGTGCTCGGCTGGTGCAACGTGCTGAACGAACCAGATGTTGGAAGTCCACGGGAAATCCTGCGGGTAACCGGCCCCGCCAAGTACGAAACGCTCTGCGGGACGCAGCCGGGCCGGCTCGATGAACAATCGCTCGAGCGTGGCTTGCCGATCGGGTGCATACGTTCCGAGGTATGAAAGATCGGCCCGGGCACGTCCGTTTGAAGCTACTGGATGATGTGTACGCGGATCAACATGGCCATACAGTGCAGCGACGCGTCGCGCGCCGAACCGCCTCCGGACTTCGGTGAGGGCAGCGCCACCGGTGTAGCTGAGCACGAGGTCGAATTCCCGCAGCCCTAGAGTGGGCACATAGTCCACCACTTCTCCCGCGTCCAAGCGCGAAAGGGTAACGGGAGTGTCGAGGTCGTAAAACACGTGCAAAGCGGCCGGCGCGGAGTCGAAAATCAGGTTCGTGGCGGCGTTCGTGTCCGGACAATACGACGTGACGAGGGCAGCGTCCGCCTCCCCGGCGTGCCGCGTCGCCTGCTGAGCGACCTCGGCCCAATCCTTGTAGAGCACGAGCTGCGCGTCGGGGAAGTCGGTGAAATCGCGATGTGCCGCATAGTAGGGTACGTCGCGTTCGAAGAAGATGACTTCGTGCCCGCGCCGCCCCAATGCGGCCAGCAGTCCCCGCCAGAGCGTTGCGTGTCCGTTGCCCCAGGAGGAGCTGAGGGTAAGGCCGAAGATGACGAGCTTCATGCGGGACGGGCAGCAAGGCTCGCTCCTATCCCGCGTCATCCTCGCGATGTTGGAACCGCGGACTCGCATGGTCCGTTAGGGTTCGGTGCATGCTGTTGCTCTACCTCGTATCAATCCCGCCGTCGTGCGCTCGTACGATATACGCGGTTGCGTCGGGCG
This sequence comes from Gammaproteobacteria bacterium, assembly GCA_028293805.1. GTDB lineage: Bacteria > Pseudomonadota > Gammaproteobacteria > Steroidobacterales > Steroidobacteraceae > 13-2-20CM-66-19. The sequence continues at coordinate 32,781 of JAQGOC010000071.1, forward strand.
CCAGCTCGGTCTGGACGATGCGTACGCTCTCGGCCTCGCTTATGCGGCGGTTGCACATTCCCAGCGGAAGCGACGTATTGCCGTCTGTCGTGACGGTCGACTGACCTCTCCGGAGCTGGAGCAGGCGCTCATCGACGGGCTCGTCCAAGGCGGGCTGCACGTGCATCGGGTCGGGCTGGGTCCTACGCCGCAGATGTATTTTGCCGTGCACGCGGCTCGGCTCGATGGCGGCATCATGGTCACCGGCTCGCATAATCCACCCGAACACAATGGCTTCAAGCTGCTGCTGGGCGGTGAACCGGTGTTCGGGCCTGCGCTGCAGGCGCTCGTTGCAGCGATACCGTTCGCCAGAGCGGGCGGTTCGGTCTGCGAGTTCGCCATAGACAAAATCGACGCTGCCCAGGCGTACGTAGGGCGGCTGGCCGCAATGGCCGAGCGTGTGCCTGCCATGCACGTGGTATGGGATTGCGGCAATGGCGCAGTTGGGGCCGTGATCGGTGCGCTTACGCGACGGCTCCCCGGGCGCCATACGCTGATCAACGCGGTCGTCGATGGTCGTTTCCCGGCACACCACCCGGATCCGTCGGTGCCGCAAAATCTGCGCGAACTGCAGGCGGCGGTACTCGGCCAGCGCGCCGATATCGGCGTGGCGTTCGACGGGGATGGCGATCGCATCGGTATTGTTGATTCGACCGGAGCCATCATCTGGCCCGACCAGGTCCTGCTGCTGCTCGCCCTCGAAGCCCTTGCCACGGGAACTCATCCTTCCATCGTTGCCGACGTGAAATCGAGCCAGGTGCTGTTCGACGAGGTCGAGCGGCTGGGCGGCCGGGCGGTCATGGCGCCGTCCGGTTATGTCATCGTGCGCGCCGCGATGCTCCGCGAGGGCGCACCGCTTGCCGGGGAGATGAGCGGGCACATTTTTTTTGCGGACTGTTGGCATGCGACCGACGATGCTCTTTTCGTGGCGATCCGTGTATTGCTGGCGTTGGGACGGCAGGGACGTTGCCTTGCTGATTTCCGTGCGAGTCTGCCGCAGACCGCGGCGACTCCGGAGCTGCGCCTGCCGTGTCCGGAGCAACGCAAAAAGCAGGTGATACGCGAGGTATTCGCACGCCTTGCAGCGGCGGGTGTCAGCGTAGATGACACGGATGGTGTGCGTGTAACAACTGAGGAGGGCTGGTGGTTGTTGCGCGCCTCGGGGACCGAGCCCAAGCTTACCGCGCGCTGCGAGGCGGCCAACGCTGCAGGACTTGAACGGCTCCAGCGCGAGCTGATGTCGCACCTGAGGCAGAGCGGCATATCGTCTCAGGCTCCGTCCTAGCCTCGCGGCGACTATCCCCCCAAGCGTGGCTCAGGCATGGCCCTCGGCTTTCAGTCCGCAAAACTCCCCGATGACGAGCCGGGTCCGTTGGAGAAATTCGTCGCGCTCCTGTTGGGGCCGCGATTAGCCAATCGCGAGCAGAAGGGGAGAAAAATCGGCGCCCTCGAGGGGGTGCCGGCAATGGGGCTGGACGGCCTGAGCTCGTCGGCTTACGGTCCCGAAGCCGCGCTCACGGTTCTTATGCCGCTGGGGGCGGCGAGCCTGTTCTGGATCGGTTGGATCATGGCGCCGATCGTGGCGTTGCTGCTGATCCTGTTTGCCTCCTACTGGCAGACGATCCGTGCTTACCCGGGCAATGGCGGCGCTTACATCGTCTCCCGGGAGAACCTTGGCACCCACGCCAGTCTGCTCGCCGCCGCCGCTTTGATGATCGATTATGTGCTCAATGTCGCGGTTGGCATTTCAGCGGGGGTGGGCGCACTGGTCTCGGCGGTGCCGAAGCTCCACGCGCATATCCTGGCGCTGTGTCTCGGCATTCTGCTGGTCGTTACGGTTGCGAATCTGCGGGGCACGCTGGATGCGGGGCGGCTGTTTGCACTACCCACCTATTTGTTCGTGGCGAGTTTTGCGGTAATCCTGGGGATCGGTGTATTCGAGACCGTCGTATCGGGAGGCCATCCGCGGCCGGTCGTACCGCCGCCACAACTGCCGAGAGCGGTAGAAGCCGCGAGTGTCTGGCTGCTCCTGCGCGCGTTTGCCAGTGGCTGTACGGCAATGACCGGCGTGGAGGCCGTTAGTAACGGGATGACGGCATTTCGCGATCCCCCCGTGAAGTACGGGCATCGAACACTCACTGTCATCGTGGTGATTCTGGGAGCGCTGCTCATCGGCATCGCCTGTCTCGCAAGGTCTTATCGCATTGGCGCCATGGATCAGTCACAGCCCGGTTATCGCAGCGTCCTGTCGCAACTCGCCAGCGCCGTTGTCGGCAACGGAGTCTTCTACTACGTTGCCATCGCGTCGCTTCTGTGCGTGCTCTGTCTCTCCGCCAACACGAGTTTCGTGGACTTCCCGCGCTTGTGCCGGACCGTGGCGGCGGATGCCTTTCTGCCGAAGGCCTTTGCAATCGCGGGTCGCCGCCTGGTGTACTCGGTCGGCATCCTCTATCTGGCGCTCGCGTCCGGGCTGCTGTTGTTCGCGTACGGCGGCATAACCGATCGTCTGATCCCCTTGTTCGCCATAGGCGCCTTCCTGACCTTTACCTTGTCGCAGACGGGAATGGTTTTGCACTGGCGCCGCGTCCGGCGGAGTCCGGCTGGGGCCACGGAACGCGCCGTGCGTGCCCATGAATGGATCAACACCGTCGGCGCGCTCACGACGGCTGCCGCCCTGGTCGTGATCGTCATTGCCAAATTCAAGGAAGGTGCGTGGATTACAGTCGTTGCCATCCCCGCCGTGGTCATCCTTCTAAAGACAATCCACGGATACTACGACCGTCTCGCGAGTCAGGTGCGGGACACGAGGCCGCTGCAGCTGCGCGACAGCAGACCTCCCATTGTTCTCGTCGTCATGGGCAATTGGAACAAAATCACGGACAAGGCGCTCGATATGGCGTTGAGCCTGTCGCCCGACGTGATCGGCGTGCATCTGGATCAACTCGCCGGCCCAGAAGAGGAGGAACATGACGCAGAGCTGCGCGCGCAATGGGTCAGGTATGTCGAGGAGCCGGTGCGGGCGGCAGGGCTTGAACCGCCGCGGCTCGTCATCCTGCGCGCCCAACATCGGGCGATTCACGAGCCCGTCCTGAAATTAGTCCGGGAGCTCGGCACGAAGCGGGGCGGGCGGCGGATCGCCGTGCTCATCCCTGAAATGGTCAGGCAGCATTGGTATGAGCATCTCCTGCATACGTACCACGCGCGTCAGCTGCATTCCCGACTGTTGGCTTGCGGGGATTCGGGGCTGATGATCGTGGATGTTCCCTGGCGTGCGGAGGAGGGCGAGGCTCCCCCGCATCGTCATCTCGGCTGACGCGATGCGCAACTCAGAGGGTTCGCATCAGGACCGGGCTTTCGCTTCCTGCACCATCTGCGCAAGCATCGCGACGAGTCGTTCCGGGTCAACAGGCTTGGGCACGTGGTCATCGAACCCGGCCGCGAGTGCGCGCTTGCGGTCCTCGGCACGCGCAAAAGCCGTCACGGCAATCGCGGGTACGTGGGCCGTGCCTTGTTCCTGCTCCATGAGGCGAAGGCTCTTGAGCAGCGCATTGCCATCCTCCACAGGCATCCCGATATCGGCGACGATTACATCCGGGCGCCGGATCTGAAACGCCTCGCGTGCGCCCGCCGCGGTACTTGCAGCACGCACTTGAGCGCCATACTGCTCGAGCAGGCGCTCGGTTGCGGCGCGCGCCATCGTCTCGTCCTCCACCAGGAGGACCTCAATTCCGGTGAGATCGCTCGCGGGCCTGCCATGGCTGGCCGGCTCATCCTCTTCCGATGCCGCATGACGTCTCTCGAGCGGTAGGTAGACGGTAAAGGTCGCACCACGTCCCTCGCCTTCGCTGTGCGCGACGATCGTGCCGTTGTGCAGCTCCACGAGCTGCTTGGCAATCGCGAGCCCTAACCCGATCCCCGCATAGCGGCGGGTGGTGCTGGCATCGCCCTGGCGAAATCGATCGAAGACATTGGGAAGAAAATCGGAACGGATCCCTACGCCGGTATCGCTGACCTTGATCTCAACAGTGGCGTTCGTACGATGCACCCCCACATCCACTCGCCCCCCCTCGGGGGTGAATTTCACGGCGTTCGCCAGCAGGTTCCAGACAACCTGCTGGATGCGGTCGGGATCGACCCGCACGGTGCCCACTTCGGCGCTGAGGTCGGCATTGAGCACTATTCGCCGCCCCTCCGCCAGAGGCCGCACCGCTTCGATGGCGGCCTCAACGGCGTGAGTCAGGGACGTGTCACGCAACGACAACCGCAGCTGGCCGGTCGCCATGCGTGAGACATCGAGGAGATCGTCAATCAATTGCTGTTGGGCGAGGGCCGCCCGATCGATGAACTTCGCTCCCTCCACGACCTCCTTTCCCTGCACGCTGCCGCTGATGAACATGCGCGACCAGAGCCGGATCGTGTTGAGCGGAGTGCGCAGCTCATGGCTCACGGTGGAAATGAACTCGTCCTTGGCGCGGTTGGCGCCTTCCGCCCGGGCGCGCAACTGGTGCGCGGACAATAACGCCTCCTGGAGCTGCGCATCGATCGACTTGCGGTCGGTCTGATCGCGCATGATCTTGACGAAGCCCCGCAACCCGCCCCGCGCGTCTCGCACACCAGTTATGACTCCGCTCGCCCAGAAGCGCGTATCGTCCTTGCGCAGATGCCAACGCTCATCGAGGGCGCGGCCGAAGAGGGCTGCTTCGCGCATCTCCTGTTCGGGTGCGCCGCCAGCGCGATCCTCGGGGGTGAAAAGGATCGCGCCGGATTGGCCGAGGATGTCCTGCTCGCTGAAGCCGGTGACGCGCTCGGCGCCCTGGTTCCAACTCACGACAGTGCCGTTCTGATCGAGCATGAAGATCGCATAATCGTGGGCGCTCTCCACGAGCATGCGAAAGTGTTCCTCGCTGTCGCGCAACGTTTCCTGGGCGACCTTGCGCTCGGTGATGTCCCAGAACGCGGCGACGGCCGCCACGATTCTCCCTTCCGCATCGCGCACCGGCGAGGCACTCATCGAAATCGTGGCGGGCGTGTTGTTCGGACGGACAAAGTCGAGCTCCTCGTCCAGCACTACTTCACCGCTCGCCAACGTCCGCGCCAGCGGCCACTCCTGTGATTCGTACGGTCGCCCGTCCGGGTGGAACCCCCGCAACGCCGCATAGACCGCTACCCAGGAGTGACCGACGTACGGCAGCGGGAAGGGCTGATTGAACAGCTTTGCCGCATGGCGATTCGCCAACAGCAGCTTGCCGTCGTACGCGTCGACCATCAACACGGCGGCCGGCATCTGCTCGATCACTGCCTGCAGGCGCACCTGTGCCGCCTCGATCGTTTGCTCGGCGTGTTTGCGAGCGGTGATGTCGATGAAAGTGATGACCACGCCGGCAATTCGATCGTCCTGGGTGCGGTACGGGAGGGTGCGGCGCAAGTACCAGCGCCCGCTGTGACTGTGCACTTCGGACTCGAGGGGCACGAGCTTCGACATGACCCGGCTGGCGTCAGCAATGAGGTCGCCATCGGTGAATTTCTGCGCCAGGTGCGCCAGCGGCCGGCCGATGTCGGCGGGAATCAGCTCGAGCAGATCGTTGACTGCCGGCGTGTAGCGCCGCACGTGGAGTTGGGGATCGAGGAATACCACGGCAATGTCGGTGCTGCTCAGGAGATTGTCGAGATCATTGGTCAGGGCCTCGAGCTCGAGGATCTTCGTCTGCAACTGCGCATTGACGGTGATCAGCTCTTCGTTCAGCGACTGCAGCTCTTCCTTGCCCGTTTCCAGCTCCTCATTCGTGCTCTGCAGCTCCTCGTTGGTCGAGGTGACTTCCTCATTCGAAGCTTTGAGCTCCTCGTTCGTGGCCTCGAAGGCTTCCACGCTCGTCTGCAACTCGCGCCGCAGAGTGCTCAATTCCTCTTCGAGCGCTAAATCACGCTCTCCTCGCGCTAGCTGCCGTACCGCAGCAAGCGCTCCGGTACTTTCCGCGCCACCTTTACCCTGCACCGATAGTGCGAAGCTCACACGATAGTGACCGGTCGGATGACTTTGCTTCAAAGGAGCGGCGGTGACGGTGATCCGGTCAGAGCCGTCCTGCGACGCGGTTTCGACTGTGATGCCGCGCTTCTCCGCCATCGCCTGCCGCAGGGCGCTGCGGACGGCAGGGCGCAGCGCCGACCGCACCATTTCCAGCAGATTCTGCGTGATCTCTCCGGAGGGGTGGTGCAGATAGGGCTCGGCATCGCCATGGAAATAGACGATGCGCTCATTCGCATCCACTACGGCGGTGGGTGGCCCAAACTCCGCGAGCAATGCGGCCTGGATCAGGTTCATCGAGGCGGGTCGCGCGATCAAAGGAGTTACCATCCGGGAGGGCGGCCGGGCATCCGCCATCCTTACGGGAACCGACGGCAGCTCGGCGAAGCGGTGCTGGGAGGGCCCCGTTCGACGATAAATTCGCCAGCGTTTGCTGACCACCTCGAAGAATGCTTCTGCTTGCCCGAGCGTCTCACTATTGCCCAGTAACAGATACCCTCCCTCCCGGAGGGCAAAATGCAGCAAGCCGAGCGCCCGGCGCTGCGCCTCGGGCTCGAGATAGATGAGCAGGTTGCGACACGTCACGATATCCACGCGTGAGAACGGCGGGTCACGCAACAGGTCCTGCGGGGCGAACACTACCTGATCGCGCAGCGCTTTTTTGATCCGGTAAGTGTGCTCGTCCTTCTCGAAGAATTTCTCCAGCCGCTCGGGGGATAGGTCGCCCTCGATGCCGCCGGGATACACCCCGGCACGGGCGAGACTGAGGGACTTATCGGCCGTGTCCGTGGCGAAGATCTTGACGCTCACTTCCTTGCCCGCACGCTCGACTTCCTCGGCGATCAGCATGGCAAGCGAATACGGCTCCTCGCCGCTGGCGCAGGCACAGACCCAGCAGCGAATCTGATCGTCGGGCGCGCGCTCGGCCACCATCGGTTGCACGACGGCCTCGCGCAGGGCCTCCCAGGCTCCCGGATCGCGGAAGAACCCGGTCACATTGATCATCAGGTCATTGGCGAGAGACTCGGCCTCGCCGGCTCTTTCCTTGAGATAAGCCGCATAACCCTCCAGCGTCGTGGCGCCGGCGAGTCCCATGCGGCGCTGAATGCGGCGCAGCACGGTGGGCGGCTTGTAGGGGCCGAAGTCGTGCTTGGTGCGGTTGCGGACGACCGCAATGATGTCGTGCAACTGCTGGTGGTGCCGCTCGAGCTCCAGTGCCGCACGGCTGCGTCCGGCCGGATTCACGTCCAGATAGGGGTGCTGCACGTAACGAAGCAGCACGGCCGGGATTTCCTCCACCTTGAGGACCTGGTCGGCATAGCCCGCATAAATCAGACTTTGCGGCATGCCCGGAAACTCCGTGGTCTGCGGATCCTGGGCAATACACAGTCCGCCGACCGCCTTGATCGCCTGCGCGCCGGCGCTCCCGTTGGTGCCGGTGCCGGAGAGAATGACGGCGATGGCGCTCTCCTTCTGCTCGCGCGCCAGCGAGCGGAAGAAATCATCTACCGGGCGGCGATGGCCGCGCCGTTCCACCGGCTCACCCAGACGAAGGGCGTTTCCCTCGAGCGTAACGGTGTACCCGGGCCGAATCACATAGACGTGGTTCGGCTCTACCCTCATGCCGTCTTCGATCTGATGCACCGGCATCGCAGTGCATCGGCCGAGAATCTCGGCCATGAGGCTCCCGTGTTCCGGTGAGAGGTGTTGGATGACCACGTAGGCTATGCCGCTGGTAGCCGTGGTCTGCGCGAAGAAGCTTCGCAATGCGTCAACCCCGCCCGCGGAGGCGCCGATACCCACCACGGGGAAAGGAAGTTTTGCCCGGATCGAGAAATCGATTGGCGCAGAGGTTTCGTCGGCGGCAGTAGCCTCCGCCCCGCCTGTTGCGTCCGCTTGCTTTGACGTCATCGCGTAATCACCTCGCGAGGGGCTTGGGCCACACGCGGTTCAGGCCGGGCTCCGGGAGCATAGCGGCAGAGACGGCCGCCGAGATCTGATGTTCGACATATTCTGGACCTGAAGTGTAGCGCCCCAACCGGCCGCTTGTGACGCCGTTTCGAGGCCTCAACCTGCAGCCCCCATGCGTGAGCCACGTCGTGGCAGGTGGTTCACCGACACCGCCGAGCGACCGCTTTGGCTGGATCCTGCTTGGGAACCGGCAACAGTGCAACGCAGGCCGTCAGGTCACAATTTGGCCGAGTATGCGGCGTGGAGGCTGTCGAAAACCGGCTGCAGCAGCCCGGCTGGGCGACTCCCGCGAACTACTGCGCTTCCCGCAAATCCCAACCGGCGCCCAGCGCTTTGTATACCGCGATCAAAGAGGTCGCCGCGTCGGTGCGGCTCTGCGAGAACAACAGCTCGGCACTCAACGCCGTGCGCTCGGAATCGAGCACTTCGAGGAAGTCGGTCAGGCCGCCCTCGAAGCGCTTGCGCGCCAGGTCAGCCGCCTTGTCACTCCCGGCGGCTGCTGCAGCCAACGCCTCGCGGTGGGACTGCGAGCGGCCGTAGTTGATGAGCGCTCCTTCCGTGTCTTCCAGCGCGTTCAAAACCGCGCCTTCGTAGCTCGCCAGTGCGGCCTCGGTCTGGGCCTTGGCAGAGCCGACTCGCGCGCGCACGCGGCCGAGATCGAATGCCGCCCAGGAAATGCCGGGGCCGACGGAGAAAAAACGCGCTTCGCCCTGTCCGATGTCGCCAAAGCTGGGACCCAGGTAACCGAAATTGCCGGTCAGGGTCACTTTGGGAAACAGATCGCCCACCGCCACGCCGACGCGCGCCGTCGCTCCCGCGAGGCGCTGCTCGGCGACGCGGATGTCAGGCCGGCGCCTCAGCAGCTGTTCCGGCGTGCCGATCGCGTTCAAGGCCGGCAGATCGGGTAAGGGCTGCGGTGCCAGCCACTCGCTCAACGCTACCGGTTGGCGACCTGTCAGCACGCTCAGACGATACATGGTCGTCGCGATCGACGCCTGCAACGTGGGGATGGAGGCCAGTGTGGTGCGCCACTGGGCCTCGGCGCGCGCGCTGTCCAGCTCGTTGCCCCGGCCCGCCTCCAGGCGCACGCGCGTCAGCTTCAGTGTATTGAACTGGTTTTCGGCATTGCGCTCGGTGAGCGTCAGCTGATCCTGCAGGCCGCGCAGCACGAAATAGTCACGCGACACTTCGGCGATAACGCTCACCCTGGCATCTTGAAGCGTCGCCATGGCAGCGCCTGCGTCGGCACGCGCCGCCTCGACATTGCGTCTGACCCGGCCGAACAGATCCAGCTCCCATAAGGCGTCGAATCCGACATTGGCCGTGTCGAACTCCCGGTCACGTTGAGCGGCAAAGGGCAGTTGCTGCTGGGCATACAGTGTATGCGTGTAGCCGCCGGCGAATGTCGCCGTCGGAAACAGATCGAATCCGGCCAAGCGCCTGGCCGCCCGCGCGGCCCGCAGATTCGCGGCGGCCGCGCGCAGGTCATTGTTATGTGCGACGGCCTCGTCGACCAGGCTGTCGAGCAATGGATCGCCAAAGCTCATCCAATAGCGTTGGAGCGCCGCGCCCTCGGCAAAGCCCGGTTCACCCGCGTTCGCGAAATGCGCGTCGACTCGCGTCTGCGGCCGGTGATAGTCCGGGCCGACCGCGCAACCGGCCAGAACGGCGAGCATCGCGCAGCCACCGGCAACGTTACGCATGCGGCGGCTCCTCGGCCGGCGCGAGAGGCTGCCGGGCCTCGGCAATCGGGCGTTTCTCCAGCCATCCCTCGATGGCGACGAAAAATACCGGCGTCAGGAACAATCCGAACAAGGTCACCCCCAGCATTCCGGAGAAGACGGCGATGCCGATGGCGCGGCGCATTTCGCTGCCGGCGCCGCTTGCGATCACCAGCGGCACCACGCCCATGATGAATGCGAACGATGTCATCAGGATCGGGCGCAGCCGCAGGCGGCAGGCCTCGACCGCAGCCTCGAGCGGCGAGGATCCATGCTCGACCCGCTCGCGGGCGAACTCCACGATCAGGATGGCGTTCTTGCAGGCGAGCCCCACGAGCACGATGAAGCCGATTTGCGTCAACACGTTGTTATCGGAGCCACGCAACCAAACGCCAGCCATGGCGGACAACAGGCACATGGGCACGATGAGAATCACCGCGAGCGGCAATGCCCAACTCTCGTATTGCGCGGAGAGAATCAGGAACACCAGCATGACGCAAATTGGGAAAATCAGGAGCGCCGTGTTGCCGGCGCTCTTCTGCTGGAAGGTCAGATCCGTCCACTCGTAACCGAAGCCGTTCGGCAACGTCTCGCGCAGGACTCGCTCCATGGCCGTGGTGGCCTGGCTCGAGGAGGTTCCGGGGGAGCCCTGACCATTGATGTCGGCAGCCAGATACACGTTATAGTGCGACACGCGGTCAGGTCCCGATTCGAAGTGAACATCGGCAAGGGCGCCCATCGGCACCATGTCGCCGCGCAGGTTGCGGGTCTTCAGATCCGCGATATCCTCGGGTTTGCTGCGGTACTGCGCTTCGGCCTGGGCATAGACCCGGAAGGTGCGGCCGAAGCGGTTGAAATCGTTGATGTAGACGGACCCCAGATACGCCTGCAGCGTGTCGAACACATTCGACAGTGGCACGCCCTGGCGCTTGGCCTTTATCCGATCCACATCGGCAAACAACTGCGGCACGCTGTTCTGAAACGTGGAGTACGTGGCAGAGGGATCGAGCTCGCGCTGCTGCCGGGCTTTGCTCAACACCTCGGCGGTAACCCGGGCAAGCTCGTCATAGCCATGCGCGCCGCGATCCTGGAGGTAGAGTTTGAATCCGCCAGTCGTGCCGAGTCCCTGTACCGGCGGTGGCGGTACCGCAAAAATCACCGCATCCTGGATGGCGGTGAATTTCTTGTTGAGCGCGCGGGCTATCGCGCCCGCCGACAGCTCTTTCGTGGTGCGCTCGTCGAACGGCTTCAGCGGGAAAAACAGCACCGCGGCGTTGCTCAGATTGACGAACCCCTGCACCGAAAGGCCCGAAAAACCGATGGCGTGGTCGACGCCCGGCGTGTGTGTCGCCAGCTGCGAGACCTGCCGGACGACTTTTTCCGTCCGGTCCAGCGAGGCGGCGTCCGGCAGCTGCACGATGGCGATGAGATACTGCTTGTCCTGGGCGGGAATGAAGCCGCCGGGTACGAGCTGAAAGATCCCCCACGTACCCAGCAGCAGAATTGCGAACACCGCAAGCACCGCCAGCCGCACGGCGGCGAGGCGCCGCACCCCGCGGCCGTAACTTTCCGAGGCGCGCTGGAACCCCCGGTTGAACAATGCAAAAAACCGTCCAAAGAGGCGATTGATGCCCCGCTGAAACCAATCCGGCCGCGCGCTCCTGGGCTGCAGCAACAGTGCGGCGAGCGCGGGCGACAAGGTGAGCGAGTTGAAGGTGGAGATGATCGTGCTCGCCGCGATCGTGATGCCGAACTGGCGATAGAACTGGCCCGTGAGTCCGCTGACGAAGGCCACCGGCACGAAAACGGCGCACAGCACCAGCATGATGGAGATGATGGGGCGCGTCACTTCCCTCATGGCCGCATGAGCCGCGGCGCGCGGCTCGAGTCCATCCTCGATCTTGCGTTCGATGTTTTCGACCACGACAATTGCATCGTCCACTACGATACCGGTGGCGAGCACCAGGCCGAACAAGGTCAGCGAATTGATCGAAAAACCCGCCAGCAGCAGCGCCGCGAGGGTGCCGATGATTGCCACCGGCACCGCGACCAGCGGAATGACGCTGGCACGCCAGGTCTGCAGGAACACGACCACGACCAGGACCACCAGCCCGACAGCCTCGAACAGAGTGTGCACGACCGCCTCGATCGAGCGGCGCACGAACACGGTCGGATCGTAGTCGATCTCGTAACTAACGCCTTCGGGGAAGCTCTTCGCAAGCTCCTTCATGGTGGCCCGCACGGCATCCGATAATTGCAGCGCATTGGCGCCCGGCAGCTGGAACACGGGGATGGCAACGGCCGGACCGCCATCCAGCATGCTGCGCAGCGCGTAGGTGTCGGGACCGAGCTCCAGACGCGCGACGTCGCGCAGGTAAGTCGTCTCGCCGTTCGGGCCGTTCTTGATGACGATGCTGCCGAATTCCTGTTCCGTCTGCAGGCGGCCCTGCGCATTGACGATGTATTGGAATTCAACTCCGGGGAGCGAGGGCTGGCCGCCGATCTGGCCCGCCGCAACCTGCACGTTCTGCTCGCGCACGGCGCCGAGAAGTTCGTCGACGTCCAGGTTGAGTGCGGCGATCTTGGCGGGGTCGAGCCACAGGCGCATGGCATAGTCCCCCGAGCCGAACACTCTCACATCGCCCATGCCGGGCAGGCGCGCCAACACATCCCTGATCTGGATGACCGCGTAATTGCGCAAGTACAGGGAGTCGTAGCGCCCGTCCGCGGACTTCAGGAACACCACCATGGTGAGGTCGGGCGAGCGCTTCTGGGTCACCAGCCCCACCTGCCGTACGACTTCGGGCAGCCGCGCCTCCGCCTGGGTGACCCGGTTCTGCGTCTGAACTTGGGCGATGTCGAGGTTGGTCCCCAGCCTGAACGTCACGGTAATGGAGAAATTGCCGTCCGGTGTCGATGCGGAGTTGGTGTAGATCGCGTTCTCGACGCCGTTGATCTGCTGCTCGAGCGGCGTGATGACGGTTTCCGCAATGGTCTTTGGTGAGGCGCCCGGATACTGCCCGCTCACCACGACGGTGGGCGGCACGATCTCGGGGTATTCGCTGATGGGCAGCGCCGGGATGGCCAGCAGTCCCGCGACGGCAATCAGAATCGCCAGCACCGTTGCGAATATCGGCCGCTCGATGAACGCGGACGAGATGTTCATCGGGTCATCTCCCCGGGTCGGGAGCGGCCGCCGCCTGCTGTTCGCCTGCCAGCGTTGCATCGGCCTTCATGGCGACCTTTTGCGGCGTGACGGTGATGCCCGGATGCACGCGCTGGGCGCCATTCACGATGATCACATCGCCCGCCTCGAGGCCCTCGCGCACGATGCGCAGGCCATCGATCACCCGCCCCAGCTTGACGCGCCGGTACTCCACCTTGTTGGCGGGCCCGAGCAGCAGCACATACTTCTGGCTCTGATCGGTGTTGACGGCACGATCGTCGATCAGGATGGCTGAATATTCGCTGCTGCCCAGCAGCTGCACGCGGGCGAACAAGCCAGGAATGTACAGGCCGTCCTTGTTCTGCAAAACCGCGCGGGCGCGGATGGTGCCGGTTTGCGCGTTGACCTGGTTGTCGACGAAATCCATTGCCCCGACGTGCGGGAAGCCTTCCTCGTTCGCCAGGCCCACACGCACGGGGTTGGGCGCATCCCGGGAGCTCGGCCGCTCACCGGCGCGGGCCATCTGTACATAGCGCAAGTACGTCGCCTCGTCCCCTTCGAAATACAGATAGATGGGATCTATCGAAACGACCGAGGTGAGAAACGTCCCGCCATTGCTGCCACCGGTAACCAGGTTGCCGCGCGTCACCTCCGCCCGGCTGACGCGGCCCGCGATCGGGCTGCTGACCCTGGTGAAGCTCATATTGAGCGCCGCGGATTCGAGGGCTGCCTGTGCTCCGGTGACGTTGGCCTCCATCTGGGCGACCGAGCTGCTGCGCTCGTCCACTTCCTCCTGGGACACGGCGCCGCTTTCCTTCAGACGCTGTACACGCGTCTGTTCGAGGCGAGCCAGATCGAGTGAGGTCTTGTAGCGCTTGAGATCCGCCGCGGCGCGATCGTAGTCGGCTTTGTAGGGGCGCGGATCGATGACGAACAGGAGATCGCCGTGCTTGACCACCTTGCCTTCGGTG
>JAQGOC010000105.1 GCA_028293805.1 Gammaproteobacteria bacterium
TAGGTGCAACCCCCGCGAAGTCAAGGCGGATCGAAAGGGTCGCGGGCGATAAAAAGTCAGCGCCCTCGCCCACTTACCTGCCTCTCCCATAAAAATGTGCATCGCAGCAGCGATTTCGCGCAGCGGCGCCTCAACGCGTGAGCTCGGGCCAGGCCGCGCGCAGGTATGCCACCATGGAAAACAGGGTCGCCGCCGCCGCCAGCTCGGTGAGCACCACGCCGAGGTTATAGATCGGCAGTCCGATCAGGTCCCAGCGGAACAGCATCATCGAGAGACCGACGATCTGCAGAATCGTCTTGTACTTGCCGAACTGCGACACGGCGACCTTGCGCCGCTGCCCGATCTCGGCCATCCACTCGCGCAGCGCGGAAATAGTGATTTCGCGGCCGATGATGACTGCAGCCGTAAGCACTATAAGGGCTCTCGTGTCTTTGCTCACCAGCAGTACCAGCGCGACCGCCACAACCAGCTTGTCCGCCACCGGATCCAGGAAGGCGCCCAACCGTGACGTCTGCCCGAGACGCCGCGCGAGATAGCCGTCCAGCGAGTCCGTGATGCCCGCAGCCGCGAAGAGCAGGCCCGCCGCGGGGTCTGCCCACGGATACGGCATATAGAACAAGAGGACGATGAGCGGAATCGCGAAAATGCGAATCCACGTCAGGGTGTTCGGCACATTCCAGAGCATTGAGGATCAGGCGGTAGCGGCGCAGATAGGGGCCAGAGCGGGTCGGACGCAGCAGCTGCCCATCGGTCAGACCCACTCCTAAGAACCAGGGTGGAGGTGATCATAAAGACTTCGCGCCAAGGATGCGCCGATTCCGGGCACCTTCTCGAAATCCGCGATGCCGGCACGCATGACGCCCTGCAACCCGCCGAAGTGCTTGAGCAGTTCACGCCGCTTGGCCGGCCCCAGGCCAGGAACTACCTCGAGCACCGATTCGTTGTAGCGCCGCGCGCGCTTGCGCCGATGTCCGGTGATCGCGAACCGGTGAGCCTCATCGCGAATCCGCTGCACGAGGCGCGAAGCCGGCGAATGCGCCTCAGGCACTCGCGGGGCGCCGGCGCCGTACACGAACAGGCGCTCCTGGCCCGGCTTGCGGTCCGGGCCTTTCGCTACGCCGACGAGTGTGATGTCGCCGAATCCGAGGCCTTCGAGCGCCTCGTGAACCTGACCGATCTGACCCAATCCGCCGTCGATCAGCAGCAGGTCGGGCGCCGGGACTTCGCCCGCGCGGATGCGCGTGTAGCGTCGTTCCAAAGCCTGGCGCAGCGCTGCATAATCATCGCCAGGGGTCACCCCCGTGATGTTGAAGCGCCGATATTCTTTCTTCAGCGGCCCTTCCGGACCAAACACCACGCAGGACGCCACCGTACCCTCGCCGCCCGTGTGGCTGATATCGAAGCATTCGATGCGCGCAGGCGGCTCAGGCAGATCGAGCTCCGTTGCGAGCGCTGCGAGCATTTCATCCATGCCCTGTTTTTGTGCGAGCCGCATACGCAGGCCCTGCGTCGCGTTCTCCTCGGTCATCTCGACCCATCTCACACCGAGCCCACGCACTGGACAGCGCACTTCGATCGACCGGTTGGCGCGCGTGCTGAGGGCCTGTCCCAGCGACTCCGCATCCTCCAGCTTGCGCCCCAAGAAGACCTCGGGCGGCGGATCCTGAGAGGCGTAGTACTGCATGACGAACGACGCCAGCGCTTCTTCCGGCTCCGCAAGCGCAGCGCGCGGAAAGTAACTCGTCGTGCCGAGGTTGCGACCGCCTCGGACCAACATGACGCTCACCGCGTACTCGCCGGGCTCGCCCACGATCGCGAAGACGTCGACGTCGCGCTCGCCTTCCGCGGTGACGACCTGCTGCGCCTGGATGCGCTTCAGAGTCGCGAGCTGATCGCGGATCACCGCCGCGCGCTCGAATTCGAGGCGGCCGGCGGCCTCCTCCATTCGTGTCTGCAGCTGTGCGTTAACCTCGTCGCTGCGCCCTTCGAGCACCTTCACAGCGGCTTCGATGTCCTGCGCGTAGACCTCGGCAGTGACCAACCCGACGCAAGGCGCCGAACACCGGCCGATCTGGTGCTGCAGGCAGGGCCGGCTGCGGTTCGCGAAGAAGCTGTCCCGGCAGTTGCGGATCCGGAACAGCTTCTGCAGCTGGTTGAGGCTCTCCCGCACCGCTCCAGCGTTCGGAAACGGCCCGAAGTACCGGCCGGGCTCGCTGCGCGCGCCGCGATAGAACGCGAGTCGCGGAAAGTCGTGCTCGACGCACAGATGAATGTAGGGAAAACTCTTGTCGTCGCGTAGGACGATGTTGAAGCGGGGCTTGTGAGCCTTGATGAGGTTGTATTCGAGCAGCAGCGCCTCGGCCTCGGAGTTGGTGACCGTGACCTCGATCTTCGCGATCTGCTGAACCAGCGCCTGGATCTTCGGATTGACGTTGCCGGCATTGAAATAGGTACTGACGCGGTCCTTCAGGCTCTTCGCCTTGCCGACGTACAGGATTTCATCATCCGCACTGAACATGCGGTACACGCCCGGCCGCTTCGGCAGGGCGGCCGTGTAATCCTTGTGATCGAACACTTTAGCGTTCATGTCTGGAAGCCCGACGGACCGATGCAGGCGGCTACAGTCCTGCCAACTCGCACGCCCGCGCCACGACCTTCTTGAACATGGGTTCCGTCAGCACTTTGGTGGACGTGTTGTACCGGCTGCAATGATAAGAGTCGACGAGGTGTTTCGTCTCGCTCAGAGCATGCTCCGCCCCATGCCCGAACGGGAACTGGCTGCGCTTGAGGCCGTGCGCGATGAGTACGGCATCGTGAGCAACCCGCCCGAGGGCCAGAACTACCTTCACGCTGGCCAACTGCCGCAACTCGACCTGGAGGTAGGCATTGCAGGTACGAATCTCACCCGGAAGCGGCTTGTTCCCGGGCGGCACGCATTTGACCGCGTTAGCGATGCGCGCGTTCTGCAGCTTGAGGCCATCGTCCGCCGCAATCGACTCCGAGCGGGTCGCGAGCCCGAGCTCGTAGAGTGTCTCGTAAAGGAGGATGCCGGCGTAATCGCCGGTGAACGGACGCCCCGTGCGGTTCGCGCCGTGCATCCCCGGCGCCAAGCCTACGAACAGGATTCTCGGGGCCGCGACGCCGAACGAAGGGACCGGCCGCGCGAAGTAGTCCGGATACGTTTCGTGCGTCTCCGCCAGAAACTCCGCGAGTCGCGGGCAACGCGTGCAGCCTGGGTCGTACGCATCGCTACGTTTACCCGCAGGCGGGCGCCCGCCTGAGGACGCGAATGCTTTGCGGCGCTCAGTCATCCATGTGCCGAATGATCGCAGTGGCGAACCCAGAGCAACTCATGAGCGTCGCGCCGGGAATCAGCCGTTGCAGATCCTCTTCCACGTTCTTGCGCGCAGCCAGTTCGCGCTTCGGCGCCTTGATGGCTTCGCGTAAACGGGCCAGATCGTAGGTGAGCTCTTTGTTAGCTATGGTGTTCGCCACACCCTTGATGATGAGGTCCGCCGCTTCGTTCCAGCCCAGATATCGCAGCATCATCTCGGATGACAGAATGAGGGAGCCAGGATTGACGCGGTCCTTGCCGGCAAAGCCCGGCGCGGTGCCGTGCGTGGCTTCAAACACCGCGAGGCCTTCTCCGATGTTCCCTCCAGGTGCGATGCCGATGCCGCCTACCTGCGCCGCGAGTGCATCCGACACGTAGTCGCCATTGAGATTGAGCGTGGCGATGACGTCGTATTCCTCCGGGCGCAGCAGCACCTGCTGCAGGAAATTGTCGGCGATCACGTCCTTCACGACGATGTCTTTACCCGTGAGCGGATTTGGAAAAGCGAGCCATGGGCCGCCGCCAATCTCCTGGGCGCCGAACTCCTCCTTGGCGAGCTGGTAGCCCCAGTTCCGGAAGGCGCCTTCCGTGAACTTCATAATGTTGCCCTTGTGGACCAGGGTCACTGAAGTCCGATCGGTCTCGATGGCGTATTGGATGGCCTTGCGAATGAGTCGCTGGCTACCCTCTTTCGAGACCGGCTTGATTCCGATGCCGGAGCTAGCGGGGAAGCGAATGCCGGTCACCCCGAGGTCTTTCTGCAGATAGGCAATGAGCTTGTGTACCTCGGCCGAGCCCGCGGGCCACTCGATGCCAGTGTAGATATCCTCCGTGTTCTCGCGAAAGATCACCATGTCGGTGAGGCTCGCGTCCTGCATGGGACTGGAGACGCCCGGGAAGTAGCGGATGGGGCGCACGCAGGCGTACAGATCGAGACTCTGCCGCATCGCTACGTTGAGCGAGCGGATGCCCCCGCCTATTGGCGTGCCGAGCGGCCCTTTGATCGACACCACGAACTCGCGGAGGGCGTGCAGCGTCTCCTCGGGAAACCATTGCCCATACCGGGCGTTGGCCTTCTCGCCCGAGTAGACCTCCATCCAGGAGATCCGTCGGCGCTTACCATAGGCTTTCTCGACGGCAGCGTTCACGACTCGAAGCATGGCCGGCGTCACGTCTACACCGATCCCGTCGCCTTCTATGAAGGGAATGATCGGATCGTCCGGGACGTTTAGCGAAGTATTGGGATTGACCGTGATCTTGCGTCCCTCGGAGGGGACGACGATGTGCTCATAGTGCATGCGAGGCTGCTGGTCCCTGGCGTTATCAGGCGCGCGATTTTCGCGGACTACGACCTCTAGGTCGAGCCCTAAAGGGGCATTTGCAAGAGATACTCGACGGAGTTCGCAGCCGGGGCAACGGCTGCTTGCCACATTCCGTGCGGGTCGTTGGAGCCGCTAGCGCATCGCGCCCACGCCATGAGTGCTCGCAGTACGACTCACCGAGGGGCCGTGCGCCTCAGCCCTTACTGCGGTGTACTTGCGCGTTTATCAGCGCGGCGGGTCTGGCTCCGCTCGGCGATGAGCATCGCCAGTTCGAGCGCCTGCTCGTGGTTCAGCCGCGGATCGACCGAGGAACGATAGGCACGCTGCAGGTCTGCATCCGTCAGCCCACGGGCGCCGCCAGTGCACTCCGTAACGTCCTCGCCGGTGAGCTCGATATGCACGCCGCCAAGATATGAACCCATATCCGCATGGATGCGGAAGGCAAGGTCCAACTCCTTCAGAATGTTTTCGAAGCGCCGCGTCTTGAGTCCGCCGGCGGCGGATTCGGTGTTGCCGTGCATGGGATCGCAGATCCATAGCACGGTCTGTCCGGTCTGGCGCACGGCCTCAATGGCCCGCGGCAGCGAAGTTTCGATGTCTTTCGCGCCAAAGCGATGAATGAGGGTCAGGCGGCCGGGCTGATTCTGCGAGTTGAGTGTAGTGACGAGCCCATGCAGACAGGACGAATCCATCGCGGTGCCGACCTTCAAACCGATCGGGTTGGAAATGCCGCGCATGTATTCGACGTGCGCGCCGTCGAGTTGCGCCGTACGCATTCCAATCCAGGGCATGTGCGTCGACAGGTTGTACCAGCGGTTTTGCCGGGGGATGAAGCGCGTCTGTGCCTGCTCGTAGAGCAGATGCAACCCCTCATGGCTCGAGTAGAAATCGGCTAGCGTCCCTTCAGCCACGCCGCGACCGCTGATGCCCTCGAAGAAATCGAGCGCATCGCCGATCGAATTCACGATGCGCTGATAGGCGTCCTTCAGCTGCGCATGCTTCATGAACCCGAGATCCCAGTACTCCGGGTGATGCAGGTCGGCGAAACCGCCGTCGACCAGCGCGCGGACAAAATTCAACGTGAGGGCCGCACGCTCATAGCCGCGCAGGAGGAGTTCCGGATCCGCCGCGCGCGCCTCGGCCGTAAACTCAGGGCGATTCACGAGGTCGCCGCGATAGCTCGGCAGCGTCACGCCATTGCGCGTCTCGGTATCCACGGATCGGGGCTTGGCATACTGCCCGGCCATGCGTCCGACGCGGATGATCGGCTTTTTCAGGCCGTGCAGCAGCACCAGGCTCATCTGCAGCAGAATCTTGAGCTTCTTCGCGATCGTGTCCGACTCGCAGTCGGCGAAGGTCTCGGCGCAATCACCGCCCTGCAGCAGGAATGCCTGCCCCCGCTGCGCAGCGGCGAGGCGCTCGCGAAGCGCGTCGATTTCCCAGGAAACCACGATCGGCGGCAGCCGCGACAGGTGCGCCACGGCGGCTTCGAGAGCCTTCGAGTCGGCGTAGGTCGGCTGCTGCTGAGCTACTTTGGTCTGCCAGGTCGCGCTATGCCAGGAAACGGTGTCTGGAGGTCTCATGATGACTTCGATGCTACCACGGAGCTGCCCAAGAACTGGCGCCGGGGGCTTGGCGGGGGCAAAATGCGCGACCTTTTTAACGTTCAGCGCAAAGCGGCGCGCCCGTGGGCGCCGTCCTAAAACAACGGAACATGGCCCACCCCCGTGCGGGCCCAGAGGCGGATGTATGCATCGTGTACTGATCCTAGGCGCCGGCAAGATTGGCGCCCTGATTTCCGGATTGCTTGCCGAATCAGGGGGTTACAAGGTCGACCTTGGGGACGTCGATGGGGCTGCCGCCGAGGCGGTCGTCCGCGCCCACGGAGCGGGCAGCCTGACCGCGTTCCCCTTGGATGCCTCCAACGGCACGGCACTGAGCAAGCACCTCGCCGAGCACCCCGTCGACGCCGTCATTTCCAGCCTGCCCTACTACTGCAATGTGAGCGTCGCGGAAGCGGCCCGGAAGGCGGGATCCCACTACTTTGATCTGACCGAGGACGTGGAAGTCACGCGCGCGGTGCGTGCCATCGCAACGGGCGCAAAGCAGGCGTTCGTCCCGCAATGCGGTCTTGCACCGGGCTTCATAAGTATCGCGGCGGCCGAGCTCATCACGCATTTCGATGAGCTGCGGGCGGTAAAGCTGCGCGTAGGCGCCCTGCCCCAGCATCCAAACAACGTGCTGAAGTATTCGCTCACGTGGTCCACGGAAGGTCTCATCAACGAGTACGGTAACCCGTGCCAGGCAGTCATGGACGGCCGCATGCTCGAAGTCGCGCCGCTGGAAGGGCTCGAAGAGATCGAGATCGACGGCACCCTGTACGAGGCCTTCAACACTTCGGGCGGCCTCGGGTCGCTCGCCGAAACGCACGGCACCCAGTGCGAGTCGATGAACTACAAGACCATCCGCTATCCCGGCCATTGCGATCAGATGCGGTTGCTGATGAACGACCTGAAGCTCAATCACGATCGCGGCACGCTGAAACACATTCTCGAGAATGCCGTCCCGCAGACACTGCAGGACGTGGTGATCGTTTACGCCGCCGTGACCGGCACGCAGGATGGACAGTTGCGTGAAGAGAACTACGTCAACAAGGTCTATCCGCAGGTGATCGCGGGCCGCCTGTGGTCGGCGATCCAGGTGACGACGGCCTCGGGCATCACCGCGGTCGTGGATCTCGTCCTCGAGAATCGCGGTAAATACAGCGGCTTCGTGGCCCAGGAGCAGTTTCGCCTGACCGACATCCTCGCCAACCGCTTCGGCCGCTACTACGCGCCCGGTGGCACCAAGGACGTCTCCGGCGAGGTTGTCGTGTCCGGCAAAGCCGGTCATCAGCGCAGACAGAAGGTTGCCGCAAGATGAGCTCAATCGACCTCAATGCATTGTTGGCGAGGCTCGGCCTCGCGTCCGTCAATCCGGGCGCGTGGTCCGGCTCGAAGGGGTGGTCCAACACGGAGGAAGGCACGCTCATCAACGTGCGCAATCCTGCAAATGGGATTGTGATCAGTCAGGTGCGCCCCGCTGACGAGGCGGACTATGAAGACGTAATCACGAGCGCTGCGCAGACCGCCTCGGCCTGGCGAGCGGTACCGGCGCCCAAGCGCGGCGAGGCGGTGCGCCTGATCGGCGAGGAACTGCGCCGTCACAAGGCCGATCTCGGCATGCTCGTGTCGCTCGAGAATGGCAAGATCCTGGCCGAAGGCCTGGGCGAAGTTCAGGAAATGATCGACATCGCCGACTTCGCCGTCGGCCAGTCGCGCATGCTCTACGGCAACACGATGCACTCGGAGCGCCCCCAGCACCGCATGTACGAGCAGTGGCATCCGCTGGGCGTCGTGGGCATCATCTCGGCCTTCAATTTCCCGGTCGCCGTCTGGTCCTGGAACGCCTTTCTCGCAGCAATCTGCGGCAACGTCTCGGTCTGGAAGCCATCGCCGAAGACACCTCTGACGGCTCTGGCTGTCCAACAGCTGTGCAACCGGGTGATGTCGGCCGCGAATCTCCCGCCGATCTTCCAGCTCTTCATCGACTCCGGCACGGAGCTCGCGACCCGCTTCGTCGATGACCGTCGGGTGGCGCTCGTTTCCTTCACCGGCTCCACGAACGTCGGCCGCAAGGTCGGCGAGCGAGTGGCCGCCCGCATGGGCAAGAGCCTCCTCGAGCTGGGCGGCAACAACGCCATCATCGTCGATGACACTGCGAACTTGGATTTGGCCGTTCCGGCGATTGTCTTCGGTGCGGTCGGCACTGCCGGCCAACGCTGCACGACCACCCGGCGAGTCTTCGTGCACTCCGCTCGCGCCGCCGAACTTGAACGCCGACTCGTCCACGCCTACGGACAAGTCAAAATCGGCGACCCCCTGGAAAGCGGCACCCTCATGGGACCGATGATCGACTCTCGTGCGGTCGACGGCTATCGGGCAGCCATCGCAGCCGCGCAAGCTGCCGGCGGCGAATTACTCTGCGGCGGCAAAGTCATTGCGAAACCAGGCAATTACGTCGAGCCGGCCATCGTCCGCGCCCGCAATGAATGGTCCATCGTGCAGACGGAAACGTTCGCTCCCATCCTGTACGTGATCCACGTCGAAACGCTCGCTGAGGCCCTCGCGCAGCAAAACGCCTCGGCACACGGACTGTCCTCCGCCCTGTTCACCGACCGTCTGCAGAATGCAGAGCTCTTCCTCTCAGTCACCGGCAGCGACTGCGGCATTGCCAACATCAACATCGGCACGTCCGGCGCCGAAATCGGCGGTGCCTTCGGCGGCGAGAAGGAAACCGGCGGGGGCCGCGAATCCGGTTCCGACGCCTGGAAAGCCTACATGCGCCGCCAGACCAACACGATCAACTGGAGCCCCAACCTCCCCCTGGCCCAGGGCATCGAGTTCAAAGTCGCCCCGTAGTTCGAGCCCGCGCGGGTGGCCAGGAGGGCCACCCCGGGACACCAGACAATCGTGAGCCCGCGCTCGCACTCGCGGTGCCGGACTCGAGATCTCTATCAGCTCCCGTGCGTCCTAACGTCCAGGCAGTCGCAGCGAAAACCGCGCCCCACCCAACGGCGACGCGTCAATGCTTATCGTGCCCCCATACAAATCCACGGTATCGCGCACCATCGCCAGCCCCAGCCCATGCCCGGGCACGTTCTCATCCGTCCGCACGCCCCGCTGCAACACCCTCGCCCGGTTCTCCTCGGAAATTCCCGGCCCGTCATCCTCCACGACGAGGCTCAACCGCTCCCGCGCCCCGGCTTGCTCATCCATTCTGACCGTCACGCGCACATGACTCCGGCACCACTTGCACGCGTTATCAACCAGGTTGCCGAGCAACTCCATGAAGTCCCCCCGGTCCCCCACGAACTGACTTCCAGGAGCGATCGACAGCTCGATCGCGAGATCCTTCCCGGCATACACTTTCAGCAACGTCGCGCGCAGATCCACCCCGAGCTGCGCCACCTCGACGGGAGCCTGCCCTAACAGCGCCCCGCCCGACGCCGCCGCCCGCTTGAGCTGGTGCGCGATGATGTCGGTCATCCGGCTGATCTCCGCTCCGAACGTGTCCTTGGACGCGCCCGCCTCCGACGAGAGCGATGACTGCATGACGGCGAGCGGCGTTTTGAGGCTGTGCGCGAGATTTCCCAACGTGTCCCGGTAACGCGCCACGCGCTTGCGCTCCCCGACGAGCAGGGTGTTTAGATTCGTCGCAACACCACTCAGCTCGCGAGGGTACCCGCCCCCCAGAATCTCGCTGCGCCCCTCTTCCACCTCATGAATCTCGCGCTCCAGCCGCCTGACCGGCGCCAGTACCCAGCGCAACAGCGCTGCCAACACCGCGAGCAAGCCCAGCATCAGCCCGCTGAACCAGCCGAAGAGCTGCCGCCGGAAACGCCAGAGCTGCTCCTCATAGGGGCTCAGGCTGGCCGCCACGCTGAATGTGAGAGAGCGAGTGTCGTCCGGGTCATCCGAAAACTGGATGCCGCGACTCTCGATCGCCACCCGGTCATGACCGAACTCGGTATAGGAGACACTTTTTTCCCCCTCCTTGAGCAGCGGTCCGAAGTTGATGGACGAGCCCGCGGTGGAGGGCGAGCGCCACTGATGCCTCACGGACCGGACCTGCGCAAAGAGGCCCGAGCGCGGAGTCCTCAGGCGAGAGTCGATGTCGTGCGCAGGTGGAGCATAACCGCCGCCGGGCTGCGGCTCCGTCGCCGCTACCAGCGCCACCATCTGCGAGTCCAGCAACTGCTGCAGCGTGCGATCGGACAATGCCCGGAAGCCCGTATCGAGCACGACCATCATCACGCCAAAAAACAGGGCGAGCGGCACGGAAACCGAGATCAGCAGCCGCCGGCTGAGCGAATGCACGGGGGGTTAGGCGCGGTGCCCGGTTTGTCTCACGCGGCGGGCCCTTGCGCTGCTTGATCGCGCGCCAGCGCGAATCGATAGCCGCGGCCACGCAGGGTCTCGATCGGTTTCAGGCCGTCCTGCGGATCGAGCTTGCGGCGCAAGCGCCCCACGAGCACCTCGATCACATTGCTGTCGCGCTCGAAATCCTGGTCATACAGCCGCTCGGTCAGCTCGGTCTTGGAGATGACCTCGCCCGCACGCAACATGAGGTGCTCGAGAATCCGATACTCGAAGGTCGTAAGCTCGACCGCATGCCCGCCGACCTTCACCGTCTGCGCGCGCGTGTCGAGCAGGATCGGGCCGCACTTGAGCTCCGGACTCGCCCACCCGCCGGCCCGCCGCAGGAGCGCCTGCAGGCGAGCCAGGACCTCCTCGAAGTGAAACGGCTTGGCCACATAGTCGTCGGCGCCGGCCTGCAGCCCTTCGACCTTGTCCTGCCAGTTGTCACGGGCGGTGAGAATGAGGATCGGGTAGGTCTTACTCGCGGCGCGCAGGCGCCGGATCACCTCGAGGCCCGGCAGCTTCGGCAATCCGAGATCGATGACGGCGACATCGAGTGGATATTCGAGTCCGGCGAAAACAGCCTCTTCGCCATCCTGCGCCACGTCCACCGTGAAGCCGGCCTCCACCAGCCGCGCCTTCAACGTGTCTCGCAATGCAGCTTCGTCTTCGACTACCAGTACACGCATGCCGGCCCCCTTTTCGCAGATCGCGCTTTACTGAATCGCACCGTTCTCGGCATCAACGCGCACGGTCCACACGCGCCCGGCGTCGTTGAGCAGCTTCAGGATATAGATCGTGCGGTCGCCTTCCCGTTGCGTCTCGGCGCGCACGACTCGTGCCTTGAACCGCTGTTCGGCCATTTTTACGGCCTGGTCCATGGAGATTCCGGCCGCCGCCAGGATGAGACGGCCCCCATGATCGCCCGCGCCAAGCGCACGGGCCTCCAAGCCCGTCGCGGCCGACAGCACCAGAATCACGGCCGCGGCCGTTGACACTCGCAAAAAAGCCATCCGACCACGATAGCAACCCGCCATGAATGCCGCCTGAATGACACGCTGCCGATCAAGGCATAGGCGTCCGCAATCCCAAGCCGCTCGATCCTAAGGACTGCCCTCCAAGCCCGCGCGTGCCGGGCTCTCGCGCACCTTCGCTTCCAGCCACAGGCCGTCCCACTCTGCCGCATTCAGGGTGCTCAGGGCCAACCCGCGCGCCAGCGCCAGCGACTCCATGTCGCGAAAGCGGCGTTCGAACTTCGAGTTCGCCCCGCGCAGCGCCTCTTCCGCGTCGAACTGTAGATGACGGCTCCAGTTGGCGAGCGCAAACAGCAGGTCGCCCATCTCCTCGACGACTTCCGGCGCGTTTGGGGCGCCCGCGGTGGCCAGGGCCGCATCGACCTCGCGCAACTCCTCCAACACCTTGTCCCGCACCTGTTGCGCATTCGGCCAGTCAAACCCAACACGCCCCGCGCGCCGGCCGAGTTTGGCCGCGCGGACCAGCGCCGGGAGTGCCCGCGGAACATCGGCAAGCGCGCTCACCGCAGCGCCCGGCCCCCCGGTCGAAGCGCCTTGCGCCCGCTCGCGGGCCTTCTGCTCTTCCCAGTTGCGCGACAACTCCGCTTCGCTGGCCGCGCTCTTGCCGGCAAACACATGTGGGTGCCGGCGCACGAGCTTGTCGTGAATGCCGCCCGCGACGGCCGCAAAGTCGAACCAGCCGCGCTCTTCCGCCATGCGTGCGTGGAAAACAACCTGGAACAGCAAATCGCCGAGCTCATCGCGAATCTGCGCGGGATCGCCACGCTCTATGGCGTCGGCAACCTCGTAGGCCTCCTCGATCGTATAAGGCGCGATTGTCGCGAACGTCTGGCGCAGATCCCACGGACAGCCGCGCTCCGGGTCGCGCAGCCGCCCCATGAGCTCGAGTAACGCGGTCAGGGCATTTTCGGCATCGCTCATGGATTGGCGCCTGCGACACAAAGTCGATAAAGAGTGAGCAACATCCCCGCCGTGGCCCCCCAGATATTGCGGTCCCCGTACGGAATGTCGCACAGCTCGACTTCCGCGTCGCCAAAGCCGAACCGGCGGCGCCGGATGCGATGGTTCGCGGGGTCGAAGACGAACCCGAGCGGCACTTCGAAGGTGTCATGCACCTCCCTCGAGTCGAGCAGCAGCTCGAAGCCGGGCCGCACGAAGCCGACGACCGGCGTGACCCGGAACCCGCTGAGAAGGATGTGGTCCGGCAGATAGCCGACGATCGCAACGAACCGCTCGTCGAGCCCAATCTCCTCGTGCGCTTCCCGCAGGGCGGCGGCCTGGGGACTGGCGTCGGCCGCCTCGATGCGGCCGCCGGGGAAACTGATCTGGCCGGCGTGGTTGCGTAGCTGCGTTGCGCGCTGGGTCAGGAGCACGGTAGGGCCGTCCTCGCGTTCCACGACAGGGACCAGAACCGCGGCTGGAATCGGCGCTGCGGGGAATAGCGAGCGGTACTGTGCACTGTCCTGCGCTGACAAGCCGGGTACGAGCCAGTCCTCGACGGCATGGCGCGGCTGCGTATCGGCGAGTGTTCCCACGATGCGCGCACGCCAATCGACGGAGAGTGGGCCTCCTTGCCTGTCGTCGGAACCGGCGCCGGCGTTGCGCATCGTGCCGCCTAGGAACCTGTCCGACTCGGGGGCGCCGCCCCGAGAGGAGGCCGCCATCGGCGTACACGAGTGACAGCCGTTTCCAAGTCCGCCCTAGCCGCCGCCACTCGTGCCACCCTTGATGCCGCCGCGCGCGAGCTCCGCCGGGTCCAGCAGCTTCGCCAGTTGCTCCCGCGGCAGATCCGTCATTTTCTCGGCCACTTCACGGATGGGCCGCCCTTCCGCGTACGCCTTCTTCGCGATGGCCGCGCCCTTCTCATAGCCGATCACGGGGTTCAGGGCCGTCACCAGGATGGGATTGCGATCGAGCGCTTCCGCCAGCCGGGGCTCATTGACCTTGAAGCCCGCGATGGCACTGTCCGCCAGAGCCCGGGAGACATTCGCCAGCAGCCGAATGCTCTCCAGCAGGTTGTATGCGATCACCGGCAGCATGACATTCAGCTGGAAGTTGCCGGACTGCCCGGCGACCGTGATCGTCGCATCGTTGCCGATCACCTGCGCGGCGACCATGGCCGTGGCTTCCGGAATCACCGGGTTCACCTTGCCGGGCATGATGCTGCTGCCGGGTTGCAGGGCCGGCAGCGCGATCTCGCCCAATCCGGCCAGCGGGCCGCTGTTCATCCAGCGCAGATCGTTGGCGATCTTCATGAGACTCACCGCGATCACCTTGAGTTGGCCCGACAGCTCCACGGCCGTATCCTGCGAGGACAGGCCCTCGAAGTAATTGCGGCCGGGCTTGAAAGGGACTCCGGTCAGGCCCGCGAGCGCCTCGCAAAACCGGGCGCCGAACTTCTCATGCGCATTGATACCGGTCCCGACCGCCGTGCCACCCTGGGCGAGCGCCAGCAAGCGCGGCTCGACGCAGGCCAGCCGTTCCAGGCCGCTCTCGATCTGCGTGCGCCAGCCGGACAGCTCCTGTCCCAATGTTACGGGCATCGCATCCATGAGATGGGTGCGCCCGGTCTTGACTATGGATCCGACCTCGCGCTCCTTGACGCGCAACGCGTCCCTCAGATGCTCGAGCGCCGGCACCAGCTCACGGCGCACCGCCAATGCCGCGCTCACATGGATGGTGGTCGGGATGACATCGTTGCTGCTCTGTCCCATGTTGACGTGATCGTTCGGATGCACGGCACGGCCGAGTCGTCGAGTGGCGAGCGAGGCGATGACCTCGTTGGCATTCATGTTCGTGCTAGTGCCGGAGCCCGTCTGAAAGACGTCGATCGGGAATTGCGAATCGTACTGGCCCGTCTCGACGTCGGCCGCGGCGGCATCGATGGCGCGGGCGATGTCCTCGTCGAGAAGCTCGAGCGCGGTGTTGGCGCGCGCGGCCGCCTGCTTCACCAGGCCGAGCGCTCCGATGAAAGCGCGCGGCATCGTGAGGCCGCTGATGGGAAAATTCTGCACGGCGCGTTGCGTCTGCGCGCCCCAGAGCGCATCCGCGGGCACCTGCAGCTCGCCCATGCTGTCGCGCTCGATTCGGAAAGAAGTCGTCATGAATGCACTCCGCCACCGCTACTGCTGGTTGCCACTGCTCGAATTTCCAAGGCCTGGCCGTTTCACGCCCGGCGCAACGGCCGTATGCGTTATCATGCGAGACCTGGATGATGTAAATCCTAGCACTTCGAGGCACCCCGTAACGCATGTCAGCGAGCACCCGCGACGCTTTGTCTTCGGTCGACGCACTTTCGCCGGTGGATGGACGCTACCGTGCGGCTACCGAACCCCTGCGCGGCCTGCTCTCCGAAGCCGGACTCATTCGGGAGCGAATTCGGATCGAGGCACAATGGCTGCTACATCTGTCCGCGGCAGTTCCCGCACTTCCCGGTGCCGCTCTCGGTCCCGCAGTGCTGGCACGCGCGCGGCAGCTTGCGGCCGAGCCTGACGCCGATGCCGCCGCAGCCGTCAAGGCAATCGAAGCCCGGACCAACCACGACGTCAAGGCTGTTGAATATTATGTCCGCGAACAGCTCGCCGCGGCGGGGGCCGGGGAAGCGGTGCTCGAGCTGGTGCACTTCGGCTGCACCTCGGAGGATATCAACAATCTCAGCTACGCGCGGATCCTGAAGGCGGCGCGCGCCAAGCTTCTGGAAACATTCGCAGCGCGGGTGAATGAGTTGACGGCGCTCGCGCATCGTTACGCGGATACCGCAATGCTCGCGCGTACGCATGGACAGCCGGCGACTCCGACCACTCTCGGCAAGGAAATCGCCAACTTCACGGCGCGCCTGCGGCGGGCGCAGCGGCGCTGGGAAAGCGTCGCCATTCTCGGAAAATGGAACGGCGCGGTCGGCAACTTCAACGCGCACGTCGCGGCGCTTCCGGCCGTGGACTGGCCCGCGACGAGCCGCACGTTCGTGGAATCGCTCGGGCTCGAGTTCAATCCGTACACCACGCAGATCGAGCCGCACGATTGGATCGCGGAGTACTGCGATGCTCTCGCGGCGGCCAACGTGATCCTCATCGATCTGTGTCGCGACTGTTGGGGTTATATCTCGCTGGGATATCTCAGACAGCGCGCGGTAGCGACCGAAGTCGGCTCCTCGACGATGCCTCACAAGGTGAACCCCATCGACTTCGAGAATGCCGAAGGAAATCTCGGCATCGCCAACGCCCTGCTGCGCCACTTCGCCGAAAAGCTGCCGGTGTCCCGCTGGCAACGCGATCTGACCGATTCAACGGTGTTGCGCAATGTGGGCGTGGCGCTCGGTCATACCCTCATCGCGTGGCGCGCATTGGGGAGAGGTCTGGACAAAGTCGCCGCGGATCCGGCGCGCATTGCCGCGGACATCGACGGCGCGTGGGAAGTGTTGGGCGAAGCGGTTCAGACGGTATTGCGCGCGGCGGGCGTCCCCGAAGGCTACGAGCGGCTGAAGGAGTTCACGCGGGGCCGCGCCATAGACGCACGGGCGCTGGCCGATTTCATCGAGACCCTGCCCCTCGCAGCGCCGGAGAAAGAGCGGCTCAAGGCGCTCGGACCCCGGGCCTATACGGGGCTGGCCGCGGAGCTTGCGCGCAAGATCTGAAGATCGCCCGCCTGCGCAGGCGCGGCCCTTTCGCCCGGCAGCCGCGCAGTCCGGCAGCCTTGCACCCCGGCAGCCACCTTGGGCTGCACCATCGATGAGCGTCGCCAGCACACGACAGCGGCGCGGAAAGTGCGAACCAGCCCGCGATTTTGCGCTGAGGGGTACGGTCTCAGCCGTCAAAACGTGACCAATTCGGCAACCGCGCCGGGAGTGCCTCTCTAAGATCGCGCGGCCTGCCTGAAATGCAGGCGATGACGGCAGGCGCCGCTCGTGTCTATATCCGGGGAACAAGAAGTAAACACTGCACTCGCACAGCTCGCAAACGCGCGCTATGCGTCTGAATCCGTGACCGGAACGGGCACCGATTCCACGAGCCGTCAGGGTCCGGAAACCCTGAGCGTTCTCACCTCTCTGGCGGAGGTTCGCTCCGCGGTGAACGCGATCGCCGCTACCGCCCAACGGCTGATCTCCATCTACACCCCGGACCTCGAACCCGATCTGTACGATCAGACCGCCTTTCTGGAGGTCATCAAGCATTTCGTGCTCACCCGCAGCTTCTCCAAAGTGCGTGTGCTCCTGGCGGAGCCCACACGCGTCATGCGCGACAGCAATCGCTTCGTGGCGATGGGCCGGCGGCTGTCGAGCTGCATCGATATCCGCTACGTCACGGCACAAGCACCCCAGCGGGCCTCGGCGTACCTGATCGCTGACGACCGGGCAATCGCCTACCGCATGCGTGCGGACACCTGGGACGGTATCGCGGATGCCAACAATCCGCCCGCCGCCCGGCTGTACCTGCAGGAATTCGATAACATCTGGAACGCGAGCGCGGCCGAGCATGGCCTGCGCGTAGCGCGGCGGGGCTGAACAGATGGCCGCCGTGCTCGAGTCCCGGTCTATAATTCCCGACATGTCCCGCACGCCCGACATCACAGTCGCTGCCGTTACGGAAACCGACGGTCGCTTTCTGGTCGTAGAGGAGCGCATCAACCGCCGCCTCGTATTCAACCAGCCGGCGGGCCACGTGGAGCACGGCGAGACGCTGCTGGCGGCGATCGTTCGCGAGGTTCGCGAGGAGACGGCCTGGGGATTCGAGCCGAAGGCGCTGATTGGCGTCTACCTGTGGGTCAATCCCGCTTCCGGACGATCCACCATGCGCTTCGCATTCACCGGAACCGTTACGGACCACGACGCCGCGCAGCCGCTCGACCGGGGAATTGTCGGTACGCATTGGCTCTCCCGCACTGACCTGATGAAGCGTGAGCCACGCCTCCGCAGTCCTCTGGTTCTGCGCTGTGTGGAAGACTATTTGCACGGCAAGCGCCGACCCCTGGATCCGGTGGCGAGGCTCGACCTGCACTCTGCGCCCACCGTCGAGGCGGTCAGCGTCTAAGAACCCCCCAGGGCCCGCCGCTTCTCAGACGGAAGCGCCCCTGTACCTCCTCGGCGTAGAATTCACGCATGCCTATCGAGTCACGAGACCGGGTCGTCGTCGGCCTGACCGGCGGCGAGGATTCCGCCGTAGCCGCCCTGCTGCTCAAGGAGCAGGGCTGGGACGTCCATGGTCTCTTCATGAGCAATTGGGAAGAGGACGACGACGCCTATTGCACGGCCGCCCAGGACTTTCAGGATGCCCGTGCGGTGGCTCGGGAGCTGGCCATCCCCCTGCATCGGGTCAGCTTCGCCGCGCAGTATCGCGAGCGCGTGTTCGACTACTTCCTAAGCGAGCAGCGCGCGGGACGCACTCCTAACCCCGACGTGCTCTGTAACCGTGAGATCAAATTCGGCGTCGCTTTGAGCTATGTGCGGCGCTTGTGCGCGGCGCGTTTTGCCACCGGACACTACGCAAGGCTAGTACCGGGCTCCAGCGGTGTCGAGCTGCGCAAGGCACGGGATGGCGCCAAGGACCAAAGCTATTTCCTGCATGCGGTCGCTCTCGAGCACCTCGCTCAAACGATAATGCCGCTCGGGGAGCTCGAGAAGGGCGCGGTCCGCGAACGCGCGCGCCGCGCCGGGTTGCCGGTGTTCGACAAGCCTGACAGCACCGGCATCTGTTTCATCGGCGAGCGACCGTTCCGGGAGTTTCTCGGGCAGTTTCTGGAGAAGACGCCAGGCCCCATCGAATCACCGCAAGGCGAGCGCCTCGGCACTCACCAGGGGCTGGCTTTCTACACTCTCGGCCAGCGTGGGGGCTTGCAGATCGGTGGCCGGCGAGGCCACTCGGAGGAACCGTGGTACGTGGCGGCAAAGGATGGCGCGCGCAACGTGCTCGTCGTGGTGCAAGGACACGACCACCCTCTTCTCGCAAGCTCCGCGATCACGACAGGCCCCCTGCATTGGCTGACCCTGCCCCGGGACGCGCCATTTCGATGCACGGCAAAAGTACGTTACCGGCAGGCGGACCAGGCAGCCGTAGTCGAGCCGCGACCCGACGGCACGGCGCATATTGTATTTGACCAGCCGCAGCGCGCAGTCACACCCGGCCAATACGCGGTCCTTTACGATGGAGATCGCTGCCTCGGTGGCGCGGTCATCGAAACGGTTATCCCCGCCTCCGCACAGCAGGCGGCCGCATAAGCCTGATGCGTTTTCAGCGGCGCACCCGCGCGCCAATGAAAACACCGTCGAAGCGCCGCGGCACGCCATTCCAAGGCGGCACGCGCCATTGGATACACGCCGATCCGGGACCGTTCCCGCGCCGGGCTTCACAGCTTTTACCAAACCGCGTAAGTCCTGCCCGCACGGGCCCGGAGACATCGATATAATTCGCGCGCTTTTCACTGCGGAGGATTCATGACGAACAGCTTCAAGGCGCGTTCGACGCTCAACGTAGGCAGTCGCTCGTACGAAATCTGGAGCATGGCCGCTCTCCCCCCCGAAAAGGTGGCGCGCCTACCGTACTCCCTGAAGATCCTCCTCGAGAATCTTCTGCGCTTCGAAGATGGCGTCAATGTGACCCGCGCCGACATCGACGCGTTACTTGCATGGGACCCCGCAGCCACGCCGTCTTATGAAATCGCCTTTACGCCCTCTCGCGTCATTCTCCAGGATTTTACCGGCGTGCCCTGTGTCGTTGACCTCACGGCGATGCGGGATGCAATCGTGCGACTCGGCGGCGACCCTGAGCGCGTGAATCCGCTCGCACCCGTGGAGCTGGTGATCGATCACTCCGTGCAGGTAGACGAGTACGGCACCCCCGGTGCTCTCGCCGCGAACACAGCAATCGAATTCGGTCGCAACGGGGAGCGTTATTCATTCCTCCGCTGGGGCCAGACAGCCTTCCGCAATTTCCAGGTAGTGCCGCCCAACACTGGCATCGTGCACCAGGTCAACCTGGAGTACCTGGGTCGAGTGATCTTCGACGCCGAGACGAACGGAGCGCGGCGCGCATACCCGGACACTCTCGTCGGCACGGACTCACACACGACGATGATCAATGGCCTCGGCGTGCTCGGTTGGGGCGTCGGCGGCATCGAAGCCGAGGCTGCGATGCTCGGCCAACCCGTCACGATGCTCATCCCGCAGGTCATCGGATTCCGCCTCAAGGGACGGCTTCCAGCGGGCGCGACGGCAACGGACCTCGTGCTCACCGTGACGGAGATGCTCCGCAAGAAAGGAGTCGTCGATAAATTCGTCGAGTTCTTCGGCGACGGGCTCGCGAATCTGCCGCTGGCCGATCGCGCGACGATCGCCAACATGGCTCCGGAGTACGGCAGCACCTGCGGCATCTTTCCGATCGACGAGGAAACGATCCGTTATCTCGAACTATCGGGGCGCTCGCGCGAGCGCATCGAACTCGTGTCCGCGTACGCCCAGCACCACGGCATGTGGCGCAACCAGGGGCAAAAGGCCGCTGAGTATACGGACGTGCTCGAGCTGGACCTGGGTATAGTGGAGCCCAGCCTCGCCGGGCCGCGTCGCCCGCAGGATCGGGTCCCGCTGAAGACCGCGAAGACCGTCTATGAGGTCAATGCAAAGAAAGCCGCGGAAGAGCGCGCCACCAAGACCCCCGCTGCCAAAGGAACTACACCGGTATCGCTGGACGGCCAGAATTTCGAGCTCAAGGACGGCGCGGTTCTGATCGCCGCGATCACGAGCTGCACCAACACCTCGAACCCCTCCGTCATGCTCGGCGCCGGGCTGCTCGCCCGCAAGGCCCACGCACGCGGCCTCAAGGCACAGCCCTGGGTAAAAACCAGCCTTGCTCCCGGCTCGCGAGTGGTGACCGACTACTTCAGGAAGGCCGGAGTGCTCGACGATCTGGCCGCTGTCGGATTCGATGTCGTCGGCTACGGCTGTACGACTTGCATCGGCAACTCCGGGCCCTTGAAAGCCGAGATCTCCGCCGGCGTGAAGGCGGCCGATCTCATCGCCTGCTCCGTGCTTTCGGGGAATCGTAACTTCGAGGGCCGCGTGCACCCGGAAGTCCGCATGAACTTTCTGGCATCGCCGCCGCTCGTCGTCGCCTATGCGCTCGCGGGCACGCTCGATATCGACATCACGACCGAGCCGCTCGGCACCGGCAAGGACGGCAAGCCCGTCTATCTCGCCGATATCTGGCCGAGCGACCAGGAAGTACAGGAAACCCTGTTGCGCTCCATCGATTCGCAGATGTTCCGCGACAGTTACGCCAGTGTCTTCTCGGGTGACGCGAACTGGGCGGGCATCAAGGTGCCGGCCGGAAAGCGCTACACGTGGGACCCGAAATCCACCTACGTACGCAACCCGCCCTACTTCGAAGGCATGACGATGACGCCGGCCCCGCTCGGCGACATCAGCGGCGCGCGCGCGCTCGCAGTTGTCGGCGACTCCGTCACGACGGATCACATCTCGCCCGCGGGCAACATCTCGAAGACGAGCCCCGCCGCACGCTATCTCATGGAGCAGGGCGTGCAGGCGCTCGATTTCAACTCGTACGGCGCGCGCCGCGGCAACCACGAAGTAATGATCCGCGGCACGTTCGCCAACATCCGGCTGCGTAATCTCCTGGTTCCGGGCGTCGAAGGCGGCGTGACCGTTCACCTTCCCAGTGGCGAGCAGACTTCAATCTATGACGCCGCGATGCGTTACAAGACAGAAGGCACACCGCTCGTCATCCTCGCGGGTCGCGAATACGGCACCGGCTCCTCCCGCGACTGGGCCGCGAAAGGCACGATGCTGCTCGGGGTCAAGGCCGTGATCGCGGAAAGCTACGAGCGCATTCATCGCTCCAATCTCATCGGCATGGGTGTCGTACCGCTGCAGTTCCTGCCGGGCCAGAACGCGCAGTCGCTCGGTCTGACCGGACAAGAAGTGTTCGCGATCAACGGACTCGGCAGCGGACACGCGAAGGAGGTCAACGTGACGGCAACGCCGGCGAGCGGCAATCCGGTTCAGTTTACCGCTCGCGTGCGCATCGACACTCCGAAGGAGCGCGAGTACTTCCGCCACGGCGGCATCCTCCAGTACGTGCTTCGGCAGTTGGCGGCGCCGGGACGCGCTGCCTGAGGAATCCGGGACCCGGGTTTGAGAGGGTGGGCGGCATGAGGCCGTCCGCCAGCTCGAGCCCGGCGCTCGCGCTGACAGATCCGGGGTCCAGGCTCGAGCCGAGGACCTCAAAGGTTCGCAGCGCGGGCGCGGCTCCGCTGCCTCGACCCGTGTAGCGATGCCCACGACGTCAACTCCCGCCCCCGAGCTCGCAGTATTCGATCTCGATGGGACGATTACGCGCAGCGACACGCTGGGGCCGTACGTGTTGGGCTTCCTCTTGCAACGACCTTGGCCGACCTCGGTATGGCGGTTGCTCAGGCTGGTGCGCGTCCTGCCCACGCTCATGAGATATCTCGTGCGGCTCGCGGACGAGGGGCAGCTGAAAGCGGCTTTCATTCAAGCCACGCTCGGGGGCAGTACACGATCCGACATCGAGGCTTGGACGGCCTCCTTCGTACCTCGGTTGCGCGGGAGGGGTCTGTTTGCCGCGGCTCTCGAGCAAATCGCGAGGCATCGCGCCCGGGGCGACCATCTCGTGCTCATGAGCGCCAGCACCGACCTATACGTCCCTGCTATCGGCCGCGAGCTCGGATTTGCCGAAGTGATCTGCACCGGAGTGCGCTGGGATGGAGAGCACCTCAACGGTGAGCTCACCACGCCCAATCGAAGGGGAGCGGAGAAGGTGCGTTGCTTCACTGCCCTACGCGAGCGGCACCACGACCTCGCTGCGGTAGCGTACGGAAACGCAGCGAGCGACCTCCCCCATCTGCGCCTCGCGGAGCGGGGGATTCTGGTAAATGGGTCACGCAGTGCGCGCCGCGCCGCCGCGCGCAATGGAATTACCTGTGTCGATTGGCATTGATGCAATCTTTTTGCCCCTGTGCCGGTCTTAAGGGTAGAGGAGGTTCACTATGACCTTTCGCACTCCCCGCATTGCCCCGTCCGAGATCACGCCGCCCGAGGTATTCTTCAACCGCCGGACCCTCCTAGCCGGCGCACTGGCCGCTGGCGCAAGCTCGCTGCTGCCGGCAGCCGAAACTGCGCCGTCGGGGGCAAAGCTGCAGTACACGCGCAACGCGCAGTACAGCGTCAGCGAGGCTCCCAACAAGTACGAAGAAATCACGGGTTACAACAACTACTACGAGTTCGGCACGGATAAGGAGGATCCAAAGGCCAACTCGGGCTCCTTCCGGCCAACGCCGTGGAGCGTGGCCGTCGGCGGCGAAGCCGGCGTCAAGGGAACGTTCACGCTCGAGGACATCCTCAAGCCCCACCCTCTCGAGGAGCGCATCTACCGGTTCCGTTGTGTGGAGGCCTGGTCGATGGTGATTCCGTGGGTGGGTTTCCCACTGAGCGCTCTCATTGAGCGCTTCAAGCCCACCGCGAAAGCGAAGTACGTCGAGTTCACCACTCTCTACGATCCGCACCGCATGCCGGGACAGCGCGAACGCGTGCTCGCCTGGCCTTATGTGGAGGGGCTGCGCATGGACGAAGCCATGCATCCTCTCGCACTCATGGTGGTCGGCCTCTACGGCCAGACGCTCCCGAATCAGGACGGCGCGCCCCTGCGCCTGATCGTGCCGTGGAAGTACGGCTTCAAATCCATCAAGGCGATCGTGAAAATCAATTTCACGGAAAAGCAGCCTAACACCACGTGGAACCTCTCCGCGCCCCAGGAGTACGGCTTCTACGCCAACGTCAATCCGCAGGTGGACCATCCTCGCTGGAGCCAGGCGACGGAGCGCCATATCGGCGCGGCATTCCTGGCAGCCCGACGACCCACCCTGCCGTTCAATGGCTACGCGGAGCAGGTCGCCGGCTTGTACAAGGGAATGGATCTACGGCGCTATTACTGACAGCAACCATACGGTTGCATTTCGGCTCCGGCGTGCTCGATCTGGTGGCCCGCCTGTGCGCGGGCGGGCCACTGTCCATTGCCCGACTCACTGCCGGCGCTGACGTCACACGTCAGGCGATCACCAAGCACCTGAACGTCCTCGCCGATGCGGGCATCGTCCGTGACTTGCGCGTCGGACGCGAGCGCCTGTGGGAGGTCGAGCCACGCCAACTGGAGGAAGCTCGCCGCTGCCTCGATCGCATTTCCAGGCAGTGGGACGAGGCTCTCGCCCGCCTGAAGCTAGCCGTCGAGGGTGAGGAGCATTGAACGTCGAGCAGCGCTACCGCCGCCTCTACAAACCGCTGGTATTTCTCGCCAGTCTCGCGCCGCTCGCGTGGCTGCTGTGCGGCGCCTTCGGCTGGTTCGGGGCCGGCCTCGGCGCCGATCCGGTCAAAAAACTCGAACACGAGTTCGGCAAGACGGCCCTGAACTTCCTGCTGCTGACGCTACTGGTCACGCCGGTGAGGAATCTTGCCGGCCTCCCGCACCTGCTGCGGCTGCGGCGGATGTTGGGACTGTTTGCATTCTTCTATGTGGTGCTGCACTTCACGGTGTATCTCGTCCTCGACCTGGAGCTCAATTTCGGCACTCTGTTCGCCGACATCGCGAAGCGTCCGTACATCACCATCGGTTTCGCGGGGCTGCTGCTGTTGATCCCGCTCGCGGTGACTTCGACCAACCGAATGATGCGCCGGCTCGGGCGCCGCTGGCAGAAACTGCACCGGCTGATCTACGTCATTGCGGCGCTGGGCGTATGGCACTTCTATTGGCAGGTGAAACGCGATGTGCGCGAGCCGCTGATCTACGTCGGGATTGTCGCGGTGCTGTTGGGCTACCGCTGGGTGCGGGCCAGGGCGAAAGCTACATCGAGCTCCGGATCTGCCACAGTTCCGGAAAGAACTTGAGCTCCAGCGCCTTGGCCAGATAGGACACCCCGCCGGTGCCGCCCGTGCCCGGCTTGTAGCCGATGATGCGCTCCACCGTCTTCAGGTGGTGGCAGCGCCAGAGCTGGAAGTTGTGATCGAGGTCCACGAGCCGCTCGGCAAGCTCGTACAGATCCCAGTCTTTTTCCGCGTTGTGATACACGCCGAGCCAGGCGCCCGCGACCTGCTTGCTCGGACGGTAAGGCTCACGGAAATCGCGCGACAGGTAGTCCTCCGGGATGCCGTAACCTCGGCGGCTCAGCAGCCGGAGCACCTCGTCGTACAACGAGGGCGCCTCGAGCGCACGCTTCAGGGCTTCGTACGCCTGCGGATCGCGCTTGTGTACCGCGAGCATGTCCGGGTGCTTGTTGCCGAGGAGGAATTCCAACATCCGGTACTGGAAGGACTGAAACCCCGAGGAGCGCCCGAGCGCGTTGCGAAACGCGGAGTACTCGAACGGAGTCATCGTGGAAAGGACGTCCCACGTCGAAATGAGCTGCGTCTGGACGCGCGCTACGCGCCCGA
Organism: Gammaproteobacteria bacterium; assembly: GCA_028293805.1. GTDB lineage: Bacteria > Pseudomonadota > Gammaproteobacteria > Steroidobacterales > Steroidobacteraceae > 13-2-20CM-66-19. The sequence goes on from JAQGOC010000105.1 coordinate 25,098, forward strand.
ACATCTTGAAGGAGGGGTCCAGGTCGTCACGACGGATGCAGGCGAGCGCCGCGGACAGCTCGTGCAGCATCAGGCGCATCCACAGCTCGGAGGTCTGATGAACGATGATGAACATCGTCTCGTCGTGCTCATAGGAAAGCGGTTTCTGCGCGCCGAGCACCTTGTCCAGCTGCAGGTACTCGCCGTAGGAAAGCGAGGAGCCGAGCTCCCAATGGATGGGTTCGTCCGAGAGATCGATGCGCTCTGTCATAACGGCCTACTCATCGCCAAACACCCATGATGGTACACGCCGCCAGCCGTCCAGCAGTTCCCGATCGAGGCTCTCGTATTCGGGGCAGTGCCGCGCCACTCGCTGCCAGAAACGGCGAGAATGATTCATGTGCAGGGTGTGCACCAGCTCGTGGATCAGCAGGTAGCGTACGACGGGCGGGCGCTGAAACAGCAGGCAGCAGTTGAGGCTGATGGTTCCGCGGGTCGAGCAACTGCCCCAGCGCGTGCGCTGTCGCCGAATGAGAATACGCTGGTAGCCGAAACCGAACTCGCGGGCGCATTGATCCAGCGCGGGTGCGAGGACATCCCGCGCCCGCTCCGTCAGCCACCGGCGCAGTAACTGACGCACGGCGTGCCTGTTACGGGCGTCTCCGCCGAGAGCCAGCAGACCGGGACCGAGGGCGCTCACGTTCACGCGGCCCTGCCCGCCAGCCAGGTACACACGCCAGCTTTCCTCACACGCCGCGAAGTCGATCTGCGGCGGCGGGAATGGCGCGGCCGGGACTGCCTTCTGCCGCGCCTCGTCCCGTTTCCGCTCGATCCAATCGCGGTGACGCTCCAGAAAATGCTCGACCGCGCGCGCGGAGGTCCTCGCCGGCACTACGACTTCCACGCGGCCGGTGTGGAACACCCGCACGGTAAGGCGGCGGGCGCGAGTGCTTTCTCGAACGACCCAGCCCTCGGCGGCGTCCCTGTCGGACCACAACGGCAACTGTGGCGTTACCATATCGCGTAGCTCACGCCTCATGATAGCAGCCGCAGAAACCCCTGCGGCGCGGGAGCATCGCAGCCAGGCAGCCTCTGAGCAGACGCCGCCGTGCCGATCCGCTAGGATCGCGCGCCAGTCACTTTGGACCGACCGACCGCCCGTGCGTGAGCCCATTCTCGAAGTCCGCAATCTCGTTAAACAATACCCTTCCATCACCGCGGTGGATGGGGTTTCGTTCAGCGTGCCCGAGGGCATCTGCTTTGGCCTGCTGGGCCCGAACGGTGCGGGGAAGACGACGACCATCGAGATCATGGAAGGCATTCTCACGCCGAGCTCGGGCGAGATCCGCTATCGCGGCGAGCTCCTGGGTCCGCGCTTTCGCGAGGAAGCCGGCATTCTGTTCCAGAAGACGGCACTGCAGGACTTCCTCACGGTCCGGCAGAGCCTCGCCCTGTTCCGCGGCCTGTACGATCGTGGGCTCGATGTCGAGGAGGTCATCCGGATCTGCGCTCTCGAAAAGCTGGCCACGCGTGACAACCGCAAGCTCTCCGGCGGCCAGCAGCAACGGCTGCTGCTCGCGATCGCGCTCGTGAACGATCCTGCCGTTCTATTCCTGGACGAGCCCACCACGGGACTCGATCCGCAGGCGCGCCGCAACTTCTGGGAGCTCATCCAATCGATCAAGGCACGCAGGAAGACCATCATCCTGACGACGCATTACATGGACGAGGCCGAGCTGCTGTGCGATGAGATCGCCATCATGGACCGCGGCCGGATCATCGCCCAGGGCGGACCTCGGCAGCTCCTGCAGGAGCATTTCGAGGAAGTGCTGCTGGAGCTGCCGCGCCAGGATTTTCCTGAAACCGCGCGGCACCTGGCCCTGAAGGTCATCGACTCGAGCGACCGCGTCGAGATTACCACCCCGGACCTCGACACCACCTTGCGTATCCTGATCGACGCGCACGTACCCTTGCGGAACCTGCGCATCCGTCCCCCGAATCTCGAAGACCTGTTCCTCGAGCTCACCGGCAAAGAACTGCGGACATGATGCAGCGCCTGTTCGCGATCTGGCATGCGCGCAACCTCGAGTTCCTGCGGGACCGCGCGACGCTGATTTTCACACTGCTGCTGCCGATCATGGTGGTCGTCGGCATGAGCTTCGTGTTCGGCGGACCCGAGCGGCCCCTCTTCAAGGTCGGCGTGCTGGCGCCGCAAATCGACCGCCAGGCGAATCCTTTCTTGCAGGAGCGCTACGTGGCCTTCGTGCCGATCGGGAACGAGAGCGAAGGCCTGCGCAAAGTCACTCACCAGCAGATCGACCTCCTCGTCGACCTGCGCGGCAGCGCCCGTTACTGGGTCAACACCGATTCGGCCAAGGGCTATATCATCGAGAAGCTGCTGCTCGCCGCCGACCCCGGCGCCCGCAGGCAGCCGGTGACGGGAGCTGCGGTGCGTTACGTGGACTGGCTGTTTCCGGGCATTCTGGGCATGAACATGATGTTCAGCTGTCTGTTCGGGGTCGGTTATGTCGTGTTGCGCTATCGCAAGACGGGGTTCCTGAAGCGGCTGCACGCGACCCCGCTCACGGCTTTCGAGTTTCTCACCGCGCAGGTGCTGTCGCGACTGTGCCTCATCGTGTTCGTCACGGGCGTTCTCTATGCCGGCATCGGCGCCGTCATCGGCTTTCACTCGGTCGGCAGTGTCGCATTGCTAGCCGTGCTCGCCATGCTGGGCGCGCTGTCAATGATCGCCTTGGGCCTCACGATCGCGGCCCGGGTCTCCAGCGAGGAGCTCGTCGGCGGATTGCTCAACCTGCTGACGTGGCCGATGATGCTCCTCTCCGGAATCTGGTTCTCCCTCGAGGGCTCGCCGCGTTGGGTGCAGTGGGTGGCGCACATCTTCCCCCTCACACAACTTCTCGAAGCCGCGCGCGCGGTGATGCTGGATGGCGCAGGCATCGCGCAGATCGCGCCGAACCTCCTGTATCTCGCGGCGACCACTCTCGTCTTTCTGGCCTTCGGCGCCTGGTCGTTCCGCTGGCGCATCGATTGAGGAGTCCTTAGTTTGCGTTTCTTCAGTGACAACACGGGCGCAGCATCCCCGGAGATTCTGGCCGCCATCCAGGCAGCGAATCACGGCCTCGTGACCGCTTACGGCAACGATCCCTGGACCAAACGTCTCGATGAGTGCTTCGGCGCCTATTTCGGCACCGAGGTGCGCGCCTTCGCGGTGGCCACGGGCACGGCCGCCAACGCGCTCAGCCTCGCGACCCTGAGCCCTTCCTACGGCCTCATATTCGCCGACGTCGAAGCGCACATCGCGAATGATGAATGCGGAGCACCAGGATTTTTGTCCGGTGGGGCACAGCTGTGCCTGCTCCCGAGCGAGCACGGCAAGGTCACGCACGCCGCCCTGGCCGCCGCTTTGGAGGCACATCCGGCTTCGGTGCATACGCTGCAGCCGACAGTGCTGGCACTGTCTCAGGCCACCGAGCTTGGCACCGTGTATCGCCCTGATGAGCTCGGTGCACTGTGCCAGCTGGCGCACGAACACGGACTGAAGGTGCAAATGGACGGCGCGCGGTTCGCCAATGCGGTTACATTTCTGGGATGTCATCCCGGCGACGTCACCTGGCGCGCGGGTGTGGACGTGCTGTCATTCGGCGCGACCAAGAACGGCGCGCTCGCCGCCGAGGCGGTCGTGTTCTTCGACCCTGCCCTGGTGCGGGATTTCGAGCTTCGCCGCAAGCAGTCCGGGCACCTGCTGTCGAAATCGCGGTACGTGTCGGCGCAACTGCTGTCCTATGTCGAATCGAATCTCTGGCGGCGCAACGCGGAGCGTACGAATTCATTCGCGCAAAAGATCGCGCACGCGGCCGGACGGCTGCTGCTGCACCCGGTCGAAGCGAACGAGCTGTTCCTCGCGCTCGGCCCGGAGCGTAAACGAGCGCTGCGCCAGGCGGGCTTTGAATTCTACGACTGGGGTGCCGTCAGCAGCGGCAAGGCCCGGTTCGTCGTCTCATGGGACCAGCGCGAGGAAGATGTTCTCGCGCTCTGCGAGGCGCTTCGAGGACTACACAGGTAGCGGTTGCTTCAGGCCAAGCGCTTTAAACGTTACAGCTCGCGCAGGCCTGCGGTCACCGGCAGGCGCGCAGCGCGAACCGCCGGAAATAATCCGCCGACGAAGCCTATGGCCAACGCCCACTTGAGTCCGCTCCACAGCAGCGCGGGCGACACATCGAACGCGAAGACCACCTGACTGAAGTTCGCGCCGAGGGTCGAGGCGGTGTAGTTGTGGAAGATCGCCCAGGCCAGTGCCGCGCCGAGCACTCCACCCAGAGTCGCCAGGAGCATGGTCTCGAGTAGCACCGAGACGATGACCGGCAGGCCGCGAAATCCAATGGCGCGCAGCGTTGCTATCTCTCTTGCCCGGGTCGCGACCGCGGCATACATCGTATTGAGTGCGCCGAAGAGCGCGCCGATGGCCATGATCGTAGCCACGGTCGTGCCCAGCACCCTGATGATCTGCGCGAGATTCTCCGACTGCTTGTTGTAGTATTCCCGCGTCGTACTCACGTCCACCTTGAGCCGTGGGTCGCTCGCAAGCGTGGCTTTCAGCGCGTCGAATGCTCCAGCATCGGTCAGACGCAGGTTGATCGACGTCGTGCTGCTTCCACGCCGGTAAGTAGATCCGACCACATCGGTATCGCCCCAGAGCTCCGAATTGTGCGAGTCGCCGGAGTCGAACTCACCCACGATGGTCCACACCTGGCCGTTCAGCTTCAGGGTCGAGCCGACATCGAGGTTCTTGAACTGGCCGCTCGCCCCTTTGCCGGCGATGAGCTCGCGCAGACCGGGCACGAACCTGCGGCCCGCCACAATCTGCACGTTCGGACGCAGATCCCACGCCCGCTCGCCGATTCCACGAATCTCGACGTTGGCGTCGAGCCCGTTGCTCTTCTTCGCAAGGGATGCGACCACCACCAGCTCCGGGGATGCGATGGGGCGGCCCTGAGCGCTTTTGAGCACCTGCGGCGCCTGGGAGACGAGCGCTGCCGTATCGTGATCGAGGACCGAGTTGAGCTCGGTCTGCGCTCCTGCGCGCATGACGATGGCCGTGTCGTCCGTGCCGGTCTCCCGCAACGTCGTCTCGAATCCCGCGCCCATCGCCAGCAGGGCCACCAGAACTCCGACGACGCCCGCAATGCCGACAACCACTACGGAAGAAGAGCCCAGACGCTGTGGGATGGTGGCAATGCCGACTTGCGTGACGGACCATGCCTGGCGGCCGGTGCGGGTGACCGCCATCCAGCCGGCGAGTGCTCCTATCAGTGCCAGCAGCAGCCACCAGGGCAATGCCGTCAACAGCAGGATCGGCACGATGACAGCAACGGCCAGCGTCGTTGCGGACCCCAACTTTCGTAGTAGACCGCCCATGTCAGTGCACCCCTTCCCAGCCGATTCCTAACGACCCGACAGCGCGTCGACAATCCGCAGGCGCATACCCCGCAGCGCCGGCAGCACACCGACGATGAATCCGATGAGGAGCATCAATGCCAGCCCCCGAAGCCAGATGGGCCCATTGACGCGAGCCAGCGGCACCGTGGCGCCCAGCTTCACTCGTACGATACCAACAACTACTCCGGCGATGGCCAGTCCAATGGCGCCCCCGAGCAGCAGCAGGAGCGCGGACTCGCTGAGCACCAGGCCGAGAACGCTCCTGTTGGAGAAGCCGATCGTCTTCAGGACGGCCAGCTCCGGGATGCGCTCCCGCACGGCCTGCGCCATCGTGTTGCCCGTCAGGAGCACCAGCGTGAAGAACACCGCACCCATGATCGCGCCGACTATGAGCCCTATGTCGGCGAACTGGCTGACGAAGGCCGCGGTGAATGCCTGTTCGCTCTGGGTCTTGGTCTCGTGGTCGGAGTCCGCGGACAGTTTGTCGATGGCCTGGGCGACCCGGTCCGCCTGGTTGCGATCCGCGAGCTTCGTGAGATACCACCCGACCGTGCCGCTGCGGAACCGGCTGGCCTCATCGAAGTAGCTCCAGTTGAAGAACAGCACGTTCTCCTGTCCCTGCAGCTTGGGGTCCTTCGCGTGGAAGATGCCGACGAGATCGAAGGTCCAGGCGTTGGAGCCGTCCTTCTGCGGAAAAATGGTCGCCTGCAGCGGGATCTTGTCACCGACCTTCCAGTTGAACTTGCGCGCGAGGGTTTCACCGACGACCGCTCCCGTGCGGGTCTGCTTGAAGGCGGTGCGCTCCGCGTCCGACAGCGCCCACTCCGGGAACAGATCGAGAAAATTCTCCGCCACGGCCTCGTTCGGGAAGAAGTTCTTCGGGTCCTGGTAGATGCCGCCGAACCAGTTCGCGTAAGAGACTTGCGCGACCCCCGGCACCGCCTGGATGCGGGGGAGCAGACTTTTCGGCAGCGCTACCGTGAAGCTGACTTTCGAGATCGTGATGAGGCGGTCGACCCCTGCGATGCTGCCGCCGGCGTTGGCGAAGGCGGTGCGCACGGAATCAAGCAGGCCGAACAACAGGAAGGCCGCGAGTACCGATAGCAGCGTGAAGATCGTGCGGGTTTTGCGCCGGAACAGCGCCGACCAGACCAGATGAAAGTACTTCACACCTGCAAAGCCTCGGCCCGCTCGACGAGCGTGCCCTTGTCCAGATGCAGGATATGGCGTGCATATTCCGCCGCCTTCGGATCGTGCGTCACCATGATGATGGTCTTGCCATGATCGCGGTTGAGTTGCTGCAGGAGTGTCAGGATGTCCTCAGCCGACTGGCGATCGAGGTCTCCCGTGGGCTCGTCGCAGACGAGCAGGGTCGGGTCCGAGACGATAGCTCGTGCGATGGCAACTCGTTGCTGCTGCCCGCCGGAGAGCTCGCCGGGTTTGTGGTCGGCACGGTCCGCAAGCCCGACCAGATCGAGCGCGACTGCGGCATTGCGCTTCCGCTGTGCCGCCGAGAGCCGCGTCAACAGCAGCGGCAGCTCGACGTTCTTCCGCGCCGAGAGCATGGGCAGCAGATTGTAGAATTGAAAGACGAAGCCCACATGCGAGGCGCGCCACTTCGCCAGGGCGCTCTCGCCCAGATTATCGATCCGCTGGCCGCCCACCGTGAGGCGGCCGTCGGTGGGCGAATCCAGGCCGCCGATGAGATTCAACAGCGTCGTCTTGCCCGACCCGGACGGCCCCATGAGAGCCAGGAAGTCTCCCTGCTCGATGTCGAGATCGACATGATGCAGGACTTCGATTTTCTCCTTGCCGCGCTCGTAGACTTTGCTCAGCTGGCGAATTTCGACTAGTACGCTCACGTCGGGTCCCTCACTGCTGTTTGACCACTACGCGCGCGCCTTCGGCCATTTCAGTCGGCGGCGCCCGTATCACTCGCGTGCCATCGACTATCCCATCCACGGCACGCAGATCCCCATACGTCTGGCCCGGCGTCACCGCCATGGCGCGAGCCTGATCGCCATCGATCGTGAACACGACGCTTTTGCCGTTGCGCTCCACGATTGCGCCTGCGGGCACGAGTACGCTTTTTGGAGTGGTTGCGGACGCTTCGGGTCCGGGCTCCGTTGCGCTCTTCTTCGCGGTCTGCTCGAGGAAGGACACACGCACACCCATGTCGGGCAGGATACGCGAGTCCTTTTGTTCGATGGCAACGCGGACTTTCACGGTCGCCTTGCTGCGATCCGCCGTTGGCACGATGGCAATGACATGCGCCGGGATCGTCCACTCGGGATAGGCATCGAGGACCGCCTGCGCCGGTTGATCCGACTGCACGCGGTTGATATACGCCTCGTTGACGTCGACTTCGATTTCCAGTGAGTCCATGTCGACGATCGTGCCGACACCGGTGCGCGTGAACCCGCCGCCCGCCGAAATCGGCGAGATGATCTCGCCCGCTTGCGCGGCTTTCGCAATGACGACGCCCGAGAACGGAGCTCGCACGGTCGTGTAATCGAGTTGCACTTGTGCTCCACGGGCGCCCGCCTGCGCGAGCTCGACCTGTTTGCGTTGGGACGCGACCTGCGCGTCGAGGGTCTCCACCTGCGTACGTGCGGTTTCGAGCGCCTGCTGGGAAACGAGGTGCCGGTCGATCAGATCCTGATTGCGCCTGAGGTCGCGGCGTCCCTGCGAGAGTTGCGCTTGGAACTGTACGAGCAAGGCCTGCGCGACCTGGACTTGCGCCGCGCTCTGCGCCAACGACGCGCGCTGTGCGGTATTCTCGAGCGTCGCCAGCACCTGGCCGGCTTTTACGTGCTCGCCCTCCTCGATCAACACGTCGGCGAGGGTCCCGGTGATCTGTGCGGATACGGTTGCCTGACGGCGCGCAGTCACATACCCGGTAGCTTGTAGAATCGCCGTCGGACCGGCAGCCGCCGAGGGAGGCGCGGCAACAGCCGCTTCAACCTCGAATCGTTGGCCGCGCAGTAAGAAGAACCCGACGGCCGCCCCAATCAGAAGGAGGGCCACGATCGTGCCGCTGATCCACAGGCGGCGGCGGGAGCCGGAATGCTCGTCCCGCTGCGTCGGATCGATCCGCAGCTGGTCCAACAACATCCGTTTGTCCGAATCGGGAGGCATCGGCGCTTACCGCTTTTTCCAGGCGCGCAACCATACCACGGCGGGGCGCGGGAATGTCCCGCCCGGGTCTGACTGCGGCGCCTCACTCAGTCCATTCAACCTTCCAACGGCCATGCAGCGAACGGATACGGGGTCGTCTCGGTGACAAATGTCAGGAATTCGATGACCTGAGCCGCATAGCGGGCCAGGGAGGCCCCGAAGTGGGTGAGATCCGGATTCGGTCGTCCGTTGAGGAGGCGGATGACGAGTTGCACGAGGGCGGTAACCGCCAGGGTCCAGCACAGAAGCCAGAACACGACTGCAAAGAGAACCATGTAGAGCACGCGGATACCGAGGTCCGGGGTGGCCGGCGGCGTCATCGGTTGGGGGGCATTCATTGCGATCTCCTCGTGGGGCAACGCGTGCGACGCCTGCGTCGCACGCTCTTGCCATGCTTCGATTCAATCCGAAGTGATGCGCGCCAGCAGCCTGCGCGCTTCCGCGAATGGGGGTGCGATCAGGAGCGCCCGTTCCAACGCGTCGCGCGCCGCGAGCGCATCGTCGCGACTAAGGTAACACCGCGCCAGCCAGACATAGGCTTCCGCTGCGCCCCAGCCAGGGACCTGGTCCACATCCGTGCGCTCCGCCTCGAATGCGGCAACCGCTCTTTGCAGCCTGCCGCAGCTATCCCTGCCTTCGCCACCCAACAGCCGCGAGTGCTCGTAGTTGGCGACGGCATCGAGCAATAGGACGCGTGGATTCTTCGGTGCGAGCTGCAACGCCTTGTGAATCTGCGCGCTGCTCCTCGATGCGGCAAGGCTCGCCTTCCACGAATTGCGCTCCGCCAGCCGGCCGAGGCAGGCGGACCGCAGCGCCAGGGCGTCCGCGAAATCGCTCTGCAGCTCGAGCGCATGGTCCAGGCTCGCCACGCAGCGCTCCGTCATCTGCCGCGCCTCGGCTTTATTGCTGTCCGCTGGAGGTTTGCCACCCGTCGCCGCGGGTTCCGCAGTGGCCAGCAAGGTCAACCGGTAGGCCAGAAGGCCGGTGTAGTAGCTCCTCAGGCGGTCACGCTGGTCACCGGACACCAGCGGCTCCATTAGATTGCGCAACGAGCGGCCATCCTCGGTGTAATAGCCGTACTGAATGCGGTTCTCGATATCGAGCCAGGCGGCATCCGCAGCGCGTACGCCAGGGATCAGGCCCATGCCGGCAGCCGCGAACAGCGCGATGAATCGGCGTCGGCTGGATTTTCGGCCGCGCTGGCCGCGCGGACGTGTACTCGGGAGCGCGTTGTTATCCAAACGCATTTTAAGAGTGTTCGCGTTCAGTAGAATGCGGCTGGCGCATGACGAAAGATACCACAGCACGCTCGCGGCCCGCCGCCTCGCCCGGGATGGTGCCAGGGCGCGCCCTGCCGGGTGTGGGCCAGCCCGGCGCGGCCCGCTTCATCGACATCGGAATCAACCTCGGCCATGACAGCTACGACGTGGACCGCGACGCTGTCATTTCGCGCGCCGAGGCGGTCGGGGTCGTACAGATGGTCGTTACCGGGGCAACAATTGCCGGCTCGCGGCAGGCCATCGAGCTCGCTCGCTCCCGGCCCGGGAAGCTGTTCGCTACCGCAGGCGTCCACCCGCATCACGCGACGGAGCTGACGTCTGATTCGGTGAGCGAGTTGGCGGAGCTGGCGCGGCGATCGGAAGTCGTGGCGGTCGGAGAATGCGGCCTGGACTATTTCAGGGATTTCTCGCCCCGAGCGGCGCAAAGGGCCGCCTTTCATCGGCAACTCGAGCTCGCGGCCGGTCTGGGCAAACCCGTGTTCCTGCACCAGCGCGATGCGCACGAAGACTTCCTGGCCGTCCTGCGCGAGCACCGCAAAAATCTGACCGCGGGGGTGGCCCACTGCTTCACGAGCTCGGCGCCGGAGCTCGCGGCCTACCTCGACCTAGGGCTCGCGATCGGGATCACGGGTTGGATCTGTGACGAACGGCGCGGTGCGCATCTGTTGCCGTTGATGCGGGAGATTCCGGCTGACCGGCTGTTGTTGGAGACGGACGGCCCTTACCTCCTGCCACGCGACCTGCGGCCAAAGCCAGCCTCGCGTCGAAACGAGCCGGCGTATCTGCCGCACATAGCGAGTGCGGTGGCGCGGGCGCGTGGCGAATCCATCGAGGCGCTGGCGCTCTCGAGTACGGCCGCCGCCCGTAAGCTGTTCGGGCTTCCCGGCGACGACCCGCCGCGCGAGCTTCTTGCCGCCAGTCCTGCTTCTAGATATGACTAGAGCTTTGTCTTGCATGTTTTTGATTCTGTTCTCTATGGAGATCATCTATGGATGTTGAGCGACTGCGCGAGTCGGTGCGGAAAGCCTGGGATGAGTCGATCCTCGAGCGGCTCATCGCGTACGTCCGCATCCCCAATAAATCCCCCATGTTCGATCCGAAGTGGGAGAGCCATGGGCACATGGAGGCGGCGGTGCAACTCATGGCGGACTGGTGTCGGGCCCAGCCCGTGGCCGGCATGCGTGTGGAGGTGCGCCGGCTCGCGGGCAAGACGCCCCTGCTGCTCGTCGACATCCCTGGGGAGCTACCAGGCTCCGTTCTCCTTTACGGCCACCTGGACAAGCAGCCTGAATTCACGGGCTGGCTGCCCGGCCTCGGACCCTGGGAGCCTGTGGTGCGCGAGGGAAGGCTCTACGGCCGCGGCGCTGCCGACGACGGTTACGCGGTGTTCAGCTCATTGACCGCGATCGCGGCGCTCAAGGCGCAAAAGGTGCCCCTCGCGCGCTGCGTGCTGCTGATCGAAGCGTGCGAGGAAAGCGGCAGCATCGATCTGCCGGCGCACCTCGATGCCCTGGGCGACGCCATCGGAGATCCGTCCCTCGTGGTCTGTCTCGACGCCGAGTGCGGCAACTACGATCAGGTGTGGTGCACCACCTCGTTGCGCGGAAATCTCGTAGGCCGACTGCATGTGCGTGTGCTGACCGAGGGAGTGCATTCCGGCATGGCGAGCGGCATTGCTCCGACGCCGTTCCGGCTCGTCGAGCAACTCCTGGCACGCATCGAGAATCCCGTGACCGGAGATCTACTGCTCGACGAGCTGCAGGTGACCCTGCCCAAGGATCGCAGGGCTCAGGTGACCGCTGCCGCGAAAGTGCTCGGCGCGGAAGTCGCCGGAAAGTTGCCGTGGGCACCTGGCGTGCAGCCCGTCTCGAACGATCCCGTGGAACTCATCATCAACAGCACGTGGCGCGCCACTCTCGCCGTGACGGGCGCGGATGGCCTGCCGCCTGTGGGCTCCGCGGGCAACGTGCTGCTCCCGGAGCTCACGTTCAAACTCTCGCTGCGCTTACCGCCGACGTGCGACGCCACGCGGGCATTCAAGGCCCTTCGCGAAACGCTTGAACGCGATCCGCCCTACGGCGCGCAAGTGAAATTCGAGTCCGAGGGCGCGACGGGAGGCTGGAATGCGCCTGCGTTCGCACCCTGGCTGGAGGAGTCGATCATGCGCGCCTCGCGCGAGATCTACGGCCGCGACGCCGTGCACATAGGCTGCGGCGGATCGATCCCCTTCATGGGGATGCTGGGCGAGCGCTTTCCGCGCACGCAATTCTTCATCACGGGAGTGCTGGGCCCGCATGCGAACGCGCACGGACCGAATGAATTCCTGCATATCGACTACGCGACGAAGCTCACGGCCTGCGTCTCGATCGTGCTGGCCGATCACGCCAAGACGCTCGCCTGAGCGTACGTCGGGCGCGGACGCGAGCCATCCGGGCCGCGCGTGCAATCAACGCATGTGGGTCATGTAACTCGGCTTCACCGTGGTCTTCAGACGCTGCCAGGGTTCACTGAAGCGAGTCACAGCGCCCGAGAGGGCGTCGTAATCGACGGAAGGGAATTCGGCACGCAGCGCGTCCACCATAAGGGTCCACTTGGGCAGACCCTTGGGGAATTTGCCGCGGCGCGTAAAGACGATGCGGCCCTCGACCGGCACTTCACCGGCAACCGCCTTGACCGCCGCGATCCGGTCATAGAGCGAGCTCTGGGGGTTCGTGAACGTGAAGCGACGCGGGCCGTCCATGACGGTCCAGTCGGCCATCTGATCGCCGCCGAAGATGTTGCCCTGAACGTCGCGCAGGTCGATGACCAGGATGCCGCGCGACGTGAGCAACAGAAAATCCACATGGAAGCCGCCGCCCATGCCGTCCGGCACGAGCATGTCGACGAGATGATCCGAGCCGGCGCCAGTCACCGCCGCTCGGAGCGCTTTGCGGGCACTGTATTGCCGGTACCAACGCCAGAGCCAGGACAGCGCAAAACCGAGCGCGGCGGCACTCCCGATCAGTACCCAGGCGGTAGGTGGAAGATTGCTCAACTCTTCCAAGATGACGTCCTTCGGCCGAGAGCGGCACGCAACGCAGTGAGATCGGCTTCGATTTCCGTGCACGCCGTCGGCCGCGCGAACAGTTTCGCCAGCGTCTCCGGCACCGCGACCGGGCGGCCGATGAGCGGCTCCACGATCTCGCGGAATTTTGCCGGGTGCGCGGTCGCCGCCAGCACCCAGCGCCCTTCCCGTCGGCCCGGCGACCAGTGGCGCGCGGCTGACAGCCGCTCATAGGCTTCCGCGGCGGTGGCCGTGTGGGGGCACCAGACCTGTCCGAACTGCTCGAAGCCCGCGCGGATACGGGTGCGGATGTCCTTGTCCTCTACCGCAAAGGCGCTCACCGCGGTACGCAGGTCATGCAACTCGGGAAACATGGCGCGCAGCCGCTCCATGTTGCTCGGATTACCGACATCCATCGCCGAGGCGAGCGTGGCGACGCTGGGTCTAGGTCGCCATTCACCGCTGTCGAGGTAGTCGGGGACGGTGCGGTTCGCATTGTGCGCGAGCACGATTTCCCCTATCGGCAGACCAACCTTGCGCGCCCAGGTACAGGCCGCCGAATTACCGAGGTTACCGCTCGGTATGATGAATGACGCCTTCTCTCCAGACTGCCGCCAGATCGCGAGACTCGTCGCGGCGTAGTACACAGCCTGCGGCAGCAGACGCCCGAGATTGATGCTGTTCGCCGAGGAGAGCTCCGTCTGCTCGCGCAGCTCCGGATCGAGAAATGCCTGTTTCACGAGGCGCTGGCAGTCGTCAAAGGTGCCGCGCACGGCGAAGGACTGTACGTTGCCGCCCCAACAGGTGAGCTGGCGCTCCTGCGTCGGTGAGACCAGTCCTTTGGGAAACAGCACGGCGACCTCGATTCCGGGCCGGCCGTGAAAAGCCGCGGCGACCGCACCGCCTGTATCCCCCGACGTGGCCACGAGCATGGTCAGCGGCCGCTGCCCGGGCCCACGCAATCGCGACAGGCACGCCGCCAGAAAACGCGCGCCGAAATCCTTGAATGCCGCGGTCGGTCCGTGGAACAGCTCCAGTACGGAAAGGCGGCCGTCCGTTCCAAGCGGCGCCAGCGGCGCCGGGAAGGTAAACACCTCGCTCGTGATCGCGGACAAAGACGCAGCGAGCGGATCACCTGCCACGAAAGGGGTCAGCAGGCGTGCTGCAATCCCCGGCAGGTCGCCCGCATCCCCGAAACTCTCGGGGCCCAGCTCCGGCCATGCGCGCGGAACATATAGCCCGCCATCAGGTGCCAGGCCCTGCAGCAGCGCGGCGGCGAAGCCCGCGGTTTTCGCGGAGTCGCGTGTGCTCGTAAATTCCATCGCGGTCATCGGAAGCTTCACTTGTCTATCAGGTGTGCGCCGACCGACTGCGCGTCGACGATCCATTCATCGAGTGCAATCGACTGTCGCCCAAATTCGTGTCGCATGGTCTCGAGCACCGCGGCCGCGTGCCCCTCCAGCGCCCAGGCGAACATCGCAGGGCCTGCCCCGGAGATCGAGCACCCTAGCGCACCCGCCTCCATCGCCGCACGACGCACATCGTGGAATCCGGGAATCAGCGCCTGACGCTGCGGCTCGATGACGACATCCTGGAACGAGGCGCGAATCATATCGAGATCGTTCGTGTAGCAGCCCGAGATGAACCCGGCGAGGTTTGCCGTCTGCCACACGAAATCCGACAGTTCGACCGTTCGCTTGAGGATGGCGCGGGCCTGCTTCGTCGACAGGAACATGTGGGGATGGACGATCACCGCCCTGATGCCCGGCGGGACGGGAATCTGCTTCACGCGGGGATGATCGATGCCGACGGTGAGCACGAGACCGCCGAACAGCGATGGCGCGATGTTGTCGACGTGCAGCGAGCCACTCGCAACCTTCTCGCCCTGCATGGCAAATTTGAGCAGCTCGAGCTTGCTGACCGGCTCCGGCAACAGCGCGTTGGCGGCGACGACCGCACCGACCGCGGACGCGGCCGAGCCGCCGAGGCCCGAGCCGAGCGGAATCCCCTTGTCGATCTCCATCTCGAAACCGAAACCGGGATTCAAGGCTTCCTGCATGACCAGCAGGGCACGCCCCGCCGTGTTGCGCTCCGGGTCCACGGGCAGATCGCCTGCGACCCCGCGAATTGCAGTGATCCCGACACCTGGCGCGAGGCGGCGGCTCACCGTGACGCGATCTCCCAGCGCGCCGACCGCAAAGCCCAGGATGTCGAAGCCGATCGCGACGTTGCCGACGGACGCGGGCGCAAAGGCCGTCGCTCGCTGCAGTCCCGCGGATAGCGGCTGCGGATTCGGGCTCACAGGCGCGCTCCAAGGTATGCGGCCAACCGCAGAAGGTCGGCGAATACGCCGCCCGCGGTGACTTCCGGACCGGCGCCCGGACCTTGCACGATGAGTGGGTTGTCACAATAGCGCGCGGTGGCGAAGCGCACGACGTTGTCCGTCAGAGCGATGTTCGCGAACGCGTGCTTCGCATCCAGCTCTGCCAGTCCCACGGTCGCCTGGCCCTCGGCCGTTACTTTCCCAACGTAGCGCAACACCTTACCGCGCGCTTTCGCATTGTCGAAACGCTGGCGCATCGCGGCGTCATGACGCGGCAAGCGAGTCATGAAGTCCTCTATCGAACCGGTCTCCAGACCCGCAGGCACGAGACTCTCGACCTTCACATCCGCCATTTCCAGACTCAGGCCCATTTCGCGACCGAGGATAATGAGCTTGCGCGCAACGTCCATGCCGGACAGATCGTCGCGCGGGTCCGGCTCGGTGTAGCCGCGCTGCCGCGCATCGCGCACGATGTCGGAGAACGCTGCGCGACCGTCATACACGTTGAACAGATACGCGAGCGTGCCGGAAAAAATACCCTCGACGCTCGTGACGTCATCTCCAGTCTCGCGCAGATCGCGCAGAGTCTGCACGACGGGCAAGCCGGCTCCGACCGTAGCCTCGTACAGGTAATGCGAGGAGCCCTTGCGGCGTGCCTCACGCAAGCGACGATAGAACGCCAGATCCGCGCTGTTCGCCTTCTTGTTGGGTGTCACGATGTGAATGCCCGCCGCGAGCCATTCCGGATAGTGGCTGGCGATTTCCGAGCTCGCGGTGCAATCGAGTAGCACCGTATGAGGCAGATAATCGACGCGGACGTGCTCCACGAAGCGAGCCAGATCGGTGGCCGTTGCCGACTGTTCGTACTGGTCCTTCCAACTGTGCAGGTTCACTCCGGAATCCGACAGCAACATGCGCTTCGAGCCCAGCAGGCCGCGCACGCGCAGATCGAGCTTGAACTGCTCGCGCAGCCGGGCACTCTGCGAGGCGATCTGGTCGAGCATCACCCGACCCACGGTCCCCGGTCCGATCAAACCGATCGAGATCGTATGGGGGGACAGATACAGGCCAGCGTGTACAGCACGCAAGGCGCGCGTCGCATGACGCCCTTCGATGACTACCGAAATATTGCGCTCCGAGGCGCCTTGCGCGATCGCGCGTACGTTGACGCTCGAAGTGCCGAGTGCGTTGAACACCTTTCCGGCGACGCCCGGCGTACCCGCCATGCCATCCCCTACCGTGGCGAGAATGGCGAGATCGGGGTCGATATCCACGCTCTGGATCTGGCCCTCCTTCAATTCCCGCTCGAACGCATGACGCACGATCGCCGCGGCCCGCTCGGCCTGCTCCTGGGGAATCGCGCAGCAGATGGAGTGCTCGGAGCTGCCCTGGGAAATGAGGATGACGGAAATGTTCTCTTCGCGAAGCGCGCCGAACAGGCGGTGCGCAGTGCCCGGAACGCCGATCATCCCGGCGCCCTCGAGGTTGATGAGCGCGACCCGCTCGATGCTGGTGATGCCCTTCACCGGCAGGTTCGACTCCGGCTTCGCGCAGATCAGCGTCCCGATCTTCTCGGGTGCGAACGTGTTGCGGATCCAGATAGGGATGCTGCCACCGATCGCTGGCGCCATGGTCTGCGGATGTATGACCTTCGCACCGAAGTACGCGAGCTCCATCGCCTCGTTGTAGGAAAGCGAGTCGATGACGGTCGCATCCGGCACGCGCCGCGGATCGGCCGAGAGCACGCCGTCCACGTCCGTCCAGATGACGATTTCGGAGGCATCCAGGAGCGCGCCGAAGATCGATGCGGAGAAGTCGCTGCCATTACGGCCGAGCGTCGTCTGCACCCCGTTCTTTCTCGCCGCGATGAAACCCGTTATGACGAGTGTCCCCTTGAAATCCCGGTCGACGAGGTCTCCCAGGTTGGCGCGGGACTCGCCCCATTGGATCCCGGGGCCGAGCTGCGCCCACTCGACGACGACGACG
>JAQGOC010000130.1 GCA_028293805.1 Gammaproteobacteria bacterium
GGTCGAGAGGGCCCCGGCGAAAGTTGCCAATCGGGTGCGATCCGTCTAGCTTCCGCTCACGTTCAGGCGGAGAACCAGTTACGCCACTTTTCTAGCAACGTGTGGGGGAGCGGGCCCGTTAAGTCCGGCCATATTCCGGATCACCACCTTGGCGGCATTCTTCGGACAGCTGGGCACCGGGTAAACCTAGAGGTGGACCGGTTTCGGGTTGCAAAGCCCGTTGCAAAATCGCGCGCCTGGCCATTTCAGACGTTGCACCGGCAAGCACGGCGAAAATCCAATCATACTCCTCAGGTCAGCTCGTCGAGCAACGCCTTTGTGGCTCTTAGATCGGCGGTTTCGAAGCCCTCAGTGAACCAGCCGAAGGCGGGTGCGAGTAGCGCGCAGGCATCACGGTGCCGCCCCTGATCATGCCAGACGCGCGCCAAGTCGCGGGTGGCGCGGAGTTCGAGCGACCTGGCGCCTTGTGTGCGGGTTATCGCTACGGCCCGCGCAAAGCAGATTTCGATCTCAGTGGCCGATGCGCCTTGCACCTGCTTGAGCTCCCCCTCGATGCGGTCGAGCTCACCCTCCCACATGTGTTCGTCATTGGCCGCGACGAGGGCCTTCGCCTCGGCGATGATGCGCAGCCCCGGTTCGACCTGCCCAACTCGCGCATAGGCCGCAGCGAGCATGCAGAGATACCGGACTTGATACCAACCAACGCCGAGCGCTGCGCGATCAGTGGCATTCTGGCGCATGAGCGCGATGCCGGCCTCTGTGGCACCCTCCTGCACCATCGCCCAGCCGCGAAGAATCAGGCCATTCACGCGCCAGTAACCCAGATTGTGCCGATCGGCCAGCTCGACAATCGCTTCTGCATGAGCTCGGACGCCCGGGACATCGCCGAGCAGTTCGTCCAGGCCGGCGCCGGCGAAGTTGTGGACGTGCGCTGTGAGGTTCGCCTGATCCAACTCAGCCGCGCAGCGGAACGCCTCGTTACTCGAGCGACGCGCCTCTTCGGGTAACCCAAGGATCCAGAGGACCAGCGCAAGATAGGTGAGGGCCGAGACCTTCGGGTCATGAACGTAGTGCACCGGCTGTGATCTGTGCTGGCGCGCGTCGTATAGCTGCAGGATCGCCTCGAACTCGGACCGTGCCTCGAGAAACGCACCGAAGTGCATAGCCGTAATCCCGGCCAAGCGGTGGCTGGCAAGGCGAACCACCGGATTCGGCAGGCGTTCGGATATCTGCCGAGCCTCATCGGTCAGTCGCCGCATCATGCGATAGTGGCCGCGCACGAAGTAATAGACGAACTCGCCGCTCAGCGTCGCGACGAGAGGCTCCGCCTCGCCGAGACGCTCGCAGAGAACGCGTGCCCGGCTGTAGGCGGCGCCCGTTTGCGCCGCGGAATAGCCGTGCACGGCGATCAGGGGTGTGCCGACCGCGATTTGAAATGACAGTTCTCGCCGATCCCGTTCGGGGCTTTCCGGAAGCGTCTTCAATGCTTCCAACCCCCGGGTCAGATGGCGGATGGCTTCGAGATTGGCCGAGCGTTCGGCAGCGCGCTCGCCGGCTTTCAGCCAATAGCCGATGGCACGCTCGATCTGGCGAGCTTCCGTCAAATGATGCGCCAGGAGTTCAGGCTCACGCGCCACCCGCTCGGGAAAGCGCCGCTCGACCACTTCGGTGATGCGCGCATGCAGCTGCTGCCGATCGCTGCGCAGAAGCGTGCTGTAGGCGGCATCCTGCACCAGAGCGTGCTTGAAAGTGTAAACGGACTCCGGCGGCGCTCCGCGTTGGAACACCAGTTCAGAAGTGACGAGCCGAGCCAGTTCGTTCTGCAGCTCCCGCTCGTTTCGGCCGGCGACGGCGCCGAGCAACTCGTAAGAAAAGTCCCGGCCGATGGCAGCTCCGGTCTGTGCCACCTGTTTGGCAGCCGGCCCGAGCCGATCGAGCCGCGCCAGGAGCGACGCGTGCAGCGTCGCGGGGAGGGGAAGCGGTGATTCGGCGCTTCCGCCCGCGCGGGCCTCCAAAACAGCTTTTGTCAACTCTTCGACAAAGAGCGGCACGCCGTCGGTGCGCGTGACGATCTGTTCCACCGTATCGACAGGCAGAGCCTTGTTGCCTGCGACCCGCTGCACGAGCATCGCGCCCTTGCGCCGGTCCAGCCGGCCGAGAGCGAGGACCGTTACGTGCGATCGTCCGCTCCATGGCGGCTGAAACTCAGGCCGGAAGGTAATCAAAAGCAGCATTGGTAGGCCTGCCGCGCGGTCTATTTCGCGATCCAACAGCTCGCGCGAGCTGGGGTCGATCCAGTGCACATCCTCGAAGATCATCAAGACCGGCTGGTGCTGGGCCAAGGCTACGAGGTGCCGGAGCAGCGCCTCGAATGTCTCCTCCTTCTTTCGCTCCGGATTGAGTTGGCGTGGGGCGTACAGATCGCCGCCGGGAATGTTCAGCAATTCGGCAAGCAGGATCACGTCCGCGATTGGCGACGAAGTCTGTGTGAGCAGCATCTCCAGCTTGTGGAGCTTGGTCTCGGGCGTGTCGTCCCGCTCAAACCCGGCGGCTCGTTCGAGCTGCACGATTGTCGGGTGGAGAGCGCTGTCCTGGTGGTATGGCGAGCAGAAGTAGCGCAATCGGACGTGCGGTTCATCGAGCAGCCGCTCTTCGAGCGCAACGCTCAGGCGTGACTTTCCAATACCCGGCTCGCCCGTGAGCAACACGACCCGCCCTTCACTCTCCTTCGCCTGTGTCCAGCGCTGGAGCAGTAGCTGAATCTCCTCCTCGCGTCCGACGAGCGGGGCGAGGGCGGCGGCCGAATGCAAAGCCTCGAACCGGCTTTCGACTACGCCTTCGCGTCGTACGCGCCACGCGGCCACTGGCGCGACGAAGCCTTTCAGCTCTACCTCGCCGAGTTCCTCGTACTCGAAGATCTCGCCTGTCAGCTTGTGCGTGCTTGCGTCGATGACGACGCTGCCTGGTTCCGCCAGGGTTTGCAGGCGTGCCGCGAGGTTGGGCGTTTCACCCACGACACCGCGCTCGTGGGCATCGCCGGCACCGACAAGATCGCCCACAACGACGATGCCTGTGGCAATTCCGACCCGCACCCGCAGTCTCCCGCCCGGTGCAACCGGCACCCGCCGCGCGGTCGTCACAATTTCCAGACCCGCGCGAATCGCCCGCTCGGCGTCGTCCTCATGTGCCTGCGGGTAGCCGAAGTAGACCAATACCCCGTCGCCCATATACTTCGCGACGAAGCCATCGAAGCGGCCCACCACCGTCTCAACGTCTTTGTGGTAGCCGCCGATCACCTCGCGCAGGTCTTCCAGATCGAGCCGTGACGCGAGCGCGGTTGAGCCAACGAGGTCGCAGAACATGACCGTGAGTTGCCGACGCTCGGCACCTGGAGACGCCGGCTTGGCAGGCGTGCCTACAGCTGATGATCTTTCCGGAAGAGCAGCACCGGTCAAAGGAGCGCCACAGTTGCCGCAGTAACTATTGCCACTCGGATTCTCGCGGCCGCAGGCGCGACAACACTG
>JAQGOC010000153.1 GCA_028293805.1 Gammaproteobacteria bacterium
CCTACGAGAACGACGCGTACAGCATCTGGTCGGGATTGATGTGGAACTCCACGCCGGCCGTCGGCGAGAAGTTGTTGTAGTTCTGCGTGAACGGTCCGGTCGGGTAATACGTATACGGGCTGCCGACGACCGGGAATCCCAGTACCTGCTGACAGCTGAGATTGGGGGGTGCCCCCAGGGTGTTCGGCGCGCCCGGCGGATAGCAGCCCGAGATCTTGTAGGACAGGCCGTTGTCGTCCGTCTGGTAGCCCTGGAACGTCTTGTGCTCGTGGGTTTCGCGCCCGCCGAGCGTCAAGCCCCAGTGATCGGTCAGCTTGAAATTCAGGTGCGCGTAGAGTGCCTCGGCCTTGGTGCTGAGGTCGTTGGGCCCGTCGATCATCAGGATGCCCATCGGGAACGTCACGAAGTCGTGCAGATGTCCCGCTTCCGAGAAGTAGTAGGCGCCGATCGCGTAGTTGAGCCGCTCATCCACGGCCACGCCGTTCAACTGCAGCTCCTCGGAGGTCTGGTGCTGAATCATGTCGAAGGAGGTGTGCAGGATGGCCTCGGGCGAGCCGTCGAGGTCCATGCCGGTGTCCCAATGCAGGTTGCGATATGCGTTGATCCACTTCAGGTTCATGCCGTGCCCGATGGACCAGTCGACCACCGTGCCGATGCCCCAGTTCTTCAGTTTGGAAAAGCTGTTTCCCGTCGAGTAGGTGGTGTCGATGTTGCCCGTGTCGAACCGGCTGTCGTAGGGAAGATAGTTGTTGTACGGATTGCCGTCCGCATTGACGCCGTAGAGCGGCGGTGACAGCGGCATCGGAGTCGGTGTCGGGCTCAGTCCTCCGCGCGGCAGGGTGCAAAGTTTGTTGAACGCGGCCAGAGCCAGGGGTACCTGGCCGCCCGGCGGCCCGACCAGCGGGCCGGCAGGCCCGAGCAGGCAAAGGTTCGAGATTCCCGACAGGCCGCCGCCGGCGAGCTGCGGGGTGTTGATGCCGAGGGCCGAGTTCGCCGAAGCCGACTGGTCGACGTTCAGGTAATCCCCCATTGCCGTGAACCTCAGCGCGTCGTTGATCCGGAACACAACCTTGGCGCGGCCGCTCCACTTGTTGGTGCCGCCCTCGTCGGCTGACGTCTGATAGCCCGCCGCGGGAAAAGCCTGCGCAGGATCGACGGCGTACGGACACGTCGCCGTGGTGCAATCGGGGATGCCCGCTGAACCGTTGACGTTGGTCTGAACGTACGGGATGCGATGCTGGTAGCCGGTCTGCTTTTGCGACGAGAACGAGATCGTGCTCAGGATCCAGTCCGTGAACGGAACGTCGAACGACACCTTGGCGTCCATCCGCTGCCGGGAGCCGACCGTCACATCGCCCTTGGCGGTAAATTCGTGGCCCGGGTCGCGCGTCACGATGGAGATGGCGCCGCCGATCGTGTTGCGGCCGAACAAGGTGCCCTGCGGGCCTTTGAGAATCTCGACGCGGTCGACGTCCAACATGGTCGTGTTCGCGCCGACGCTGCGGGCCAGATAGACGCCGTCCACGTACACGCCGACGCCCGGGTCGAGGTTGAAGGCGAAATCGTTCTGGCCGATGCCGCGAATGTATGCGGACAGTACCGTGTCCGAGCCGGAGAACGGCGTCCCGGCGTCGAGATTCACGTTCGGCGCGATGTTACTCAGTTGCGAAACGCTGTTGATGCCCTTCTGCTCGAGCTGCGCCGAGCTGATCGCCGTGACCGCGATGGGTACCTGCTGGATGTTCTCACTGCGCTTCTGGGCCGTCACGACGATCTCTTCCAGGTCCTGCGCCTGCGCCGGCAGTGCGGCCCATGCGGCTAGAAACCCCGGTACGAGTGCCAGTAGCGGCTTGCAAGCGGTGCCTGCGCGAATCTTCATCACGTTCCCCCTAAAGCGCCGGTGACTGATCCCATCGATGTCGAATTTATACAACGTGCTGTCGCCCCTGCAGGCGCACGTGGCTTCATTTGCGCAAATAAGGCGCCTTCCAGCGCATGGTGGGCTCTCCTGTGAGGGAGATTGTAGTCGTCCGAGAGAGAACACTGACGCGTGTGTGTCAATGAAGCAACGGATGCTTTCGGCAGCCGTCGGCGGCGTGCGAAGGTGGCCGGATGAAGGTTGGCTCGCCGCCAACCAACGTCAGGTTCGCGGATCTGCGTCGCGCGGATCATGTCCGCGCTCCCGGCCGGATCGAGCCGGCCATACAGGCCCCGCGACTACCCCATTCGGGCCGGCGGTGAAGTACAGCCCATTGGTGGGCGCCCCGGGACGGTCAGTGCGATTCGCGTGCCGCCATGCGTCCGCGGTGTTGTTCGGCGTCGAGCTTTGCAAGCGCCGCGTTCAAGTTAATGGACGACGGGGTCGTTGCGGAGGCGGCTGCGCCCGAGGTTTCTTTCAGTAAGGAAACGAGAGCCCTGGTGGTCGGGCGGCTGGCGGCGGAGGAAATGAGGAGAGCGATTACTCCTGTCATTTCCGCCGCCGCGACGGAGGTGCCCGACTCGAAGTCGTATTGATTGTCGGGACGCAGCGTGAGGATGTGGGTAGCCGGAACCGACAGGGCGTCGGCATTGAACACGTGGTCGAGACCCTGGACCGCGATCACGCCCGGGATAGAAGTGGGAAACCCATCGGCGGGATCGGCAGCCGCCCCGACGAATGTCACGCCGCGCTTCACGGCTGCCTCGACCAGGGCGGCCAGCAACGGATCCGCGGGCCCGGCAATGCTCATATTGACGAGCTGAACACCCGAATCGAGCGCCGCGGCAAGCGCTTTGGCGAGCGTGAAGGTGTTGCATACGGCCGCGTCGCTGTCGGGCTGCAGTTGCCAACAGGCTTCGTAGACTTCGAGCTGCGCAAGCGGCGCAATCCCGACAATTCCGACGTGATTGTTCGCAACGGCGACGATGAGCCCGGCCATTGCTGTGCCATGCCGGTAAGCGCCGGCCGAGGTCGGGTGCGAGTCCAAGGACGATTGCGTGCGGACGATCCGGCCGTGTAAGTCAGCATGCTGGGTGTCGACGCCCGTATCGATGAGACCGATTCGGACGCCGGCTCCCTGCGAGCGCGCGTGCGCATTGGCGATGTCGAGCGCGGTAAGGTTCGTTTGCAGGTCGTACAGCGGATCGTTATAGGCGGCGCTCGGTTGCTTGGCGTCCGACAGGGTGTGGAACTCCGTGAGCGGCTCCGCGAGGGCGACGCTCGAATCTTTCGACAGTGCCGCGAGGACAATCGCAACAGGACGGTCGTCGAGAATCTCGTACACGACGCAATGGACGGCCAGCATCTTTATCGGCCAGCTCGCCACTTCTCGCAGGGAGTACCGGGCCGCCACGCGCTTTGCCTGCCGGTGCGCGCTTTGCGCGAGCAGATAGCCCTCACCCGCGTAACGCCGTCCCGTCGTACCGGCGGGGCCCGGCGACTGCCGCGGCTCATTGGCGAACGTGACGACTACCCGTGGATGTTGGGACTCGATCTGCGTTGAGGAGATCGGGGGAGACGACGCGCTGCTGTTTCCCGTACCCGCGCCGACAATCACAAGAGTCAGAAGGCAGGCATGCGCAACGGCGCGCATCATTGCCCTCTGGAGAGGGGTGCTCGCCGTTCCCCAGGCGAGTCGCCCCCCAAGATGGGCTCGACCCAACGAACGCGCGGGTCGGCGCGCAATCGCGCCGACAGCACCCGCATTTCACGACGGTCGCCTGCAGAGGTCGCGTCGCCGGCACCGCTGGCAACCGGTCTGATGCCAATGACGCCGGTACTGTCCGGGCCCTCGACGATGCGCGCACCGGTTGAGCGCAGGGCCTCTTCCGCCTCGCCGATGGTCAAAGAGCGGTCGAAAGCGATGTGCAGAATGTTCGGCGTGGCGCGAGCGGTGTCCGTATGGGTTGTATACAACAATTCCGATGAGCGATACACCGTGCTCAGGACTCCAACGAACCCGATCACCAGAGCGAAGCTGGCGGCCGCCCAGGCCAGACCCGGCGGACGCCACGGGGAAACCTTGCCGCGATTCGGGGCACGACCCGGTGATGCGGGTACCTTGCTGCGCTCCCCGGTTTTCTGAGGGCGCGGGGCGGTGCCGTCGATGCGATCCATGAGCTTGCGGAACGACGGCCCGGGAGCGTAGGTCACGCGATCCGGTGCCGTCAGGGAGTCGCAGATGAGGCGCTGGAATGCGAGCTCCTCTTTACATGCCGAGCATTGGCGGACGTGCGGCTCGATCTTGTCGCGCTCCGTCTGGGACAGCCGTCCGTTCGCAAGCCACGGCAGCGCCAGCCAGGCCTCTTCGTGACACGCGAAATCGCCGGTCGCAATCATGACTTGCCCTTTTCCCGTGAGCCCTTACGGTCACGTTCGTCCGCAGGTGTTGCGCCTCCCAGCGCCGGAAGCAGCTTCTGCAGCTTCGCGCGCGCGTGGAAAAGCCTGGTTTTTACAGTGTTCACCGGACAACCCATAATCGTGGATATTTCCTCGCATGAATAACCGAGCTCGTAACAAAGCTCCACCGCGAGGCGTTGCTCCACGGGGAGCTGCACGAGGGCGTGTACGAGCCAGTCGCGCAATTCTTCAGTCCGCAGTGATTCGTCGCTGGTGAGTGGGGGAAGGGGTGCATCCGGGTTCTCCAGGGCGAGGATGCGAGACGAGGAGCGGAACGCATTTCTCGCTTTTCGGTATGCAATCCCGAGAATCCACGTGGAGGGCTGCGAATCCCCCCGGAACGCGCCCGCCTTGCGCCAGACGATGTAGAACGTATCGTTGATGACCTCTTCGGCCACGTCGTAGCGCTTGGTCAGCCGCGTCAGGAACCGGGCCAGGCGCCGGTGATAAAGGCCGTACAGTTCCTCGAACGCCTTGCGGTCGCCCTCGGCGATCCTCGCGATGAGCTCGACTTCGCGGGCCACGGACGAGCCGGTGCGGTAATTCGGCTCCGCCGGACTTGGTGAATCGTTGTGATGGGTACCTTTCATTCCGGCTTCCTCTTCCGGTGAGTGTCGCGTCAATGCGGCACGGTTCATTGGGTCTGCGCGCGACTATCCGCCCGCGACGGCAAAGGCGTCAAAAGCGCCAGCTGAGGGTGCCGGCGATGCTGTCGTTCGCGACCGGGTACGGGAAAAGGTGCCGCGCCTTGGACTGGGTCGAGAAGTAGCCCACGTCGAGGCGCCAGCTATGCCATTCGTAGGCCAGGCCCACATTGCCATAGGCGTAGCCCATGCCGGCCTGCTCGTACGCGTCCGATCCGGTGAAGTAGTAATAGCCGACGCCCCCGGTCAGGAAGAACCCATTTCCGATCAGCCATTGGCCCGAGGTGTCCGCGACATAAGCCGGGTAACGGCCGGTCCGGTGGTAATCCACGTAGCGCACCCTATTCGGGATCGTCGCGATCGAGAAGGTCCAGCGATCCAGGTAGGAAATAGCGGCAGCAAATTCCTGGTAGTCGTTGGAATGGCGTTGCGTCCCGGCGGCGTAAAGATGATCGACAGCGGTAACCGTAACGTTCCAGGCATTGCTGAGGTGGAATCGTTGGCCCATGTATAGATCGACGTCGTAGTCGGCCCGCGGAGCGTAATCGTGGTCCCGGGTGGAGCCCCAGGCGCCGAGGAACGTGCCGGCATTCGTGCTAGCGTGCAGATCCAGCTGCACGGCGGGGCGCCCGCCAGTCTCCGTGAAGCCTCGGTAGATGTAGTCACTCGTGACCGAGATCGCGCCGCCCGCAGAAGCCCCCAGGGTGGTTTGGGCGGGAACGATGCCGAGGGCGATCCATGCACAAAAGAGTCCAGCGTAGGACGTTTTAGTGAAGCGCGAATGGACCACTATGCCCTCAGAACGGGTGCGACAGTTTCGATTGCCACCTGGCAGTCGCGGGAAGTGTAAAGCCAATCGACTTGGGACTGTGTTCCAGGCGCGATTAGGAGACAGGCTGGCGAGGCGCGGACCTGTGCCGGAAGCCTTGCCGCGGCGGCCGGCGCGCGCTAGCTGCCGCTGTAGTGTGTTAGCAGCTCTGCGGCGTTGCGGACAATGAGATGCGGTTGCTTGTCCGGGGGCAGCCCGGCGAATGCGGACTCGTCGCCAATGCCGGTGTGAACGGCGATCGCCAGCGACCCGCCCCGGTGGGCCATCGGGACCTCGAGGGCCGGATCGTCGCCGACCACGGCGATGTCCGCAGGGTCCGTCCCGAGACGCCGGGCGGAACACCGCAGAGCTTCCAGTGATGGCTTGCCGAGGACGGTTGGCCGCTGTCCCGTGATGCTGGTGATGACGGCGCAAATAGCTCGTGACGTGCCGAGCGCTCTGCCATCTGCTGTGGCGAAGAAGGGCGCCATGGAGCTCGTGAAGAGTTTTGCGCCAGCCCACACGGCGTTACACGCGGCTTCGAGATCATCCATCGTGAACTCGCGATACCAGCCGACGAAAATGGCGTCAACCGGCTGTTGAGCGGCAGCGTCCTTACCCAATGTGTTGGCGCCGTGCCTGGCCGCGGGATAAACGATTTCGATACCGGCCGCTTCGAGCGGGCGCCAGACGCCTTCACCGCCCAAGACCATTACGCGCTTGAACCTGCGGCGCGCAAGGTACTCGGCCGCGACGGCGCTCGGGGTCAGCATCATTTCGTCGTGCACCGGGAATCCCATCTTGCGCAGCATGTCGGCGTACTGCGCCGGTACGCGAGTCGTCCCATTCGTAAGAATGACGAACGGCACGCCGCGCTCGTGGAGATGGCGTGTCAAAGCGACGGCACCCGGTAAAGGCACCAGCCCCTTGTTGTTCCTGTCGCCCAACACCAGCGTACCATCCATGTCGAACACGAAACCGCGCGTCGTACGCAGCCGTTCGGTTACCTCACGCGCTATGTCCATTCGCACGTTCTTTGGTCATCCCGCCGCGCATCTCGAGGCGGAAACTTGGCTTTTCTACGACGATCCGTTCCGTGCGGGGCCCCTGAGTCAGTTCACGTATGAGCTCGAGGAGCGGTCGCGTATCCGGGTTGTAGTGCCGCTTTGCGGGCCCGGCGGCGATCATCGCGTCCACCTGTTCCCGGGGCATGACCGCTCGGAGCAGGAATTCGTCGTCAGACATGGAGGCATCGAACTTCTTGCGCAGCTCCGCGAGCGACATCGTCGCCGGCTCCGCCATGAGCTCTTTTGCACGCGGGCGCTCGAGAATGCGATCCATGACATTCCCGTCGACGGGGGTGGTCGGGCGCCCGAATCGGCCGATCACGTAACGAATCACCTGGTCAGGCACGTTGCCATACCGTTCGGTCCCGATGACGTTGAACAGCGCCTGCGTACAGACGATTTGCGGAAACGGCGTGACCATGATCGGATAGCCGAGCTCTGCGCGCACGCGTTCCACCTCCTCGATGACGGCCGGCAGTTTGTCCTTCAGCTTTAGCTCTTCGAGCTGCCGCTGCATGGTCGTCATGACGCCGCCTGGGACCTGATGCCGCAGGAACGCTGCGTCGTATTCCTGTGGGGCGCCAGATGGAAGCCCTTCCGCGCCGGCCAGCTTCGTGAAGTAGTCTGACGCGAGCGCTAAAGCGCGGTCATCGATGTCGACCGTGTGCCCGGCCTCGCGCAGGTTCGCGACGAGGCGCGTTGCCGAGGGTAGGGAGGTGCCGTTTGCAAGCGGACCGATCGCCACGTGTAGCGTGCCGACTGTCATGTCCGCCGCGGCCAGCGACGTGAAGGTCCCAAGGCCGATCGTGCAATGAGAGTGGAGCTCCAGCGGCAGGTCCCCGATCCGGGCGCGGACGGCCGGAATCAGCGTGCGCGCGCGTTCCGGGGTCAGTAAGCCTGCCGGGTCTTTTATATACATCCGATCGACATTGGGCGACCGCGCGATCCGCTGCGCCAGGCTGGCGTAGAAGCTATCGTCGTGAATGGCGCTGATTGTGTAAGTAAGCCCCGCCACAACTTCCTCACCACCCTCCTCGTGGATGAGGCGGGCTGATTCGAGCAGCGCGGCCATATCATGCATCGGGTCAATGACCGCGAAGCGCGACACGCCGTTCGCGACGAGCCGCCGATAGACGAGGCGCATGAAATCCGGGTCCGCCGTCTCCCACGAGATGAACCGAAATCCGGTGGTGATGAGCTGCAGAGGCGTGTGGGGGGCTGCTTGGCGCATGAGACGGATTCGTTCCCAAGGATCTTCCCTGCTGGTGCGGACTGCCACCCCCATGTGAGTGCTCGACGTGAAATCGAGGGCGTGAAATCCCACGCGGTCGAGGATGGGCGCGATCTGAAGGATCTGGGCCGTGTTCAAGCCGGTCGCGCCCCAAAGGCTCTGGTTGCCATCGCGAATGGAGACGTCGACGAGCTTGATGTCAGCCATGGGCTCCCCCTTGCAGGAAATCGGCGAGGAAGGACGTGTCTACGCCACCGCGTGCGAAGGTTGGATCGGCCATGAGGGCCGCATGCACATCCAGATTCGTATGCACGCCTTCGATGCGGCAGTTTGCAAGCGCGGCTGCCATGTTCCGCAGCGCCTCGCGGCGGTCAGCGCCGCTCACGATGATCTTCGCCAACAAGGAATCGTAGAAGGGCGGTACGCGGGAGCCGGACTCGATATGAGTGTCTACGCGAACGTCCGTTCCGGCAGGGAATATTGCGGACGTGACGGTGCCCGGGCTTGGGCGGAAGTCCCTTGCGCTGTCCTCGGCGTTGATGCGGCATTCGACACAGTGACCTTGGATCGCCACATCCTGCTGGCGCAACTGCAAAGGCTGGCCCTGCGCTACGGCAATCTGCTCTGCCACAATGTCGAGACCCGTCACCTCCTCGGTGACCGGATGCTCTACCTGGATTCGCGCGTTCATCTCGAGAAAATAAAACTCGTTACGCATCCGGTCCACGAGAAACTCGACGGTGCCGGCACCGCGATACCGAAGGTGCTTGCCAAACGCCACCGCCGCCTGGTGTATCGCCGCACGCAAGCCGTCAGGTAGCCCTGGCGCGGGTGCTTCCTCCAGGAGTTTCTGATACCGCCGCTGAATTGAGCAATCCCGCGTTCCCAGGTGAATGATGTGCTCGCCGTCGCCCAGGAGCTGCACTTCGACATGACGTCCGGATGCAACGAATCGCTCCAAGTAGAGGCGCGCGTCCCCGAAGGCTGTGTTGGCTTCAGCCATCGCCAGCTCCAAGGCCTCGGCCAGCTGGGAACTGTGGTGAACCTGCTTCATGCCGCGGCCGCCGCCGCCGCCAACAGCTTTAATGAGGACTGGCCAGCCAATCCGATCGGCGCGGGCTAACGCCTCCTCCGGCGAGGCAATCGCCCCGCCGGGTACGACAGGTAACCCGGCGTCGAGCGCGTGACGCCGCGCCTTGAGCTTGTCGCCGATGGCCTCGAGCTGGTCCTCGGTTGGTCCGATGAATACGAGCCTGGCTTCGCGACAGCGGCGAGCCAAGGCAGCGTTCTCGGATAAAAAGCCATATCCCGGGTGGACGGCGTCGGCTCGCGCGCTGACGGCGGCGTTCACGACGGCCGCTATGTTCAGGTAGCTCTCCGACGAACGGGACGGGCCTATGCAAATGGTCCTGTCCGCGAGCTTCGCGGCGGTCGATTCGAGATCTGCCTCAGAGGCGGCGAGCACGCATTCAATGCCCAAGCGTCGGCAGGTGCGAATGATCCTGACGGCGATTTCGCCACGGTTTGCGATCAGGAGGCGTCGAAAAATCATGTTGCGGTGGCCGGCTCGAGCCGCATCAACACCTGATCCTGCTCGACGAACTTGCCGTCCCCCACGCAAATCTCAACCACCCGTCCCTGCGTGCCGGCATACACGGAATTCATCAGCTTCATCGTCTCGATAATCCCAATAACGGTCTGCGGCGTAACTTCCGCGCCAACTTCCACGAAAGGGGCGGCACCCGGCTTCGGCGCGCGGTAGAACGTGCCGATGATCGGCGTGCGGACTTCAACGAGTCCTGCAGGGTTTCCTGCAGCAGAAGGTTGCTCACCAGCTGCAACACCTGTTGCCTTCCCGCCAGTGTCAGTGGCCGAAGTCGCCATGTCCGTATAAGGCCGCGTTATGCTCGGCGGGGACAGCGTGCGCGTTTCCTGCGTCCACCCGCCGGCACCGCTTCTGCGCAACGTCAGTTTGAAACGATCGGTCTCGAGGTACAGCTCATCAAATGGGGAGGCATCGAGGAGACGCATGATCTCCTGCACATCATCATGAGTCAGGTTCACGGCTCAGCGATCCCGGCCGCCCAGGAGCGCCAGGACGTGATCGAATGGCCTCGCCTTGGGCGCAGCGACAGGTTGCGCCTCGCGGCTGGCCCAGACGGTTTCCGGCCGGCTCTGCAATATGTAGAGGCCAGCGCCCCCCGCCTGTCCCTGTCCAACAGCCCACTCGATGTCCTGCGGCGCTCCATAGTGCCGCTCGACACGCTTGCCGATGTCGGCTAACGCGACGATTTCCTCATCGGCGAGGCATGGCACCCTTTGCTTCTCTGCCGGCACAGCCTCGACCCTTACGCCGCCCGACTCCGTCCGTGGTACATGCTGGACCAGCTTCTCCGACAGCGTTCGTTTGGAAATATCGCGGGTCACTTTGCTCACGACAAATTTGTCCGGAGTGACCTCTCCGCTGACGATGCATGACCCGAGTCCCCAACTGCCCTCGATTGCAATGACCGAGCGGTCTCCCGTCGTAGGGCTACGCGTGAACATCACTCCGGAGCACACGGACTCGACCATTCGCTGAACTACGACCCCCATCGCAACGCTCTGCTCCGGAAGTTTCAGTCGCAGCCGATAGCTCACGGATTCCGTGCTGTAAAGGCTGGCCCAGCACGACCGGACGCAGTGCAGCACCGCCTCTGCGCCGCGTACCCATAGGTAGGTATCCTGCAGCCCGGCAAAGCTGGCCTCGGCGCTGTCCTCGCTGGTAGCGCTCGATCGGACGGCAACCGGGGCGCGTCGCTCATCACCGGCCAGCCCGCTGTAAGCCGTGGAGATCGTGTCGCGCAGATCGTCAGGAAGCGACACGGTCTCGAGGCGCGCCCGCACCTTCGCCGTGGCAGCCGAGATCGCAGGCAAGTCGCCAGGATCGAGCCCCACGATGACTTCTCGAATCGACCCGTCGGCATCCAGGGCCGCAATGAACCGTTCGAACGCCGCCGTCGTCACGACGAACCCCGGTGGCACGTTGACACCCGCTTGCGTCAACTCTCCGAGGCTCGCCCCTTTGCCGCCCACCGTCGGGCGATCGTTCAGGGAAATCTCGCGGAACTGGCGCACGAAGCGACGGTCGCAGTCTGTTGGATTCGTCGGCACGGTTCGCTCACCTCTGGCGTCGCGACTATTCCAGGATGGTTACGATGCCCCGGTCCCCGTCCACGCGCAATCGCTGTCCGGAGCGGATCCGCTTCGTGCCCTGGCCGGTGCCCACGACGGCGGGCATCCCATACTCACGTGCCACGATAGCGGCGTGTGACATGGTCCCACCGATATCGGACACGGCCGCTTTGATCTTGCTGAACAACGGTGCCCAGCTCGGGGCGGTGACGGGGCAGACGAGAATTTCGCCTTCCATCATCTGTCCTATGTCGTTCACGCTCGTGAGCACCCGGGCAATGCCTTCCACGACACCCGCCGAGGCCGCGAATCCGCGGATCTCATTCGCATTGTTCGCATCGGGTACCCGCGACCAGGAATCCAGCGTCTCGGATGTGATACCCCAGAGCATCTGCACGGCAGGGTCTTCGAGCTTCTCCGGCATCGGCCCCAGCGCCGGCGGCGCGTCCCAGCTTCTCAGCCTTTCGACCAGCACCTTGCGCTGCGCGACAATCGGTTGCCAGTGACTGGCACCCGCGGGCTCCGAGCCGGCGGCCCAGGCAAGCAACACATCGACGAGCGCCAGATCGACTTCGGTGTGGTGCAGGTGAAAGACATCCTCTACATCCTGCAGCACCCCTTTGCGCACGAGCAGCGCTCCGAACTCACGCACCTTGTTATAGAAGCGCGTCGTGAACCAATGCTCGCAGTAGAACTTGTGATCCTCCACGTAAGGGAACACGAGGTGGCACAACCCGAGCATCTGATCGAAGGCGCCGCGGTCCTGCTCG
>JAQGOC010000203.1 GCA_028293805.1 Gammaproteobacteria bacterium
TCACCCTTGTTCACCGGCACTTCCTGGATCTCGACGTCCACATTGGGCTCGACACCGAGCGCGCGCGTCACGTAGTTCTTGTTGGCTGCGCGCTGCGCCTCTTCGGCGGAGTAGAACCCGCGGTCGACCAGCTCCTGCAGCAGGGAGTGGTCCATCGTGACCTGCTCCAGCTTGTCGCTGCGTTGGCGGTAGAGGCGGGAGTCGCCCACGTGGGCGATGGTGATCTTGTTATCGAAGAACAGAGCGGCCACGACCGTAGTGCCCATGCCCTCGCATTGGGGCTGGGTGCGCGCCGTCTGGTAGATGATCTTGTTCGCACGATGGATTGCGTCCCGCAGAATGATGGTCGGCCGGGACAGCCCCGCCTCGCGGTCCTGCGCGTTCAGGTCTTCCCGCTCCACCTGCTCCTTGACGAGGTTCACGATGGTCTTCACGGCGATGCCGCTCGCGACCTCCCCAGCGTTATAGCCGCCCATGCCATCGGCAAGGACCAGCAGACCGATGTCGGCGTCGACAGCGATCGTGTCCTCGTTGTGTTCACGGACTTTGCCGGTATCGGTCATCCCGACGCAGCGGAGCTTGTTTCGCAAGCTCATGCCGTGTCGCCCGCCTGCGGCCCGCCAATTGTGATTCGCGTCACTTTCCCGTCCCCGATTCGAGCCGGCATAAGCTAGCATTGCCCGCAGTGCAGTCCGAGCGGCTGGTCACAAACCCGTCACTCGGTTCCTGCCGAGGCCGAATCCTAGCCAAGTTGACTCCCACACGCATAGATGGCCCGCACGAGTCCGGTATTTATTTGTAGCGCCTGCGGAGGGGAAACGCTCAAGTGGCAGGGGCAATGCCCCGCCTGCGGCGAGTGGAATTCACTCGAGCAACGCGTGCTTCCCCGCCAAAAGGCCACTGCCTCCCCCTTCCAGGCGGCCAGACCGCGCCCGCTGGATTCGACCCTGGCCACTGGCATGGAGCGCCTTGCCTCCGGCCAGGACGAGCTCGATCGTGTTTTCGGTGCCGGCATCGTACCCGGTTCCGTGACGCTGCTGGGCGGCGACCCCGGAATCGGCAAGTCTACTCTCCTCCTACAAGTTGCCGCGCACGTTGCGGCCGCCCACGGCGTCCTTTACGCGAGCGGGGAGGAGTCGGTCGCACAGATCGGCATGCGCGCCCAGCGCCTCGGGCTGTCCGCGGCCGCGCTTGGTTGTGTGGCGGAAACGGACCTTCAGTCCATCCTGGCGCTTGCCTCCGAGCGCAAGGCGGCGCTGCTGGTTGTCGATTCGATCCAGACGGTGCAATCGGCCTCGGTGGATGCCAGCGCCGGAGGAGTGTCGCAGCTGCGCGAATGTACGGCGGAGCTCGTGCGCTTCGCCAAAACGACCGCCACGGCCGTCATCATCATCGGGCACGTGACCAAGGACGGGGCGATCGCCGGTCCGCGCGTGCTGGAGCATCTCGTCGATACCGTTCTGTACTTCGAGAGCGAGGCGGGCAGCCGTTATCGAATCGTCCGCGCCACGAAGAATCGTTTCGGAGCGATCAACGAGCTGGGCTTCTTCGCCATGACGGAAGGGGGCCTCAAGGAGGTCCGCAACCCCTCGGCGATCTTCCTTTCCAAGGCCCCCGAGCCCGCCGCGGGCAGCATCGTCACCGTCACCCGCGAAGGCGGCCGGCCGCTGCTCATCGAATTGCAAGCGCTCGTGGATCGGATGCAGTTCGGCCTGCCGCGCCGGGTCGCACAGGGCCTGGATTCGAACCGGGTGGCCATGCTGCTGGCCGTGCTGAACCGCCATGCCGGAGTGTCGCTTCAGGAGTACGACGTGTTCGTCAACGCGGTAGGCGGCATCAAGATCACCGAAACCGCCTGGGATGTACCGGTTGTGATCGCTCTGGCCTCCAGTCTCAAGGACAAGACCGTGCCCAACTCGCTCATCTCATTCGGGGAGATCGGCCTTACCGGCGAGGTGCGACCCGTCGCCTACGGCGAGGAGCGCCTCAAGGAAGCCCAGAAGCAGGGTTTCAAGACAGCCGTGGTGCCTCGCGAAAATGCTCCGCGCAAGCCTCTCCAGGGCCTGGAGGTCATTCCCGTGGCGCGCGTCGGCGAAGCGCTCGCAGCCGCCCTGGGCAAAGTGTAGGACCGGCGCTCCGGCAGGGCCGGGTTGCCGCCCTGCCACGCCGATCAACTCGCCGCCAGGGGCGAGCCGGACGTCGCGGTCCGCACACGAACCGTCTTGATGGCGTTATCCGCGATCTGAATGATCTCGAACTGATACGGCCCCACCTTCAAAGCGGTGCCCGGATCCGGGATCGTCTCCAGCTGCTCCAGCAGCAGGCCATTCAACGTCTTGGGCCCATCGGTCGGAAGCTGCCACTGCAGAGCGCGGTTCAACGCCCGGATGGTCGTACTGGCGTTGACGATGTAGACACCTGGACCCTCGACGTGAATGTCCTTGTGCGTGATGGTAGCCGGGTCCGTCGTGAATTCCCCGACGATCTCCTCGAGGATGTCCTCGAGAGTGACGAGCCCTTCGATATCCCCGTATTCGTTCACGACGAAGGCGAGGCGGCGGCGGTTGCGCTGAAAGTGCGACAACTGCACGTTGAGCGAGGTCTCTTCGGGCACGAAGTACGGCTCGCGGTTGCGGGCAATCTCTATGAGACGATCGCGGGTCAACGTGCCACGCGCGACCTCGTGCGCCACCTTTTTCATGTGGAGCAGGCCGAGGAGGTTGTCGAGCTCCCCGTCATAGACCGGAAGGCGGGTGTGCGGCGTCTGGCGCAGCTGGTCGAGAATGTCGTCCCAGTTCTCCTGCACGTCGATGGCCGAGATCTCCTGCCGCGGGATCATGATGTCGTTTACCGTGATCTGCCCCAGATCGAGGATCGACAACAGCATCTGCCGGTGCCGCGCGGGAATCATGGGTCCGGCTTCGGCTACGACGGTCCGGAGCTCTTCGGTGCTCAATGCCTGGGTGGCACGGGAGGATCTGACTACACCGAAGATTCGCAGCAGTCCGTACGCCATCTTGTTGGTTAGCCATAGCAGCGGGCGGGCAACTAGCACGAGCACGCGATAGATGCGGGCGGCCCCTAGCGCGACAGACTCCGGGTGGGTGGCTGCGTAGATCTTCGGCGTGAGCTCGCAAAAAACGATCACGGTGACCGTCAGAAGAAAGCCGGTAATCGGCACCGCGTACGCGTGTCCGGTCCTCTGCGCGAGGATCGTCGCTATGGACGAGGCGAACACGCTCGCGGCCGCCAGGATGACGAGGTTCGCGCCGAGCCAGTCGTCCGGCTTCAGCAGCAGGCGCTCCAGGACCTTGGCGGTCGCGTTACCCTTTTGTGCGCGGTGCCTGATCCGGTAGCGGTTGAGGGACAGCATCGCTACCTCGGTGCCCGAGGAGAACGCGATGATCACGAGCAAAGCGAGCAGCGCCAGCAACAGAGGGGTCGTCGGAGCATCGTTCAAGGCAGTATTCCTCCCGTACGCAGGCAGCCGGAGCGGCACCCTTTCGGCGCGTCGCCAGTGGCACCCATGGGGGGCACTGCTGGCGCCCCCCTTCAATCCTGGCATCCAAAAATTTCAGTGCTAAGGGGCGCCATTGCGCATGGCGAGCGGCGTCCCTCAGGCGTTTAGTGTTCATAGCATAGGGTTGTGCAAGCGCTTCGGAGCATCGCACCCCTGGAAAATTGCCCCGTGCCCCTATAATTGAGGGCGCCCCCGCCGCAGTGGATTTTTTCATGTTCGATAATTTGACCGCACGCCTGACCCGCAGCATCGACAATCTGCGCGGCAAGGGCCGTATCACGGACGAGAACGTAGCCGCGACCCTGCGCGAGGTGCGGGTAGCGCTTCTCGAGGCGGACGTGGCGCTGCCCGTCGTGAAATCGTTCATCGATGCGGTGAAGGCCAAGGCGGTCGGCGCCGAAGTCGCGTCCGGGCTCAACCCCGGGCAGGCTTTCATCGGCATTTTGCACCGCGAGCTGGTCGAGCTCATGGGTGGGCCGCGTGCCGGCTTCAATCTGCGGGCGCAGCCGCCGATCGTCGTGCTGCTGGCAGGACTGCAGGGAGCCGGAAAGACCACGACGGCAGCCAAGCTGGCGCGCTGGCTGATTGAGCGCGAGAAAAAGCGCGTTCTGCTCGTGAGTACAGACGTCCGCCGCCCGGCGGCGATGCTGCAGCTCGAGCGCCTCGCCGAGCAGGTGAACGCGCAATACTTCCCCGCCAGTGCCGAATCTGCGCCGGCAAACATCGCCCGGGACGCCTTGGAACAGGCGCGGCGCGGTGTCTTCGACGTCCTCATCGTCGATACCGCCGGACGCCTTCACGTGGACGAAAGTCTCATGTCGGAGGTGCGCGAGATTGACGCTGCGGTCGGCTCGACGGAGCGCCTGTTTGTCGTGGACTCCATGGCGGGCCAGGACGCTGTGAACGCCGCACGAGCCTTCGGGGCGACTCTCGATCTCACCGGCATCATCCTGACCAAGGCAGACGGCGACGCACGGGGAGGCGCCGCGCTTTCGGTGAGGCACATTACCGGTAAGCCCATCGTGTTCCTGGGTGTGGGCGAAAAGACAGAGGCGCTCGAGCCTTTCGATCCGGAGCGGATGGCGTCACGCGTGCTCGGAATGGGCGATGTCGTGAGCCTGGTCGAGCAGGTTCACCGGCAGGTCGATCATCAGGAGGCCGAGAGACTGGCCAGGAAGGTGGTCAAAGGGAAGGGCTTCGACATGGTGGACCTCAAGAGCCAGCTCGAGCAGCTCCAGAAAATGGGGGGCATCACCGCGCTGCTCGATAAGCTGCCGGCCGCGGCGGCCCAGAAGAGTGCCGTATCGGCCGATCAGGGCGACAAGGACCTGCGGCGGCAGATCGCGATCATCAATTCGATGACGCGGCGCGAACGCCGCAATCCGGGGATCATCGACGGCTCCCGGCGCCGCCGGATCGCCGCGGGCTCGGGGGTGCAGGTGCAGGACGTAAACCGCCTGCTCAAGCAATTTCTCGAGATGCAGCGTGTCATGAAAAGCATGAAAGGCGGCAAACTGCAGCGCATGCTGAGCGCCTTCAAAGGCGGCGTTCCACCGGGTTTCCCGGGCCGGTAGGCGCGTTTGGCCCGGCCGGCGCCTGCCGGCGCGAAGTCCATGAAAAAATTGGCGTTGCGGGCCGCCGTTGCGTAGAATCCGCGCTCTTTTTTGGGCCGCCCATTCCCGGGCCGGTCCGGCCAGACTGAGAGCGATACGACCATGGTAACCATACGCCTGACGCGGCGCGGGGCGCGCAACCAGCCCTTCTATCACGTCGTCGTGACCGATAGCCGCAAGCGCCAGGGCGGCTTGAGCCTCGAGCACGTGGGATTCTTCAATCCGATCGCCCGCAAAGGCGATCAGAAGCTGCGGCTCGATCTGCCGCGCATCGACTACTGGGTCGGCCAGGGCGCACAGCCTTCGGAGCGCGTCAGCCAGCTCGTCTCGGACTACCGGAAGCAGGCGACGGCCTGATAAATGCTGCTGCGGACTGAGCTCGCACGGTAGTCCGCGGCTCTCACCTCACGGCGATGGGTTGGATCGAGTTAGGCCGCATTGGCGCGCCCTGGGGCGTCAAAGGCTGGATGCACATCGAAACCTACACCGATCCGCCGGAAGGCCTGCTGGAGTACCGGCAGTGGGTTTTGCGTCTGGGCACGGGCGAACGGATGACGCGCCGCCTTGCCGAAGGACATCCTCACTCCGACCGGCTCGTGGCGCGACTCGAGGGCATCGAGGATCGCGACCGGGCCGCCGCGCTTACCGGCGCGGTGATCGAGGTGGATCGCGCCGAGTTGCCGCCAACCGGGGATCGCGAGTACTACCGAGCGGACCTGGTTGGTTTCAAGGTGCGCAACCTCGAGGACGTCGAGTTGGGGACTGTCGGTTATTTCGTGGACACGCCGACGGGTCCCATGATGGTGGTGCAGGGTGCCCGTGAGCATTGGGTGCTCGCGATTCCGAAACACCTGCGCAAGGTGGATCTCGCGGCGGCCCTGATCCTGGTGGACTGGCCGGCGGAGCCTTGAGCGGCGGCGGAGCGCAGCTCCCATGAAGATTCAGGTCGTCACGCTGTTCCCGGAAATGATCGCGGGAGCGCTCGGGTTCGGCATCGTCGGGCGCGCTGTCGAGCGCGGCCTGCTGAGTGTCGGGACAGAAGATCCGCGCCAGCATACGAGCGACGTGCATAGGACGGTCGACGATCGGCCTTACGGCGGCGGGCCGGGAATGGTGTTGAAGCCCGAGCCGCTGTTGGCGGCGATCCGTACGGCGCACGGGCGGCTGCCGCAAGGCAGTCCGAGAATTTATCTCTCGGCGCAGGGTGAGCCGCTGGGACAGGCCGGGGCGCGCGAATTGGCGGCGCTGCCGGGCTTCCTGCTCGTCGCAGGGCGCTACGAGGGGTTGGATGAAAGGGTGGTCGAGCTCGGCATCGACCGTGAATTGTCGATCGGTGACTACGTGCTCTCGGGCGGGGAGCTGCCGGCGCTCGTAGTGATCGATGCGGTGGCGCGGCTGCTGCCGGGTGCCCTGGGGGACGAACGCTCGAATGTCGAGGAATCGTTCGTCGCGGGGTTGCTCGACTGGCCGCACTACACGCGGCCGGAATTGTTCGAAGGCCTGGCGGTGCCGCCGGTGTTATTGTCCGGCAACCATGCCGACATCCGCCGCTGGCGGCTGGAGCAGGCGGTGACCCGTACGTGGGGGCGCCGCCCGGACCTGATCGCCCGGGAGGAGCTTGCGCCCGAGGCGAGCCGTTTACTGAGTGAATTTCTCGCCGCACGCGCGCCGGGAACCGAAGATCGAGGATGACGCACATGAATATCGTTCAACAAATCGAAAAAGAGCGCATGACCCGCAAGGTCCCGGACTTCAAGCCCGGCGACACCGTGGTGGTGCAGGTGAAGGTGGTCGAAGGCGATCGCGAGCGCGTACAGGCGTACGAAGGCGTCGTGATCGCCATCAGCAACCGCGGACTCAACTCGTCGTTCACCGTGCGCAAGATTTCGCACGGCGAGGGCGTCGAGCGCGTGTTCCAGACGCACAGCCCGGCGATCAGCGACATCGCGATCAAGCGCCGGGGCAATGTCCGCCGCGCGAAGCTGTACTACCTGCGCGATCTGTCGGGCAAGGCCGCGAGAATCGAGGAAAAGCTCTAAGCCGAAGGCTACGGGATGACTTTCCTGCGTTCGATTCTGCATGGGCTGTGGCGGGTCCTGGACGGGCTGCGCAGGTTCCTGCACCTCGTTCTGTTGCTGGTGATCTTCGGCTTCATCGTCGGAACGCTGCGTGGCTCGCTGCCCAGCGTGCCGCCGAAGGTGGCGCTGCTCGTTGCGCCCGAGGGCCAGTTGGTCGAGCAGTCGACGGGCGATCCTTTCGAGCGCGCCTTTCAGGAGGCGCGTGGCCAGGGCCACGCCGAGACGCTGTTGTGGGATCTCACGGATGGGATCCGTGCTGCCGCGAAAGACAGGCGCATCCAGGTACTGGCGCTCGATCTGGAGAAATTCGACGGCGCGGGCCAGCCGACTCTCGAAGAGCTCGCGCGGGCCCTGCGCGAGTTTCGGGCCACGGGAAAGAAGGTCGTCGCCTACGGCAACCAGATGACCCAGGAGCGCTACTACGTAGCGGCCCAGGCGGATGAGATCTACCTCGATCCGATGGGATTCGTGCTCATCGACGGCTACAGCCGCTATCGGATGTACTACAAGGAGGCGCTCGACAAGCTGGGCGTCGACATCAACGTGTTCCGCGTCGGCGCTTACAAGAGCGCTGTCGAAAGCTACACCCGCACGGACATGTCGCCGGAGGATCGGCAGGAAAGCAGCACATATCTCAACGCGCTGTGGTCGAGCTACCAGGAAGCGATAACCCGGGCGCGCAAGCTGCCGCCTGACGCGCTCGGCAAATACGTGTCCACCTTATCGAAGACCGTACCGGCCGCTGGCGGCAATGCCGCGCAGGTGGCTTTGCAGGCGGGGCTCGTCACGGGCATCAAGTCGCGTCAGGAAGTCGAGAAGCGGCTCATCGACCTGGTGGGTGAAGATGAGACCTCGGGCTCCTTCAAGTCGGTTTCCGCTACGGACTACGCCCGTGTTGCCCATGCCGACATGAAGGTTCATGCGGACGGCAAGCCGCGGGTGGGCGTCGTGGTGGCTTCCGGCGAAATCCTCGACGGAGATCAGCCGCCGGGGACCGTGGGGGGTGACTCCACAGCCCGTCTCATACGCGAGGCGCGCCTGGACAAGAACATTCGGGCCGTGGTGTTGCGCGTGGATAGCCCGGGGGGAAGCGTGATGGCTTCCGAGGAGATCTATCGCGAGGTGCTGGCGCTGCGTGCCGCCGGGAAGCCTGTCGTCGTGTCGATGAGCGACCTGGCCGCTTCGGGCGGCTACTACATCTCCGCGCCGGCGGATGAGATCTGGGCCAACCCTGCCACCTTGACCGGGTCGATCGGCATCTTTGCCATCATTCCCACGGTCGAGAAGACGCTGGGGAAGGTTGGCGTGACCGTCGATGGAGTGGGCACGACGCCGTTGGCAGGGCAGCTGCGGATCGATCGGCCGTTGGGAGAGGAATCCAGAGCGCTGCTGCAATCGCAGGTGGGGCGCGGGTATGAGGAGTTCCTCTCGCGGGTGTCCACCGGGCGAAAGAAGACGCGGGAAGAGATCGATGCCATCGCGCAGGGGCGCGTGTGGGCGGGCGTGGATGCCAAGCGGCTCGGGCTCGTTGACCAGTTGGGATCGTTCGACGATGCGGTGAGGTCGGCCGCACGGCGGGCCAAGCTTACCGAGTACGCGCTCGAGTTCGTGCAGCCGGAGTTGTCCTGGGCGCAGGAGTTGGTGCTGCAGCTCAAGACGCGGGCGGTGCGGACGTTGCTGTCCATCGGTACGGATGAGAAAACAGTGGCGCTGGCGCGGGTGGCGCAGCGATTCGATCCGTTGACTCGGGAAGTCGAGCGATTGAGCCGCCTCAGCGAGCCAAACAAGGTTTACGCTTACTGCTTCTGCGGGGCGGAATAACAACAAGCGGCGCGCGCGGCGTACACGCCGGCGTGCAGCGCATCCTTGCCGCGGCATCAGCCGCGGTTCGGCGCTAAAGCGTCGACCAGTCCAGAATCACTTTGCCGGATTTGCCGGATCCCATCGTCTCGAAGCCCTGGATGTATTCCTGGATCGGGAAATGATGGGTGATGATCGGATCGAGGTTCAGGCCGCTCTGGAGCAGGGCGGACATCTTGTACCAGGTTTCGAACATTTCGCGGCCGTAGATGCCCTTCAGCGTCAGGCCCTTCGAGATGACCTGGTTCCAGTCGATGGCGGCTTCCTCGGAGGGGATGCCGAGAATGGCGATGGAGCCGCCGTGGTGCATGGTGCGGAGCATTTCCCGGAAGGCGGCGGGATTGCCGGACATCTCGAGACCGACGTCGAACCCCTCCTGCATGTTGAGATCTCGCATTGTTTCGTCCAGCGACTCGCGTGACACGTTGATCGCGCGAGTGGCTCCCATTTTCCGGGCGAGATCCAACCGGTAATCGTTGACATCGGTGATGACGACGTTGCGCGCGCCGACAAAGCGGGCAATGGCGACGGCCATGATGCCGATGGGACCGGCACCGGTGATCAGGACGTCTTCGCCCACCATGTTGAAGGAGAGCGCGGTATGGGTCGCGTTGCCGAACGGGTCCAGGATCGAGGCGATGTCGTCGCGGATGGAATCGGGCAGCTTGAAGGTGTTGTCCGCGGGGATCGCGAGGTACTCCGCGAAGGCTCCAGGGCGGTTTACGCCTACGCCCACCGTGTTACGGCAGAGATGGCGGCGCCCGGCGCGGCAGTTGCGGCAGTAGCCGCAGGTGACATGGCCTTCGCCCGAGACGCGGTCGCCGGGTTTGAGGCCCCGGACCTCGGAGCCGAGCTCGACGATCCGGCCGCAGTATTCGTGGCCGACGGCCATCGGCACGGGGATGGTCTTTTGCGCCCAGGCGTCCCACTTGTAGATGTGCATGTCGGTGCCGCAGATGGCAGTCTTGTCGATCGCGATGAGCACGTCATTGTGGCCGACCTTGGGCTCCGGGATATCCTCGAGCCAGATGCCGGGCGATGCTTCTTTCTTGACCAGCGCTTTCATTTGATGACCCCCAGGCCGCGGCCAACACGGGTGAATGCCTCGATGGCGCGGTCGAGTTGCTCGCGGGTCAGCGCTGCGGACATTTGTGTGCGGATGCGCGCCTGCCCCTTGGGTACCACAGGGAAGGAGAAGCCGATCACGTAGATTCCGTTTTGCAGCAACTGGTCCGCCATGCGGCTGGCCAGGGAAGCATCGCCGAGCATTACGGGAATGATCGGGTGCTCGCCGGGCTTGAGGTTGAAGCCTGCCCGCTCCAGACCCGCGCGGAAGTGGCGCGCGTTCTCGAAGAGTTGCGCGCGCAGCTCGGGCGAGTCGTCAAGGAGATCGAGCACACGCAGGCTCACGCCCGCGACCACGGGTGGGATGCTGTTGGAGAACAGATACGGACGTGAGCGCTGGCGGAGCCACTCGACCACCTCTTTCCGCGCAGCAACAAACCCGCCGCTCGCGCCGCCGAGGGCCTTGCCCAGCGTGCTGGTCAAAATGTCGATCCGGT
The DNA here is from genome assembly GCA_028293805.1 of Gammaproteobacteria bacterium. GTDB lineage: Bacteria > Pseudomonadota > Gammaproteobacteria > Steroidobacterales > Steroidobacteraceae > 13-2-20CM-66-19. Next base: position 10,634 of record JAQGOC010000203.1, read on the forward strand.
CGGCAACCCCACAGTGTTCCGGCGTGCCGCGGCCGGTGGCTCCCATGAACCCGGTGGAGTGGGAGTCGTCCACCATGACGAGGGCGTCGTAACGATCCGCAAGATCGCAAATGGCGCGCAGGTTCGCGATCGTGCCATCCATCGAGAACACGCCATCCGTGGCGATCAGGCGCGTGCGGGCCGCAGCGGCCTGTTTTAGACAATTCTCGAGCTCCCCCATGTCGTTGTTGGCATAGCGGTAGCGCTGCGCCTTGCAAAGGCGGATGCCGTCGATGATGCTCGCGTGGTTGAGCGCATCCGAAATCACGGCATCGCTCTCATCGAGCAGAGTCTCGAACAGGCCGCCGTTCGCGTCGAAGCACGAGGAGTAGAGGATCGTATCCTCTTTGCCCAGGAAGCGGCTCAGACGCTCCTCCAGCTGCTTATGGACGCTCTGGGTGCCGCAGATGAAGCGCACCGAGGCCATGCCATAGCCGAAGCGGTCGATCGCCCGGTGAGCGGCCTCACGCACGGAGGAGTGATTCGCCAGGCCAAGGTAGTTGTTGGCGCACAGATTGACGACGTCGTGGTCGCCCGTGCGAACCACGCCGCCCTGGGGACCCGCGAGCACGCGCTCCTGCTTGTACAGGCCCTGTTCCTTGAGTCCGGCGAGGTCGGCGCGTAAGCGCTCGATGACAGCTTGCTTCATAGGTTCCAATTATACTCACGCTCATGTCCCACGATCACGATGACAGCGGCCCGGGGGCCGCGCGCCTGGACCGCTGGCTTTTTGGCGTACGCCTCTTCAAATCGCGCTCCCTGGCGACCCAGGCCGTGACGGGCGGCAAGGTGCACATCAATGGCGAACGGGTGAAGCCGTCGCATGAGCTCCGGGCCGGCGACGTCGTGACGTTCGTACGCAATCTCGTCGAGTTCGAATGCACGGTGACGGCCATCCCGGCCCGCCGCGGGCCGGCAACAGAAGCCGCGCGATGTTATGTAGAAAGTCCGGCGAGCGAGCGGCGCCGTACCGAATTCGCGCTGCGAATGAAAATCGCCTCCGGCCTGGCGCCTCAAAGGCCCGACGAGCGTCCCGACAAGCACGGCCGCCAGGCGCTTCGGCGCCTGCGCGGTCGTAATTGAACCCCGCAGTGTCGCCGCCATACATGACGGCAGCGGGGCAGCGGCGGAAGATTCGGCAGCCCTTCCAGGATTACCGGTGCAACCATGACTCTTAGCGTTTTCGACATTTTCAAGGTCGGCATCGGTCCTTCGAGCTCCCACACCATGGGGCCGATGCGGGCCGCCCGGGAGTTCGTTCTCGGACTCGAGCGCGACGGACAGCTGCGCGAGACGGAGCAGATCGCCATCCGCCTGTACGGGTCGCTGGCGCTTACGGGCGCGGGCCATGGAACCGATCGAGCCGTGCTGGCAGGGCTCGAGGGGGCCGAGCCTGAAACCGTCGATCCGGACAGCATCGAGCCGCTGCTGCAGCGGATCCGTTCGACAGGGCGGGTCAAGCTGCTGGGCCGGCATGAGATCGCGTTTGACGAGCCGATGGAGCTCCTCTTCATGTATCACGAGCGGCTGCCCCGGCATTCGAATGGCATGCGCTTCACCGCCCTCGCGGCGAATCGTCGCGTGCTGCGCGAAGAGGACTACTACTCGGTCGGTGGTGGGTTCGTGGTGCGCGGCGATGAAGTCGAGGCCCCCGAAGCGAGCGCTCAGCGCACGCCGCCGTATCCCTTTGGCTCCGGCGCCGAGTTGCTGGCACTGTGCAAAGAGAACGGCCTCGAGCTGTTCGAGCTGGTGCTCGCGAACGAGCGCGCCTGGGCCACCGACGAACAGATCCGTGCCCGGCTGCTGCACATCTGGCAGGTCATGCAGGCCTGTGTCGAGCGCGGTTTTCGGCAGACCGGTGTGTTGCCAGGAGTGCTGAAGGTGCGGCGGCGCGCGCCCAAGCTCTATCGCATGTTGACGGAGAGCACGGCCGAGAGGCCGCTTGACGTCATGGACTGGGTCAATGCCTATGCGCTGGCGGTGAATGAGGAGAATGCCGCGGGCGGACGCGTCGTCACCGCGCCGACGAATGGTGCCGCCGGCATCGTGCCCGCTGTTCTGCACTTCTATCGACGCTTCTACACGGACTCGAGCGATGACGGCGTCATCCGTTTCATGCTCACCGCGGCCGCGATCGGCATGCTCTACAAGAAGAATGCCTCGATCTCAGGCGCCGAAATGGGGTGCATGGGGGAGGTCGGGGTCGCCTGCTCGATGGCGGCAGCGGGACTCGTCGCCGCGCTTCATGGAACGAACGAACAGATCGAGAACGCAGCCGAAATCGGCATGGAGCACAACCTGGGTCTCACCTGCGATCCCGTGGCGGGGCTGGTGCAGATCCCCTGCATCGAGCGCAATGCCATGGGTTCGGTGAAGGCGATCAACGCCGCGCGGCTGGCCATGCGCGGTGATGGGACGCATAAAGTCTCACTGGATCAGGTCATCGCGACCATGCGCCAGACGGGCGCGGACATGTCGACGATCTACAAAGAAACCTCGCAGGGCGGGCTCGCGGTCAACGTACCGGAATGCTGAGTGGCCTCGCAGCACACGCTTGCTGGAGCCGGCCGGAGTGCACGAGCCTGCGCGCGACGGACGCCGGCCGTACCACGGTGCACTCTGACGCCGCCGTGAGTCGGGCGGTCCTGCATCTACGCGAAAAGATTGCCAAAGAGCCGTGAGGGCGGCGTTTCATTCAGCACGTCGCGCACAAAGGACGGCGCGGCTGCCGACCACTGATCCGTATCGACCGTGATGGTGCAGATCGCAGCGGTGGCGAGGCCGCCGATTTCCCCGCCTGGCGCGAGCAGATGCGCCAGCTCGGAAATCCCCGGGTTGTGACCGATGATCATCAGATGCGGCACGCGCGGTCCGATCGCATGCACCAGTTTCAGAATGTCGCGCGCACCGCCCAGGTAAAGGGCTTCTTCGTAGCGGATGTTTCTTGGCCCGAGAGCGAGCTCACGCGCCACGATTTCCGCCGTCTGCTGCGTCCGGCGCGCCGGGCTCGCGATGAGCAGGTCAGGAATGAGCGTCAGCTCCGCGAGCCGGCGCGCCATCGCTTCCGCTTCCGCGCTGCCTCGGCGGTTGAGTGGGCGGGCGAAATCAGTAACCTCCGGGTCCTTCCACTGTGCGTCTCCATGTCGCATCAGTGTCAGGCGCTTCACGCCGGCCGCTCCACCAGGACACGCCCATTCTCTTCCCGTACCTTGTAAGTGCGCAGAGGCTCATAAGCCGGAGGCGTCAGCGCCTCTCCCGTGCGCAGGCAAAAATGCGCCCCGTGCCGCGGGCATATGATCTGACAAGCTTCCACTTCCGCTTCTCCCAGAGCCTCGCCGTCGTGTGAGCAACGGTCTTCTACTGCGTAAATTCCAGAGTCGCAGCGTACGACGACGATGGGGAAGCCGTCGACCTCCACCGCGAGTGGCGTCGCCTCATGGAGCGACTCGGAGTCGCCAATATCGAGCCATTCGGAGCCCACGGTCGAGCGGCTCAGAACATGCCGGTCTGCAACCGGGCGGCTTCCGACATCATTGTCTGGTTCCACGGCGGGTCAAACGTCAGCTCCACGCGCGCCTCGCGCACGGTCGGAATCCGCTGCACCTTGTCCTTCACGTCATCGACGAGCACGTCGCCCATCCCGCACCCGGGAGCGGTCAGCGTAATCTGGATTTCGACCGTCCGCGTGCCGTCCTCATTCGGTTTCACGTCGCACTCGTAGACGAGTCCGAGCTCCACGATGTTGATGGGAATCTCGGGATCGTAGCAAGCGCGCATCTGGTCCCAGGCGAGCTTGCGGACATCCTCTTCGGTGGCGTTCGGGGGCAGTTCGGGCGCCTTCACGGATTCTTTGCCGATGGCATCCGCGTCCTCGCCGGAGATCCGGAAAAGATTGCCCTCGAGGTAGACAGTGAAGCTGCCGCCGAGCGCCTGGGTGATGTAGCCGGCCTGGCCGGGCTTCAAGTTTACCTCGACACCGGCAGGAACGATCACCGCGCGCACCTCGCGGTTCACGACAAAAGGCTCGTTCTCGTGCGTACGCATCTCTTCAGCTACTCCGTGGATACGGTGCTCGCGCCCCTGTCGAGCGCGGCGTTCAACGTGTGCCAGCACAGGCTTGCACACTTCACCCGGGCCGGAAACTCGCGCACACCCTGCAGCGCCGCAAGTTTGCCGAGCTCGGCTCCAGGCACCGCGTCCTGCTGCGTCAGGAGGCCATGCACCTTTGCAAAGAGCGCGCCGATTGCCGCCTTGTCCTTGCCCTTGACTGCTTCCGTCATGAGAGAGGCCGAGGCGGTCGAAATGGCGCAACCCTTGCCTTCGAAGCGCACGTCTTCGACGCGCTCGCCGTTCAGGCGCACGAATACCGACAGGCGATCGCCGCACAGCGGGTTGTGCCCGTCCGCGTGCGCATCGGAGGGCTCGAGCCGTCCGAAGTTCCGGGGCCGCTTGTTGTGATCCAGGATCACGTCGCGATAGAGCTCTTTGAGGTCCATCAGCGGAACACCTCGCGCACCTTATGGAGCGCGGCCACGAGACTCTCAACGTCCCGCTCGGTATTGTAGATCCCGAACGACGCCCGCGCGGTCGCCGGTATGCCGAAGAAGGTCATGACTGGCATGGCGCAGTGATGCCCCGTGCGCACGGCGACACCTTCCGTGTCGAGGATCGTGCCCAGATCGTGCGGGTGAACCCCCTCGAGGGTGAACGACAGAACCGCGGCCTTGTGAGACGCGGTTCCGACTATCGTAATGCCCGGTATCCGCCCCAGCTCCGCCGTCGCGAGTGTCAGCAGGCCCTGCTCATGGGCAGCGATCGCCTCCATACCCAGGCCCTCGACATAGTCCATCGCGGCGGCAAGGCCCACGGCGCCGGATATGTTCGGGGTGCCGGCTTCGAACTTCCACGGCAGCTCGTTGTAAGTCGTCTTCTCGAACGACACCGTCAGGATCATGTCGCCGCCGCCTTGCCATGGAGGCATGGCCGCGAGCAGTTCTTCGCGGCCGTACAGGACGCCGATGCCGGTGGGCCCGTAGAGCTTGTGGCTGGAGAAAGTATAGAAATCGCAGCCGAGGGCGCGTACGTCAACACTCGAGTGCGGAATCGCCTGCGCCCCATCCACGAGCACCACCGCCCCGTGCTCGTGAGCCGCATCGACTATGCGCTTCACCGGGAGCACCGTGCCCAACGCATTGGACACGTGAGCGACAGCCACGATCCGCGTACGAGGCGTCAGCAACTTCAGGAATTCGTCAAACAGCAGCTCACCGCGCCGATCGATGGGCGCGACCTTCAGGGTGGCGCCGGTCTGCTCGCAGACCATCTGCCACGGAACGATGTTCGCGTGATGCTCGAGAGCGGTGATGAGAATCTCATCGCCCGGCCCGAGGCGTGGCCGGGCATAGGACTGCGCTACGAGATTGATGCCCTCCGTCGTGCCGCGAACGAAGATGACCTCGCGAGTCGAACGGGCATTGATGAAGCGCCTCACCCGCTCCCGCGCTCCTTCGAACGCCTCGGTGGCCGCCTGGCTCAGGGCGTGCACGCCGCGATGCACATTCGCATGCGTATGCGTCTCGTACTCTTCAACAGCGCGCAGCACGGCCAGCGGCCGCTGCGAGGACGCGGCGCTATCGAGATACACGAGCGGACGACCGTTGATCGTGCGCTCCAGGATCGGGAAATCTTTGCGCACGCTGTCAGCGTCGAACGCCGGTGTGGGTAGCGCGTTTGAGGCGATTGCAGACATTACGGATCCGATGGCCGCCATTACAACAGCTCCTTCAGCGCGGCGGCGTCTTGCAACTGTCCGGCGAGGCTGTGCTCGATCTGCCGCCGCAGCTCGGGCACTTCGATCTTGGCCACGACGTCCTCCAGGAATGCCCACTTCAGCAGGCGCTGCGCCGTTTCGGGATCGAGCCCGCGCGACAGCAGGTAGAACAGCATGTTGTCATCGAGCTTCCCCGCCGTCGCTCCGTGGCTGCAGCGCACATCGTCCGTATAAATCTCGAGCTGCGGGCGTACGTCGATTTCCGCGTCGGGTCCTGCGAGGAGCCCGCGCAGCGACTGCCGCGAATCGGTGCCATGGGCGCCCCTGCGAACCACCACCATTCCATTGAACGTGACTCGTGCACGGCCGGCGGAGATCCCGCGGAATGTCTGCTCGGAGCGTGCGCGGGGGGCCACATGGTCGACCAGAACGAACGCGTCTTGAACCTGCTGACGGTCGCCCAGAGAGGCAACGGAAATTCCCGCGTCCGCACCCTCACCAGCCAATCGCACGTTGATGGTAGATCTTGCCGACAACCCGCCAAGATTTACGCCATGCAGCCGATAGGTGGCGTCTTGCGCGAGGATCGCCGCAAGAGTGTCGAACCAGACGGCACGCGCACCCGACTGCTGCACGCGATAGTGATTCACGCTGGCGCCGCGGGCGATGTCAATGCTTACTGCCGTGTTTACGAAATTCGCATCGCTGCCGACGCTCAGATATCTCTCGATGAGTCCCAGTCTCGCGCCGGCCTCGACATGCAACTCCACGCGCGGATAGGACGCAGCCGTTTGCGCGTCCCTGTTGGCAACGAACACGAGCTCG
>JAQGOC010000220.1 GCA_028293805.1 Gammaproteobacteria bacterium
CGAGAATTCGTAGTCGACGATCCCGGAGAGCGAGGAGGTACGCTGGCGCTCGCGCCTCTGCTCTTCCTCGGACGAAAGCGCGGGCTCCTGCGGCACCAGGGTGGCCGAGTCGACCAGGAGCCGGTGCTCCTGCCGCGCAATGTCGTACGCCCAAAGGTCGAGACGATCCTTGTTATTGTCTTTGCCGCGCAGATAGGCAACGAAACGGCCGTCCGGCGCGATGAGAGGCGAGCGCAAGCTGGCGCCGGACAGATCCGGGGCGGCGAACAGTCGCTCGAGGGTCAATTTCGCGGCGCTTGCTGCGCTACACATGGATGCGAGCATAATGAATTGCAGGCAGTGAGAGGTGAATCTTCCTGGTCTCATGCGGGGCATACGCTTTGTTAGACTTCGGGCGGTTGCCGGATGCCGATGAGTGTACGAGATGGAAAAACTCCAATGCTATGGATCTGTGACGCTTGGCCTGTGTGTCGCGTGTCTGCTGGCCGCCTGCGCGGGTGGGCCGCTGAGTCCTCTGGCCCCCATTCCCGGCGCCGGCCCTGGCGGCAAGCCGATGCCAACCAGTACTGATATCGCCACCGGACTGCCGGCCACTCCGTCCACGCAGCTCGTCTACCCGGTGACGGCCCGGGTCAATGTTGCCGACGAATACAACGGCGCCAAGGTGGAAGATCCCTACCGCTGGCTCGAAAATCTCGACTCGCAGGCGACCCGAGACTGGGTGACCGCTCAGAACAAAGTGTCGCAGCCGCGGCTCGAAGCCATTACACACCGCGCCTGGGTGAAGCAGCGACTCACGCAGTTGTGGAATTACGAACGCTTCGAAGTCCCGGTCAAGGAGGGCGGCCGCTACTTCTTTCTCCACAACGACGGCAGGCAGAATCAGAGTGCGCTGCTCGTGGCCGACAGCCTCGACTCACCCGGCCGGGTGCTGTTCGACCCGAATTCGATTCGTGAAGATGCGACGGTTGCGCTTTCGGACTTCAGGCCGAGCCCGCAGGGCGACGTGGTGGCGTACGCGCTGTCGGATGGCGGAACGGATTGGCAGATCTGGAGATTCCGGCGCGTGCAGGACGGCATCGATTCTGCCGATACCCTGCATTTCACCAAGTTCTGGGGGGTTTCGTGGGCCCGCGACGGCTCGGGCGTGTACTACAGCCGCTATCCCGCTCTACCCAATGGGAAAGGTGACGATGCGGGGCGGCCTGCGGTGTATTTCCACAAGCTCGGTGAGCCGCAGGACAGCGATCGGCTCATTTATGCCGTGGCCGATCATCCCACCCGGGTTCCCTCGGCTCGCGTTACCGAAGATGGGCGTTACCTCGTCATTACCTTGTTCGATGGCTACGAGCGCAACGGCGTGAGCCTCGTCGACCTGCGGCAGCCCGGGATGAAAGTGACGCCGCTCCTGTCCGCCTGGGATGCGCACTACACGTTCATTGGCGCCAATGGCGACCATCTCTATTTTTTAACGACCCAGGATGCGCCGCTTCGCCGCGTCATCGAGGTCAATGCGCAAATGCCTGCCCCGAGCGCTTGGCGGACCCTGGTTCCTGAAGATGCGACCGCACTCGAGGAGGCTTCGTACGTCGGCGGGCGGATCGTCGCCAAGTACGTATACGACGCGCACAGTGTGGCGAAGCTTTATCAGGTCGATGGACGCCTGATCGGGCAGGTGCCGCTGCCGGGTATGGGGCGGGTCGAGGGGTTCTCGGGCGAGGGTCGGGAGACAGAGACGTTCTTCTCCTATACCGATTACCTGACACCGCCGCAGGTTTACCGTTTCGATGTGACCGCCAACCACGCCACCCTATGGCGCAAGGCCGCGGTACCCGCATCAACGAATGCGTACGTCACGGAGCAGGTGTTCTTCCAGAGCAAGGACGGAACGCGTGTGCCGATGTTCATCACTCATCGGCACGACATGGTGCGGGATGGGAGCCAGCCCTTCCTCCTCTACGGCTACGGCGGGTTTAACGTCTCGCTCACTCCTGTGTTTCGACCATCGGTGCTTGCTTGGCTCGAGATGGGCGGCGCCTACGCCGAAGCCAATCTTCGCGGCGGTGGAGAGTACGGGGAGGCATGGCACCGCGCGGGCACGCTCGAGAACAAACAACATGTATTCGACGATTTCATTGCCGCATCGGAATACCTCATTCGCGAACATTACACGCGGCAGCAGAAGCTGGGTATTCATGGCCGCAGTAACGGTGGCCTTCTGGTCGGCGCAGCGCTGACGCAGCGACCCGACCTCTATGGCGCCGCGCTGCCGGCTGTTGGTGTGTTGGACATGCTCCGATACCACACCGCGAGCGCCAACGCACGGCAGTGGTCATCCGACTATGGCCTGAGCGAGGACGCCGAGCAGTTCAAGGCGCTCTATTCCTACTCCCCTTATCACAACGTGAAGAAGGGCACCTGTTACCCGCCGACGCTCATCACAACCGCGGACCATGACGACCGCGTCGTGCCCTGGCATAGCTACAAGTTTGCCGCCGCACTCCAGGCGGCACAGATCTGCGGGAATCCCATCCTGATCCGCGTCGAAACCCGCGCGGGCCACGGCGCTGGCAAGCCGGTGTGGATGCAGATCGAGGATTTCGCGGATCAGTGGGCGTTTCTGGCGAAGTGGTTGGGGATGCCGCTGCCGGCGGGTGGAGTGGCGCCCTAAGGGCGAGCGGCGGACTTCATGACGACTCTGTTGGCGGATGCTCGTCCTCGTCCCCTGCATCCGATTCCACCCGTGGGGTCTCACCGGGAATCGCCCGCTGCTCCGAAAGCCACGCGCCAAGGTCAATGAGCCGGCAGCGGTCGCTGCAGAAAGGGCGGAACGGGGAGGTCGCCCAGTCAATCTCCCGACGGCAGGTCGGGCATTTGACGCGGGGCGGGCTCATCATGTGCAACAGCTGAGGATGAAGGGCACATCGACTTCGGTTTGAGCAGAACGTGCCCCGAGGCCTTTCCAGGCGAGAAAGCGGACGTTGCAGCGGTAATGGCTGCCGCTTATCTCGGGGTAAAGGCCGGCAGCGGCGGGCAGTGAGATCCGCAGAAGCTGCAGCGGATTATCCCGATCGAAGGTGATGTTGAAAGTGCCGCCCTGGGCGATTTCCTCGCGGGCGCGGCCGTTCTGGCGGGTGAGCCAGAGCAACTCCGCCACCGCGTCGCATAAGGGGCGTAGCAGTCCGAGCCACTCGTTGAAAGTGCGCGTGCGGGTCTCGTCAGGCTGCGTGAGCCAGAAATAATAGTCCGGCAGGTCGAACTCGCACGTGCCGCCCGGGATGGCGCTGCGGTGCTTGATGGCGCTCAGGAACTCCGAGTCGCGCAGGGGCTGCAGGAAGGTCAGGCCGGCGTTCTGCAGGTCGGTCCGCAGCCGGACCAGGTTCGTCATGAGCGTTTTCAGGCGGCTCACGTCGACGCCGGGCTTGGACTGAAACTCGGTTAGCGTGGTCAGCTGGCGCTCCAGCTCCTTCAGCACGTCCGAGCGAACGTCTCCGCGGGTGCTGATCGCGAGGATGTCGATCAAGCTTCCCATGGCGGCGCGGCTGCCCCACTGGCTCGCCATTTCGTTGTGGTACAGCGCCTGGCTGTAGAGGAAATCCAGGCGTAAAAAGGTGCGCATCCGCTCGTTCAGCGGCTGCTCGAAAACCAGGGTGCCCTCTGGAGGAGTTTCGGGGGATGTTCCCGGCTCCGGCGTGTCGAATTCTGTCATGCCCGTATTGTGCTTGACGCGCGCGCTGCCCGTAAACGGTAAACGCGACACGCGTCCTTGACGCGCGCGCAGACAACCAAGTCGCTTACGGCCGCGCTTGGCGGGCGAGCTCCAGATAGCGTCCGTGCAGGACGGCAACCTGATCGCGTACAGAGCTCATATCGCCATCGTTCTTGATGACGTCGTGGGCCGCTTTCAGACGCGTCGCGCGCGCCGCCTGCACGTTCAGGATGGCACGGGCCTGCTCGATAGTTGAGCCGTCGCGCGCCTGCAGCCGCTCGATCTGAAGATCCTCGTCGCAATCGACGACGAGCACGCGATCGAGCTGTGACCCCAGACTTTTCTCGACCAGGAGCGGCAGGACGAGGATCTGATAGGGGCCGCCCGCGATGGCCGAGCGAGCTTCGACCGCTGCCCCGATCGCGGGATGCGTGAGCGCTTCCAGGTCGGCGCGCGCCTTCGGATCCGAAAATATGATGTCGCGCAGCGCAGGGCGGTCGAGGTGTCCGTCCGGCGTGAGGATGGTGCTGCCGAACCGCTCAACGAGTCGTTCAAGAGGAGGCTGCCCCGGTTCCACCACGTCGCGGGCAACCTGATCGGTATCGATGATCGGTACGCCGAGCGCGCCGAAGAATTTTGAAGCGGTGGACTTGCCGCTGGCGATGCCACCGGTAAGGCCGACGCGGAACGCTCTGGTACTCATGGACGCGAGCTCATGGACGTGGTGCGAATAGACCCAGGTAGCCCGTCACGAGCTCCTGGCCGAACATCATCATCAGCCAGCCCGCCGCAGCGAGAAAAGGGCCGAATGCGATAGGGGTGGACCGGTTCTGGCCACGCATCGCGAGCATCGCGATGCCGACCACGGCACCGACCGCGGCAGCGATCAGGATGATCGGCAAAAGCATCTTCCAGCCCAGCCACGCGCCGAGCGCCGCGAAGAGCTTGAAATCACCGTACCCCATTCCTTCCTTGCCGGTGAGCAACCTGAACAGATGATAGACGCTCCAGAGGCTCAGGTAACCCGCAATCGCTCCGACCAGGCTCGAGCGCATGTCTACGGGGATGGGGGCCCCGCCCCCCTGGGGACCCCAGAGGCTGAGCAGGAGGCCGATCCAGAGGAGAGGCAGGGTGAGATTGTCCGGCAGGAGCTGGTGGTCGACATCAATGAAGGTGAGCGCGACCAGGAACCACGTCAGCAGGAGCGCGGCCAGGGTCGGCCAACCGAAGCCGAATTTCCAGGCCACCGCTGCCGACAGAATGCCGGTGAGCGCTTCGATGGCGGGGTAGCGTGCACTGATGCGCGTGCCGCAGTTTGCGCACCGGCCCCTTAGAAAGAGGTAGCTCAGGACGGGGATGTTCTGAAGCGCCGTGATTGGGGCTTTGCAGGACGGGCAGGCTGAGCGGGGCACGACGAGGTTGAAGGGCTCGCTGCCCTTGGACGCTTGAGTGGCGGGCGGGGAAGCGCTTGTCATAGGCGTGGCGCTCGCCGCATCGGTTGCCGCGATCTCCTGACACTGCTCGCGCCATTGGCGCTCCAGCATGACGGGAACGCGATAGATCACGACGTTGAGGAAGCTTCCTATGAGCAGCCCGAACACCAGGCACGTGCCAACGAAGAAGGCAGGCGAGGACGCCAGGAGGTCGATGAGGGACATTGTTGCTTTTGCCTCCAAAGAAAACGCCGCGCGAGGCGCGGCGTCTTGCGGTGATTGCGCTTAAGGCGTCGTCGTCAGACGACCGATCCCAACTTGAAGATCGGGAGGTACATCGCAATGACCAGACCGCCGACGAGCACGCCCAGGATGGCCATGATAAGCGGCTCCAGCAAGCTCGACATCGAGTCGACGGCATTGTCGACCTCGGCCTCATAGAAAGTCGCGACCTTGGCGGACATGCTGTCCAGAGAGCCCGATTCCTCACCGACCGCGATCATCTGGATGACCATGTTCGGGAACAGTCCGGTCGATTCCATTGCGCGCTGGAGGCGTTGGCCGGTGGCCACTTCGTCGCGCATTCGCAGCACGGCGTTCTCATAAACGATGTTGCCGCATGCGCCGGCAACGGAATCCAGCGCTTCAACGAGAGGTACGCCGGCGGCGAACATCGTGGAGAGGGTGCGTGCGTAGCGTGCGATGGCCGACTTGTTGAGAATCGGTCCGATGATCGGGAATTTGAGAGCAACGCGGTCGAGAAACTCGCGCATCCTTCTCGAGCGCTTCTTGAAATACATGAAGGCGTAGCCGATGCCTCCGAGGACCATCGCAATGAAGATCCCATCGCTCTGCACGAAGCGCGACAGGTTGATCACCATCTGGGTGAACGCCGGCAGATCCGCGCCGAAGCCCTTGAACAGGCTCTCGAACTGCGGAATCACGAAGATGAGGAGGATGACCGTGACCACGATTGCCACGACCAATACGGCCGCCGGATAGAAGAGCGCCTTCTTGACCTTCTTCTTCAACGCCTCGGTCTTTTCCTTGTACGTAGCGATCTTGTCCAGCAGTCCTTCCAGTGCACCTGCCTGCTCGCCGGCCTCCACGAGATTGACGAACAGATCGTCGAAGTACAGCGGGTGCCGCCCGAGGGACTCGTGCAGCGATGTACCCCCCTCCACATCGCCTTTGATGTCCAGGATCAGCTTCTGCATGGCAGGCTTGTCGTTGCCATTGCCAACGATTTCAAACGCCTGTACGAGCGGAATTCCGGCGGCCAGCATCGTAGCGAGCTGACGGGCGAAAACGGCGATGTCTTCGGGCTTCGGCTTACCGCCCCGGCCGACCGAACCGCTCTGCTTTCGAATTCTTGATGGAGCGATCCCCTGGCGGCGCAGTTCGGAGCGCAAGACGGTTTCGTCGGGGGCAAGACTCTTGCCCTTGACGCGATTGCCGCGCTTGTCTTTGCCCACCCAGGCATAAGGGATTTCCCGCTTGATCGTTTTGACGGTGGTCGTTGCGGACGGCGCCATGCTCTAAACTTCCTGCGTCACTCGGTGGTGACGCTGTTGATTTCCTCGAGACTCGTCATACCCTGCTTGACCTTCTCGAGGCCGGCTCGACGCAGATCCCATACGCCCTCTTTGGCCGCCTGGTCGCCTATATCGATAGCGCTTCCCAAGGCGAGAATGATCCGTGCTATGGAATCCGTGATCGGCAGCACCTGGTAGATCCCCACACGTCCCTTATAGCCGTCAGTGCAACTCTGGCAGCCCTTTGGGCCGAAGACCTTAATACCGGCCGCTACGTCTTCCTCCGAATAGCCTTCCTTCAACAAGGCTTCCTTCGGAATATCCATCGGTTGCTTGCAGTGGGAACACAGCCGGCGTGCCAGACGCTGCGCGATGATGAGGCTCACCGACGTGGCGATCGCGTACGGCTTCACCCCCATGTCGATGAGGCGCGTCAGAGTCTGTGGGGCGTCATTTGTGTGCAGAGTCGAAAGAACGAGGTGCCCCGTCTGTGCAGCCTTGATGGCGATCTCAGCCGTCTCGAGGTCACGGACCTCACCGACCATGATGACATCCGGGTCCTGACGCAGGAAGGCGCGCATTGCCGCGGCGAAGGTCAGTCCCACCTTGGCGTTGACGTTGACCTGGTTGACCCCTGGAAGATTGATTTCGGCCGGGTCCTCCGCCGTCGAGATGTTTGTGTCTTCGCGGTTGAGGATGTGGAGGCCCGTGTAGAGCGAGACAGTCTTGCCGCTACCGGTCGGTCCCGTGACTAGGATCATACCCTGGGGCTTTCCCAGGAATTTCATGTAGAGGTCTTTCTGGAAGGGCTCGTACCCGAGGGAGTCGATGCCGAGCATCGCCTGCGCCGGATCGAGAATACGCAACACGATCTTCTCGCCGA
>JAQGOC010000206.1 GCA_028293805.1 Gammaproteobacteria bacterium
GGAGCTCGTGCGCGGGATCGTGGCGGAGGGCGCCGACAAGGCCCGCGAGGCGGCCCGCCAGACGCTCGACGAAGTGCGGCGGGCCATGCATTTGCGTGCGGACTGAAGCCATGGCCAGCAAATCCAAACCCGACCTGAGGATCGTGGTCTCCAACGAGCCGCCGGAGGCGCCGCCAGTCGAGGCCCCGCCCGAGCAGGTGGAGATGCCCTTTGCCGTCGTGAACGGCGAGCCCTACACACAGATGCCGCGCGATCTGTATATCCCGCCGCAGGCGCTCGAGGTATTTCTCGAGGCCTTCGAAGGGCCGCTGGATCTGCTGCTCTATCTGATCCGCAAGCAGAATCTCAATATCCTGGACATCCCGCTCGCCGAGATCACGCGGCAATACATGCAGTACATCGAGCTCATGGAGGGGTTGCAGCTCGAGCTGGCCGGCGAATACTTGGTGATGGCGGCGACCCTGGCGGAAATCAAATCACGGATGCTGTTGCCGCGCCCGAAGGTGGATGCCGATGGAATCGAGGAGGATCCACGCGCGGAGCTCGTAAGACGGCTGCAGGAATACGAGCGGTTCAAGCGGGCGGCGGAGAATATCGACGCACTCCCGCGGTTGGAGCGCGACGTGTGGCCGACATCCGCGGAGCTCAAGGATCGTCAGGTCGTGCGGATACTTCCGCAGATCACGCTGCAGGAGATGCTGCTGGCGTTCAAGGACGTCGTGCTGCGCTCCGAGATGTTCGCGCATCATCACATTCAGCGCGAACGCCTGTCCGTGCGGGCGCGGATGGGCGATATCCTTTCTTCACTCGAGCAGTCGAGTTTCGTAGAATTCGTCCGGCTATTCCGGCCCGAGGAAGGCCGGATGGGGGTCACGGTCACCTTCGTCGCTGTTCTCGAGCTCGTGCGTGAGGGCCTGATCGACATCGTGCAGGCGGAGCCTTTTGCTCCCTTGCATGTACGCGCATCGGGACCCAACCGCACGCTGCGTGTTGTTGCCCCCGCGCACGCGGTTGTGAGCGCGCCTCTGGGAGCCATGGAGGCCAGCGCGGAAACCATTTTGGATCCGAATTTCATCGACGACTCCACGTTTGACGAGGAGCCCGCCGCGGACAAGGATCCTGGCGTCGAGCCGCCTTCGCCTGACGAGGCCAGTTCATGAATGAGTTCTACATTAGAAATGTCGTCGAAGCGGCTTTGCTCGCGGCGGGCAAGTCGTTGCAGCCGGCGGAGCTGGGCCAGATCTTCGATGAGAGTGCCCGCCCGAAAACCGAGGAGATCCGCGCGGCACTCGAGGTGCTGGCGACGGAATACTCGAGCCGCGCCGTCGAGATCAAAGAGACGGCGGCCGGCTTCCGCATCCAGGTGCGCAAGGAGTTTGCATCGGAGATCTCCCGCCTGTGGCCTGAGCGTCCCGCGAAATACTCGCGCGCGCTACTCGAGACCTTGGCACTGATCGCCTACCGCCAGCCCATTACGCGCGCCGAAATCGAAGCGGTACGCGGCGTCGCCGTCAATCCCAACATCCTGAAGACCGTGATCGAGCGCAACTGGGTGCGGGTCGTCGGCCATCGCGACGTCCCCGGCCGCCCCGAACTGCTCGGCACTACGCGCGAGTTCCTCGACTACTTCGGCCTGAGAAGCCTGGACGAGCTGCCGCCGTTGGCACAGCTCAAGGCGATGGGTGAGTACACCCTGCAGCTCGAGCTGCCCAATGCGGGCGCGCTCGGTATCGAGGGTAGCGGTAACGGCGCGGCGGCCGGTGAGCCTGGGGGCGGGACGACCGTCGTTGGATTGCTCGCCGAATCCGCGGGCGCCGAGGCAGAGGGTACGAGCGGCGGCATTGTTGAAAGCGTTGTGACTATAGCCGACGCTGTGGGCATCGAGGCCTCCGGCGATCCGGACACTCGATCTGCGTCAACGACCGATCGGGGCGGTGCGGACGTCGAAGCCGCCGGTGCTAAGATCGAGGGTCCCGACGCGTCCAGCGCCGGAACGACCGGCGACGTTACGACCGTCAACATTGCGGTGGTCGAGTTCGAGGGCGTCGAGTTGGGCGGTCCCAATCTTGCCGTCGCTGACCTTGCCGAACCTCATACCACTGAATGGACCGCGGGGGCTGAATCGGACTGCGCGACCGGTGAAGACGGTGCCTTTGTCCAGGCAGGCGAGCTGAGTCAAGCGATCGCGGCCATCGATGCGGACGTTGCTATCGAGAGCGATGACGGCGACGAGAGTATCGAGGCTGACCCCGACGACGCTGAAGCCGAACGTACGCTCAGCGAAGGCTTCGCCGCGAACGCTGGCGACACCCCTGAAGTCGACGCTGCCGATTCGGATGACTCGGAAGCGGCGGACAGCGCAGCTTCCGGCAAGCCCACTAGCGCGCTAGGGGATGCGGACGTGGAAGAGGATGATGATGAGGACGAGGATGAACTCTCCGCGGACGGTCACGACTCGCGTGAGCTCGTGGCTGCGCCTCGTGACGTAGACGACTGATATTTCCGATTTCGGCCGCCCGTCTCGGGCGGCGATTCTTTCAAAAGGCTACCGAGACATGGCGCGACGATCTGCGCAGGATCCTCCTTCGACTAGGAGCGGCCGCTCTGCGCCCCGCGCCAGAACCGGGCAACCCGGCACCCGTCAGTCCGGTCCTCATCGTACGGACCGGGAGCCCTGGAGCCCCTCGACCGAGAGCCGTCCGTCCGCTCCCCGCGCGAGACCCGGGCAATCCGATGCCCGTCAGTCCGGTCCCCGCCGCGCGGCAGGCCGTTTCGAGCGCTCGCCAGCCGGCGGTGGCCGATCCGCATCTCGGGACAGATCCGCGTCTTCCGCCGCCAATCAGTCCGGCACGCGTCGCACATACGGTGAATCGGAGCGCCAGCCGGGTCGAAGCGATCGGCCGGCACCTCGCGCCGCATCCGGACATTCCGGGACCCGTCAGCCAGGTTCCCGGCGCGCAGACAATGCGATCGAGCGTCAGCCCATCCGAAGCGATCGGCCTGCACCTCGTGCCCGAGCCGGTTCCGGGGCCCGTCAGCCGGGCCCGCGTCGCACATACGGCGAGTCAGAGCGCCAGCCGCGTCGAAGCGATCGGCCGGCACCTCGTGATCGGCCCGCTTCTCGCACCAGATCCGAGCATCCCGGTGCCGATCAGCCCGAGCCTCGCGCTGCGGATGGTGAGCCGGAGCGCCTGCCACCGCAGGCCGGCACGCCTGCGTTGCGCGGCAGATCGGGTCAGGCCGGTCCGCGTCAGTCCGGTCCCCGTCACACTCATGATGAGCCCGAGCGCCTGCAAAAGGTGTTGTCGCGTGCTGGGCTCGCGTCACGTCGGGAGGCGGAGGACTGGATTCGTGCGGGTCGCATTACGATCAACGGACAGCCCGCGATCCTCGGCGTGCGGGTAGTTCCGTCGGACCAGCTACGTCTCGATGGTCGGCTCATTCGTCAGCGTGAAGTGGGTGGGGGCGCGAAAGTATTCGTGTGCCATCGCTCGCCCGGCGAGAGTTTGACCCAGCCTAACTCGGAAATCTCTGCTGAGGCTGGCGACACGCCCGGCACGTCGCTGATCGAGCGGCTGCCAAGCCGCGCCGGCAAGCGCTTCATCACCATCAGCCCCATGCCGCGGGTCGATGGCGGACTCGAGCTCGTTACTTCCGACGGCGAGCTTGGCGCGAAGTTGCAGCGCTCGGTGCGGAGTCTCGTCAGCCAGTTCAGCGTCCGTATCCTGGGCGAGCTCAGCCCACAGCAGCTCGAAGGCGTGCTCGGCGGAATACTCGACAGTGGGCAGCAGCTCGAAGTCGAGCGTTGCGACCCATCAGGCGGCGAAGCCGCGAATCGCTGGTACGCGCTCGTTGCGAAGGGGGCGAGCGGCAAGGATGTCCGGCAATTGTTCGAGCGCCAAGGCGCACTCGTGAGCCGAGTACAACGCACACACCTCGGTCCCCTGACAATGGAACGTTCACTCGGCCGGGGCCAATTTCGCGAACTCACCGAAGAAGAGCTGCAGGCACTCACGACGCCGGCGAGTTAGCGCCTGGCGTCGGGCGCTATGACTGCCGCCGCTACAACAGCGAGGTTGCCGTGTGGACACCTCGTCAGGGCCCCTCACGACCCGGTTTGACAGTTGAATGCCTCGCCCGTAACTCCGCGGCTGGCCGGCCCCAGTAGCGCGATATAGGGCCCCGCCACGGCTTCCGGAAGGGGCAGAGTGTTCAGGTCCTCGGCCGGATAAGCCTGACGCCGCATCATGGTACGTACACGCCCGGGATTGAGGGTGTTCACGCGAACCGCGCTGATCCCTTCAAGTTCCGCCGCCAGCACCTGCGAAAGTCCCTCCAGAGCAAACTTCGAAACCGCATAGGCGCCCCAGTACGCGCGGCCGCGTCGACCAACGCCACTGGCAGTGAAGAGCACCGATGCGTCCGATGAGCGCTTGAGCGCGGGCAACAGCACTTGCGTGAGCGCGAATGCGGCGGTCACGTTCACATGCATGACACGGCACCACGTGGGAACATCGTAGTGCTCGATCGGCGTGAGCGTTCCGAGAAGTCCCGCGTTGTGAACAAGTCCATCGAGACGTCCGTAACGCTCTAACACGGCAGCCGCGAGTTTGTCGTAATCGCCGGCCAGCGCCTTCTCCAGGTCGAGCAGGGCGATGCTCGGCTCAGGGCCCCCGACGGCCTCGATTTCCGTGTGCACGGCTTCGAGCTTGCCGGCGTTGCGGCCTATGAGGATCACATTCGCGCCGTGGCGCGCGCAGGCGAGCGCAACCGCGCGGCCAATCCCGCTGCTGGCACCGGTGATGGCAATCACACGCGACTTGAGCTCATCAGGGCTCGCGACGTGTTTTTGAGGGTCGAAGGAATTCAAGGCTTTTCCATCCCGTTGATCGAATCAAATCAGTCGAAATTGACCGGCGATGGCCTGACGCGCCGCGCGCCAGGCACGCCATCCATCCGCGAATGCATGGAACCGGCGGGGCGTAATCGTGTTGGGCAACGCGTGTTGGGCGCGCCATGACAGCTGCCTCGCGAGCGCCGCCCACACGAGAAGCCCGCGAGAATTCGCCTGTGAGCCCGGTTCAAGACCTGACACGCCTTCCACAAGAGCCGCACGGAGTATCTCGTGTCGTTCACGCAGAACTGTGGCCAGCGCTGCAGGCCAGGGTCGTTTCGCGATATTGGCGGGCTCCACGCCCGCCCGTTGCAGTTCGTCCAGCGGCAGGCGCAGCCTGCCGGAATGGGCCTCTGGCGCCAAGGAGGCAAGCAGCTCGATCTCACGCAGGGCCGCTCCGAAGGCTCGCCACCGCGATGTGGCCGGGCCGGCGTCGACGCCCTGCACGTGTGCCGCGATGGGTTCAATCATGGCCGCCGCCCATCGTTCGCAATAGGCAGTCAATTCGCGACGGCTTTCGAACGTCGCTCCCGCGAGATCCCAAACGGCGGTGTCCGCAAATCCGATTATTCCGGCAAGCGGTGCGGGCGCCGTCGTGGCGCCGTAGGCTCTGGCGAGCTCGCGTGTCATAGGATGAACAGGCCGGCCCGCAGCGCAGCGTTCGCATTCCTCGCGCCACCACTGCAGACGCGTGTGCGCAACGTGATGATCCAGTCCCGCGCGAAGGCTGCTTGCAATTTCGCTCTCGATTGCGCACAACGCGGCCAACACGGGACGTTGAAGCGGGGGAGAGTAAAGCCACGCGAGATAGCGCGTCGGTTGCAACGCATGCGTGGAACGGGCCGCGCCGGAAGGGCCCGCATTGGACGGAGCTTGAGCGTGCGAGCTTTGCGTACCTGGCTGCGGCTCAGGCTTTTCGGGCATTGCTTTTACCTGTGCGGGGCGCAGGCTCACCCTTGATCTGTGCGTACGGCAGTGCCGCCTGCGGGTCGGAGGTCGCCGTGTCGGCGCCTGCGGCGGTGCCCGGCAGATCGACCTGTTGTGGCGCGCTGCCGGCTCGGGACAGCCCCGCGCTCGGCGGCTCGACCGGTGGCGGGTCCACGCTGACCTGCGCAGCGATGGTGCGCGTGAGGTGATCGATCTGATCCAGCTGCGCCAGGGGCGCGTCTGGTGTCACCCCCAGTTCCGGGAAGCGGCGTGCCTGCGGCATGACCTGCCGCTCGAGCGAGCCCACCGCGGCATTGTAGGCCTCCACCGCGGCACCGAGGCGCTGGCCCGTGCGACCGAGGTGGCCGGTGAAGTTCCCCAGCCGGCGATACAACTCCTGGCCCAACTCGCGAATGAGTGCGGCGTTTTTGGCCACTGCCGCCTGCCGCCAGCCATACGCAACCGTCTTGAGAAGGGCAATGAGCGTCGAGGGCGTCGCGATAATGACATTCTGCT
>JAQGOC010000259.1 GCA_028293805.1 Gammaproteobacteria bacterium
GGTGACCGATTCCCCGAATTGGCTCAACCGCCGCAGCACCTCGCTGGAATACCGATTCCTGTCCTCGATGCAGGGGTCGTTAGGTCTGGGAGCCAATCTATCGCGTTGGAGTGACACTGATTTCGAAGTCGCCGGCCGGCTCATCGGCGAATACAAGAAGATTCGCTCCACCGTACAGCGAGGTAAGTTGTACCGGCTGATATCGCCGCGCAACGGCAGCCGGTATTCGGCGACCGAGTCCGTGTCGGACGACGGCCGCCAGGCGATGCTATTCGCCTTCTTGCATTCGAGCACACTGGGGTCCGCATATCCGCGCATCCAGCTTCGCGGCCTCGATCCCGGCGCGCGCTATCGTATGCGTGCCATTGCGGGCAAAGCTCAGACAGGAACGCCGGAAGAGGCCAGTGGCGCTTACTGGATGTCGCGCGGCCTCGATCTGGACCTCCGGGGGGATTTTCAGGCGGCCGGGATCGTGTTCGAACGGGCGGGCTCGATGAGCGGGCTTATGAAGCCCGGACATCCAGGCAGTGCGCCAGGGCTTCACGCAATGCCCGCAACTTGGGCGGCTTGCTCAAGACATGATCCACATGGGGCGGAATGTCTCCCTCGGCAACCAGGCGCTGCCCCCACCCAGTCAGCAATAAGACGATTGTCTCTGGAGCAGCCGTCTTGATGGCGCTGGATACCGTGCGTCCATCGACATAGGGCATACCAAGATCCGTAATCACGACAGGGAATGGATTGCCCTGCGCTCGTGCTGTAAGGAAAGTGTCGATACCAGCTTGACCACCATCCGCCGTCGTTACGCCGTGACCGTCCGCCGTCAGCGTCTCGCGCAGTGATTCAAGCACCAACGGATCATCATCCACGACCAGGACACGGAGCGGCGTGACGGCCCCGGCGCTGACCCACATTTCTGCGGTTGCCGCAGGCGTAGTCGGTATCGGGAAACTGAGGCGCATGGTGGTGCCTTTGCCGACAGCGCTCTCGATTTCAATATTCGCGCTGTGACGTTGTACCGTGCCATAGACCATCGCAAGTCCGAGCCCCGTGCCTCGTTCGCCTTTCGTGGTGAAGAACGGCTCCAGGCAGCGGCCTCGCGTGTTCTCATCCATCCCGATGCCCGCATCGATAACCTCGATCTGCACGAATCCGCATGTTGCGGACTCCTGTGAGCGAGCTGCCTCGTCCTGGGCGACCCGGGTTCGCAATGTCAGCGGACCGCCGTTCGGCATGGCATCGACCGCGTTGAAGATCAGGTTGGTGAGCGCTTCCCGAATTTCATTGTCGGCGCCCATGATCGTCGGCAGATCCGAAGCCAGCTCGGTCTGCACCTCGATTGCAATGCCGCGCCGTTGTGCCATGTCGCTCCAGCGGGCGCGTGTCAGGTCCACGATTTGCCGCACCAGGGCATTCATGTCTACTGGAAGCAGCGTCGATTGAGGTTCACTTTGCCGATAGAATTCGCGCATGCGCGCGACCGTTTGCGCGACGTCGTCGATCGCACGCTGGATCGTTTCAAGGTGGCTGCGGGCGCGCGGACTGAGGTCAGGCTCCCTCTCCAACAGCGATTCGGTGTACAGAGCCACCGGAGAAATTGCATTGTTGATGTCATGCGCGATGCCGCTCGCCATTTGCCCCAGGGCAAGCAGACGCTCCTGTTGCATCACTGCCTTCTGTGTCTGGCGAAGGTCGTCGTACGCCTGTTGCAGAGCGCTGTACAGGTGGGCCTGGTGGGCAGCCAGTGCGACATGCTCGCTGACCTGCCGCAGAAATTCACATTCGCCGCTGCTGAAGCTGTGAGATTGCTGGCGCGCAGCGATGAGGACGCCGAATACCCTGCTTTCAACCAACAGGGGAGCCGCGACCATCGCGCGCAAAGCCCCTCCTGCCAGCCGCTGCGCAAACGGGAAGGGGATGCAGCTGATATCCGGTTCGTAAACCAGCCGACCGCGCACGCAATGTGACAGTCCGTTCTGGTCGATCTCGATGCGGGCCTGCCGGGTCATCGCAAGCTCCCTCGCCAGCGCTTCGCTGTGCATGCCGACGCTGGTGACGATCACGCAATTCTCTGCTGGCTCATACAGGCAGATGCAGCAGAAATCGACGGGCAGATGCTCCTCGAGGGTCCGGATGACGACCTGAAAGATGCTCTGGATATCCTGACGCTCGCCGATCGCCCGGGTAATGTGTTGCAGCAGGTTGAGCCGCGCCAGTTGCGCCTGCACCTTGGATTGCGCGACGCGGCGCTCCGTGATGTCCCGCGCAATCGTGGATGCGCCGACGATCAGGCCGCGGCCGTCGCGGATGGGGGAGATGGTGATCGAAACATCGATTCTCGCTCCGTCCTTCCGCACGCGTACCGTCTCGAAATGATCAGTCGTCTCACCGCGTGCAATTCGCCCCAGGATCGTGGGTTCCTCGCTCGAACGCTCCGGCGGCATGAGCATGGACATCGGCTTGCCCACTGCTTCCTGTGAGGAGTAGCCGAACAGACGTTCTGCACCGGGATTCCAGCTGGTGATGACGCCATCCAGATCCTTGCTGGCTACGGCATCATCGGAGAATTCAATGATGGAGGCCAGCCGCGCATTCGCTTCTGCCGCCTTCGCGAGCTGGGCGGTGCGTTGTTGGACACGAACCTCGAGTTGATTCTTCGCGTCGCGCAGGGCCTGCTCGGCCAGCGCGCGGCCTGCGAAGTCCCGGCGGATGGCCACCAGCGCGAATCCGACGAGTCCGCAGCCGAGAAGCCCACCTCCGATGATGACCCCCCGGGCAACGGCGGAGCTGCGTTTGACCCGCTGTTCGCGCTCGCTGAGCAAGGCCGTCTCGGCACCCTTCATCTCGTCGATGAGGCGGCGAATGCGGTCGTGAAACTGCTTGCCCTTGCCAGAGAGAATTTCGCTTTGGGCCGCCGCGAAGCCTTGACTTTTCCGCAGCTCGATGATTGCGCGCAGAATCGCAAGGCGCTCAGTTACGAGCGGCACCATGGAGTTGAGCCGCTGTGTTTGAGCAGGATTGTCCGCGGTTAACCCGAGGAGGCGCCGCGCCTGTTCATCAACGAGCGTGGCAGACTGCCGGTAGGGCTCCAGATAACTCTCATCGCCCGTGATGACGTACCCGCGTTCAGCCGTCTCGGAGTCGGTTGCGGCTGCCAGGATCGATTCGAGACGGGTGATGACCTCTTGTGTGTGCGCGACCCACGCCGCATTCTCGTTCAGCCGAACGACACTCAAATACGAGACCACCCCGACGACGGCCAGACACGCGAGCGCAACCGCAAATCCCGCCCCGACTTTGCGCGCCGTCGAGGCCAGTTCTACATCGGTGGTCACGGGATCAGTTGATGACGAGGTCGGCACTATGTGCGTGATCTTAGCAGTCAGTCGCTGTGCTGCATCGCAGCCGCTGGTGCTGCGCAGCGGTGGCACGGCTCTCCTGTTGTGCAGACTCAGGCCGGCTCAAGGTAGTCGTCCCACAAATCAACGTAGACGCCATCCTGCGGTGCAGCGTCTGCTCCCCACAACTCGCGCGCGGCGAAGCGTACGGAGTACACATGCTGCGGGTTCTCGCCGAGAAAATGGGCATTTGTATCCGGATAGACAAACACACCGTGAT
>JAQGOC010000275.1 GCA_028293805.1 Gammaproteobacteria bacterium
CGTTGCGGCCTGGTGGAAGGATATGGACAGCCTTGCGCATGTGTCCGCCGAGCCGGTCAATCCGCAGAGGGTGGCCTGGGAATTATCGCCCCGGCTCCCGGCGCGCGCGCTCATCACCAGCGATTCGGGCTCGTGTGCGAACTGGTTTGCACGTGACATCAAGATCCGCCGCGGCATGATGTGCTCGCTCTCAGGGGGTCTCGCCTCGATGGGGGCGGCCGTGCCGTATGCGATTGCTGCAAAATTCGCCCACCCCGACAGGGCGGTCATTGCGCTCGTGGGCGACGGCGCCATGCAAATGAACAACATGGCGGAGCTCATTACCGTTGCGAAGTACTGGCAGGGCTGGGCGAGCCCGACTTGGGTCGTATGCGTATTCAACAACCAGGATCTGAACCAGGTCACGTGGGAGCAACGGATCATGGAAGGCAATCCGAAATTCAACGCCTCCCAGCAGTTGCCGGACGTGCCTTATCACCGGTTCGCCGAGCTCATCGGTCTGCGCGGAATCTACGTCGACAACCCAGACCGGCTCGCCTCCGCATGGGACGAGGCGCTGGCATCCGATCGGCCGGTGGTACTCGAGGTGAAGACGGATCCCAATGTGCCGCCGCTGCCGCCGCACATCACGCTCGATCAGGCGAAGAAATTCATGTCCATGTTGATCAAGGGCGATCCCGAGGAGAAGAGCGTTCTGCTGGGCACCGCGAAAGAGATCCTGAGTCCGGTGCTCAAGTAAAGGCCCTGCCCCCGACGCGCCGCTGTCCATAGCCGACCTTGAGCCACTGCTCGTTCGCGGCGCTCGGCGAGCAGGTATTGCCGCAAAGCCTCGCACCTATTCGCCCGGCCGGCTGTTGGTTCAGCCGGCGGTCGGGTTCACGCGCGTTCCTCTTCGACGAGACGCGGAGTTAAGGGTGCTGGTCCCTCAACTGGCCGCCCAGTGCCGCCGCGGCGCAGGCGATAAACGCACCAATGACCATCGACAGGCTCGAGAAGATGGACGCAGCCGCTGTCGCCTTGCGGGCTGCATCCGCGGCTTGGCGTGCTTTCACCTCGGCGGCCCGCACCTGTGCGATGGCGTCGTCCACGCGCTTCTGTGCGTCGGCGTCTGAGATTCCGGTTCGCGCCGCCACGAGTTGCGCAAGGTAGGTGCGATCCGCAGCCGAAACGTCGCCTGTCGCTATCCCTTTTGCGAGGATGCGTGTTGCCTCGCCGCGCGCATCGGCCGCCGAGGCATTGGAATCGGGGCGGCCCGACCGGAACAACGCATCGACGTCATAGGCGGACACCGGAGAATCAGCCGGCGAAGCACCCGAAGTACCTGAAGCGCCTGACGACATTGAGCTCGCCGCAGCCTGTCCCGCGCCCTGCGCCGCCCCGGACGCAACCGTTGCCGCGCCGTGAGCACCGGCGCCGGCGACCGAGGCAGCTGCCGCGGCGAGTACGCTCGCGACGATTACTGTCGCGAGTGCCCAGGTGATGAATCCATGCGCGGTATCACGGAAAAAGACTTCGTGCGTATGGGTTCCCACCCACTTCGTGCGGAGCCGTCCAGTAATATACCCGCCCGTTCCGGAAGCGATCCATTGCACGACGATCAGCCCGATCGCGGTCATCGCGGAGAATGTCGTCAGAGACACGCCGCTGTTGGGCCACGGCGAGACGGAGGCTAGACCCAGGCCGGACGCCAGCTCCAGCAGGATCAGCGAGACGGCGGCCGCCACGACAGCGCCCGCGATGATAGCTGCCCATGAGACGGCGGAGGTGGATGATTCAACAGTTGGAGCGCCGCTGCCGGCAAGCGGAGTCAGGCGCTCGTTCGCAAGTTTGTCCATCATGGTCTCCTCAGGGCCGCTTCAACGCCAGATGAGCGCGAGCAGGATGATGATGGGGATCGGTACACCTAACAGCCACAACAGGATTCCACGGCCCATGATTTCCCCCTTACGTTACTAACGCTGCCAACGGTGTTGGCCAGTACGGAAACGCCGTGCAACGGTAAAGGTTCCTGGAGCTGCGCAGGGATCCGGGCATCAAGCTGACGCAGCGGCCAAGCCGCAGGAGCTGGCACAGTTGTCGTCATATTTCCTACAATGCTGGACCCGGATGCGTAAGCCGGGCAGCACGAGTCACATAGCGAGCCCATGTCACTAAAGCCCCCGGCGACTCTCACTTGACCCTGCTACCCGCTCGGGAGGTCGTCCGTAATGCCGGACGCGTGGTTCTCTCGGCTCACCATTGGAGAGCGCGGCTTGTACTTTGGACCGCGGCGGTAGCCGTGGGGATCGTGGCTGTAGCGTTTGCCCGGCTGGCCGACATCGCACAGCTCGGGCTGCGGCGGCTTCTGCTCGTGTCGTCCTGGTGGCCGTGGCTACTGGCTCCGCTTGGCTTCTGCTGCATCGCCTGGTTGACGAGGAAGTTCTTCCGCGGAGCAGAAGGGAGTGGCATTCCGCAGACCATTTTCGTCCTCCAGCCGCAGACCGGCGAGGGGGCCTTGCGGTTGCTCAAACCGCACGTAGTGGCCGGCCGGATGGTCCTGGCGTGTGTTGGCCTGTTTTGCGGCGGATCCATCGGACGCGAAGGGCCGACAGTGCACGTCGGCGCGGCTATCGCAAATGTCTTTGGGCGATGGATGCCGCATGACGGAACGGGCGCACAGCGCAGAGCGCTGATTCTTGCGGGGGGTGCGGCAGGGGTGGCGGCCGCATTCAACACGCCGCTGGCTGGAATTGTCTTTGCTATCGAGGAATTGTCGCGATCGTTCGAGGAGCGCGCCAGCGGCGCCACGTTGACGGCGGTCGTCCTTGCGGGCGTCGTTGCGATCGCGCTGGTCGGCGATTACACGTATTTTGGCCAACCGGCCGTAGCCGCGGTCTCCGAAGCCGTGTCGCCGGGCACGTTCCTGGTGGCGATCGCGGGTGGGCTCGCCGGAGGATTTTTCAGCCGCCTGACCCTTGCCGGCGTGGGCGGATTGCCCGGCGTTCTCGGAAAAATACAAAGGGACCGGCCAGCACTGTTTGCCGGTTTGTGCGGACTGGCCGTGGCGGCCATTGGTGCCGTATCCGGCGGTCTGACCTATGGGACCGGCTACGCGGAAGCCCGCTCGATCCTGGAGAGTAATGTCCATCTTCCGTGGATCTACGCGCCAGCCCGGGCATTGGCCACTCTGGCTGCCTCCCTGAGCGGCATTCCGGCGGGGCTGCTTGCCCCGTCGCTTTCGGTAGGCGCCGGACTCGGGCAATTTTTCGCCGATATCTGTGGACAGGCTACGCCCGTACCGTTTGCGATCCTTGGAATGTGCGGCTATCTCGCGGGCGTGACGCAGGCGCCGCTCACGTCATTTGTCATCGTCATGGAGATGACTACGCAGCACGCCATGGTATTGCCGCTCATGATAACGGCGGCGGTCGCAACTACGATCTCGAAGCTGCTGTCGCCGTCGTTGTATCGGACGCTCGCTCAGCGATACGCCGGTTGACCTGGCGCAAAAGTGGCGATGTCTCGTCTCACACGGACGTCCGATTTGACCCTTCGTGGGTGAACCGCGAATCTTTCGGTTCGCCATGGCCGTCCGCAGACTGACGCCGCGAGCGCATTTCGGCGAGAATCACTCTGGCTTGCCAGCTTGGAACAGGAGTCCTCATGCGAATTCTCGTCGTAGGCGCCGGAGCGATCGGCGGCTACTTCGGCGCGCACCTTGCCGCAGCCGGTCAGGACGTCACATTTCTGGTGCGCCCGAAACGTGCCGCACAGCTTGCCGGCGGGCTTTTCGTCCGCAGCCCCAGGGGCGACGTGGAGATCGCGGCTCCAAAGGTTTTGACCGAGGTGGCTGCGCGCGAGCCGTTCGATCTGATGCTGCTGAGCTGCAAGGCGTTCGACCTCAGTGGCGCAATGAATTCGTTCGCATCCGCCATGGGACCGGACAGCCTGGTTCTACCGTTGCTGAATGGACTTGCCCATATAGACCAACTCGGAAGCCGTTTCGGGCGCGGCGCGATTCTCGGGGGACAGTGCCAGATCTCCACGACACTCGATCCGCAGGGTCGGGTGATTCACCTGAACGAGACTCACACGCTCGGCTTCGGTGAGCTCGACGGCGGGCGAACCGCGCGGATCGAAGCGGTGCTGGCGACTTTCGCAGCCGCGAAATTCGATGCGGCGCTGAGCCTCGACATCGTGCAGGACATGTGGGAAAAATGGATATTCATCACCACCCTGGCCGGGATCACCTGCCTCATGCGCGCCTGTCTCGGCGATATCGAAATCGCCCAAGGCCAGGGCATTGCGCTGGCTCTGATGGACGAGTGCGCGGCCATTGCCGGACAGAACGGACACCCTCCGCGCCCAGGCATCCAGCAGCGGATTCGAGCCATGCTCACCATTCCCGGCTCCACGCTGACAGCATCGATGCTGCGCGACGTGGAAAGCCGTAAGAAGACCGAGCACGAGCACGTTCTGGGCGACTTTCTCGCGCGAGCGCGCGGTGCGGGCGCTCCGGTACTCGAGATCTGCCTCGCCCACCTGCGAGCCTACGAGGCACGCCGATTGCGGGAGGGCGGAGCCGGCAAGGCGACGGCGTAACACCCGCAAGGGACCGGTCCTTTACGTGAATTGAAGATGGTGGTCGCTATGAAGGTGAATCCGCTGGCCGGAAAACCCGCGCAGCCTGCGATACTGGTCAATGTGCCGCGGCTGATTACGGCCTACTACAACGAGGTGCCCGATCCCGCCATCCCGGGCCAGCGGATCGCATTCGGCACCTCCGGCCATCGCGGCTCCGCATTCGACCGATCCTTCAATGAAGCGCACATCCTGGCCGTCACCCAGGCGATCTGCGAGTACCGCAAGCAGCATGCGACCGATGGTCCACTGTTCCTGGGCATGGACACTCACGCGCTGTCGGTTCCGGCGCTCGCCAGCGCGGTCGATGTGCTGGGGGCTAACAGTGTCG
>JAQGOC010000283.1 GCA_028293805.1 Gammaproteobacteria bacterium
CAGCCCGAGCGCCCGGTAAATGCGGCGCGAGAGCTTGTCCAGTCGCGCAACGATCGGAGCCGGCAGATCTTCCGCCGCATGAGTGGTGATGCCGTACTTCGCCTGGTAGCGCTTGTCCCACTTCACCTTGCGCGTTGCGATGGCGGCCAGCGAGTCCGGCATGGATCCAAACACCATTTCCCACACCGGCAGACGCGTCAGGCGCTCGTTCCCCATGACACCGACGTACAACTCGCGGCCTTCGATATATTCCTCGACCAGAGCATCCGAGCCGACCTGCTCGTGTACGAACTCGATGCGCTCCTTGAGTTTCGCGGCGTCCTCCACCACGGACGCCTGTGCGATGCCAAGCGACGCATCTTCGACCGTGGACTTCACGAACAGCGGAAAACGCAGCCGACGCGGGATGTTGATGCGTACCCCACGCCGGAAAACGGTGAAGTGCGGCGTCGGAATCCGATGGTAGGCCAGCAGTTGCTTGCACAGGGACTTGTCCCGCGACAACAGCAGGCCGCGTGGATTGCTGCCCGTATACGGCTGGCGCAGGAGCTCGAGAAACGCGACGACGTGCTGATCGTACGTGACGATGCCGTCGAACTCTTCGAGCAGGTTGATAACGATGGCGGGCTTCCTGTCGGCAATCGCGCTGCGCAGCTCGGTGAGGCTGTCGAGTACGCCGACGCAGCGCACGTCATGGCCGCTCTTGCGCAAAGTGGCTGTGACATCGTACTCGGTACGCCACTCCTCGATTTCCTTTTCGGTATGCCCTTCGAGATTTTCCGGCGGCACCAGGCTCGCATGTACGACGACAAGCGTGCGGTGTTTCTTCATAGGGGAAGTTGGGGAGTCTCGCCTTGGGAATATAAGTCGGCCAGCCGCTCCAACATCCAGCGCGAGTGGCGCACGGCATCGCGGCGGCTGCCGCGCACGTAAAGTTTCAAAGTCTCGCTGCGCTCGATGAGCATGCGCAGGATCTGATGGACACTATAACGCTCGATAGCGAGCTCGCGCGCTATGGCAGTGGTCAGGGGAGCCTTCTGCGAGCGCAGTAACGATGCCGCGCGCACCGCTCCCTTGCGTAGCGGCTCCGGACTGAAGACTTTCTGCAGCAGGTCGTCGGCGAGTCCGCGGCGGTAGTGCCGGTGGTGCGCGAGCTTGCGCCGATAATGCTGTGCGAGCGTGCGCGTGTTGGAGTCGATCGGCTCGATGCGCACCCGGTTCCGGACCGGCGCACGCTGGTCCCGCACGCTCGTCATCAGCTCATCGACGACATTCAGCTTGTCGAACGCCGGCCAATCCGCATAGTTTTTGCGCCACGCGGATTTGGGTTTGAGCCATACCGCGAAGGTCTCAGCAAAGTCTTCCGTGGGATGCGCCTGCGCGTACCACTCGCCAAGGTGATGCACATAGCGGCGGCTGCCCGGCCGGGCCTTGTAGCGCGCCGGATATTGCAGCGAAGCCGGCCCAAACACCTCGCGCCACCGTTTTCGCCGCCGCAGGCGATAGGCGTTATCGATCGCGTGCCCAGCCTCGTGGCGCAGGATGCGCATGAACCAGCGGGAATTCCCGCCCTCCGCCTCGCGCATGATGTGCCGCTCGAGCCGCTCGAGCCGCGGGTGAGCCAGATAGAAGGGTACGGCGATACCCGGCACGCCATCGGGCGAAAACCACTCCTCGGCGAGCCACACGTGCGGACGAAACTCGATGCCGCGGCTGGCGAGCTCTACATACAGGCGCTCGACCTGGCGCCTCAGGGCGGAAGTATCGATGGTCAGCTTCAGATCGCAAAAACGCAGCCTCAGCAGCTCCTCGTCGGACAGACGGGTCCACGGCAACGCCTTACGGCGCCTGTTTGCAGGAGCGCGCCGCCTCGGGGAAGCGGCACCGCTCCGAGCGGCGGGTGTCGTCGACATGGGTGCGGGTTCGGATCGTAATGGGCGCGGGAAGCTTACCCAACGCCTCGGGCGCTGTCTCGCCTCGAAGAGCGGCCACGGAGAGCCGGCATCGGGCAAGCCCGCCCCGCGGTGGCCTGGGCAGGCTTCCCAGCGCTGTCCCGGCGCGCACAGGGGCGGCCGCGCGAGCTGGTCAGCCGCTCAGCCCGAGCAGCGCGTGGGTGAGCAGGCGATCGGCACAGCCCGTGATCAATTCCTTCTGCATCAAGCTGTTCTGCCAGGGCGCGGGAATCGCTTTCACGCCGTAGAAGGCTCCCGCGAGTTGCCCGCAAGCGGCAGCCACGACGTCGGAATCGCCCCCGAGATTCGCGGCGAACAGTATGGCGTCGCGAAAATTGTCGGTAGCGTCAAAGGCGGCGAATGCCGCCGCGAGCGCGTCGGGCGCGGTACTCGTACCGCGGGCGCCGCCGTGCGCGACCGCGGCCGGGGCGCTTTCCATGATCACGGCTTTCGGTTGCCCGGAAAGTGCGCCATGGAGGGCCCGGGCCAGGCTTCGGCAGGCGTCGAGCACGGCCGGCGCCTGGCAAGTCGTTCGCGCCGCTTCGGTGGCCTGCTCAATGGCCTGGCCCCGGGTAGCAAAGAAAAACAGGACCGCGGACGCGACCCGTGACAGCGGTTCGGGATCGAGCTGAGACGGGTCATGTGAGCCGGAGAAAGCCTGCCGGCGCCACTGCGCCACGGCGATTGCGCGGGCGGTATTGGTCGTAATGCCAAGACACTGCCCCGTCGCAGAGAGATATCCCTCCTGCTGCCACCGCCGGTAACGCTCGATCTGGTCCCGCGCATCGAATCCGTTGCGTTCAAGAAGGCTCTCCGCCAGGCAGAGCGCCATCGAGGTGTCGTCGCTCCAGCCGCCTCGCGGCAGGTCGAAAGGCCCGCCACCGAGCATGTCGCCCACCGGACTAAACGTGCCCGGCCGACGGTACTGCGTGGCAGCTGCGACTGCATCGCCCGTCGCAAGCCCGAGCAGAGCGCCTAGGAAGCGCTCCCGCAAAGTGCGAGCCGCGGACAGGATCGCGGGATCCAACAGCGGATCCGCTTCGTCGGGCAAAGAGTCAGGAGTTGCAACAGCCGGCGGCCTGGTCGATTGCCGCGCAATCGGCTGGGCTTCGGCAGGAGGTTGCGGCGGCGCGGCCGGCTCCAGGGCCGAGGGCAACTCTTGCCTGGGCTGCGCCCGCGCTTTCCAAAAGCGCACGTAGCTCGTCTGCTCGTCCGTTTCCGGGACGCTCATCCACGCCTGAGAGCGCTCGCACTGCTGCCATAACGTGTTGAGCTCGTCGAGCGCCTCTTCGCCAGCCAGGCCCCGCTCAACCAGGAGACAGCCGATCACGGTGCCGGTGCGGCCGATGCCTGCACGACAATGTACGTACACACAGCGCCCGGACCGCAGGGCATCGTGCAGGCAGTCGAGGATCTCGGCCATGTGCTCCCGCTGAGCGGGAATTCCATGATCCTTGATCGGCTTACGGAGGTATTCGACGCTGAACGGCAGATCGATGTCGTAACGCTCGAGCTCGTTCGGCTGCGTGAGGTCGATGAAACACTCGATCCCCGCGGCGATCAGCCGTTGCACTCGTTCGCGGGTGGCTTCGCGTGTGGTGCCGCTCGGATGCTCGCCCGCAAGGATCTTGCCGGGCAGCACCCAGTAGCAATTGCGAAGCGGCAGCGGCGGTGAGTTGGGTTGAATGGGCGCGCTCCTTGCTGGAGAGCGGAACCGACTCAGGCGAACGCCGGCACGGAGTCGAGCCGGGCCGCGAGCGCAACTTCCTCGTCGTCGGTCATCTCCGGCGCGCGTTGCGCATCGAGGCCGGCGAAATCGAAGTGGCGCGGATCGGCGAGGTGTTCGGGCGCGACGTTGCGCAGGGCGGAGAAAATGGTTTCCGTGCGCCCCGGAAAAGCGATCTCCCAGTCCGCCAGCATCTTCTTGATCGCCACCCGCTGCATGTTGTCCTGCGAACCGCACAGTTTGCAGGGAATGATCGGGAATTCGCGGCCGCGCGCGTAGCGCGCGATATCCCGCTCCGCGACGTAGGCCAGCGGCCGGATGACGATCTGCCGGCCGTCGTCGGACAGCAGCTTCGGCGCCATCGCCTTCAGCCGCCCGCCGAAGAAGAGATTCAGGAACAGGGTCTCGACGATGTCGTCACGATGATGGCCAAGGGCGATCTTGGTGATGCCATTCTCTGCCGCAAACCGATAGAGGGCCCCGCGCCGCAGCCGCGAACACAACCCGCACATCGTGCGCCCTTCCGGGATGACGCGTTTGACGACGCTGTAGGTGTCCTGCTCGATGATCCGGAAGGGCACCTGCAGGCGCCGCAGATAGTCCGGCAGCACCGTTTCCGGAAAATCGGGCTGTTTCTGATCCAGGTTGACGGCGAGCAGCTCGAAGCTCACGGGCGCGCTGCGCTGGAGCGACAGCAGGATGTCCAGCAACGTGTACGAATCCTTCCCGCCGGACACGCACACCATGACCTTGTCGCCGGGCCCGATCATCCCGAAGTCCTGGATCGCCTTGCCGACGCTGCCGCGCAGTTGCGCCTGCAGGCGCTGCAACGTACGCGAGGGTCTTGCCGAAGTGAGTTCCATGGGCGCTTGCATTCCGGAGGTAATCATACGGGCTGCGCGGGCGCGCGAGGGACGAGTCCTCGAGCGCCGCGCTGACTCAAGCGGCGGCGCTGCTCTCGGCGCTTTCGAG
Organism: Gammaproteobacteria bacterium; assembly: GCA_028293805.1. GTDB lineage: Bacteria > Pseudomonadota > Gammaproteobacteria > Steroidobacterales > Steroidobacteraceae > 13-2-20CM-66-19. The sequence goes on from JAQGOC010000283.1 coordinate 4,651, forward strand.
ATACTTTGCCTCGACATAGCGGATGAAGGAAGTGGCGGACAGCGGCTTGCCGGTCGCCCCTTTCAGCAGGTCCTGCACGAGCATCTTCGAGCCCAGGCTGTAGACGTTGGTCCGAAGCCAGTCCAGCAATCCCGAAAACTCGCCGCGGCCCAGCTGCTCATCGAGCGCGGGGACCTCCGCACGGAGGCTCTCATAGAGCTGCGCGGCGATCACGGCGCCGAGCGCATAAGAAGGAAAGTATCCAAACGAGCCGACGGCCCAATGGATGTCCTGCAGACACCCTTCCACATCGTTGGGGGGACGTATCCCCAACCTTTGCTCCATGCCCGCATTCCAGGCTTCGGCCAGGTCGCGCACCGCGAGCTCGCCGCTCAACAACTGCTTCTCCAGCTCATAGCGCAGCATGATGTGCAACGGATACGTCAGCTCGTCCGCATCGACACGAATGAGCCCGCGCTTCACGCGGTTCAAATGGGCGTACACATTTTCGGCATTCCACTCGGGTCCGCCCACTCCGAAATGTTTCGTGATCAGGGGCTGCACATACTGCACGAAGGACCGGCTCCGGCAGACGGTCATCTCGATCAGCAGCGATTGGCTCTCCTCGAGAGCCATGCCGCGATCGCGGCCAACGGGCTGGTCGCGCCACTCCGGCGGCAGACCAAGGTCATACATGGCATGGCCTGTCTCGTGAAGCGCGCCGAGCAACCCCGAGAAAATGTCGTTGGGGTCGATCCGCGTGGTCACACGCATGTCCCCGGGCACGCCCTCGGTAAACGGATGCTCACTCTCGTCGAGACGTCCGCGATCAAAGGGAAAGCCAACGGCCTTCATGACCTCCACGATCAGAGCCCGCTGCTTGCTCGGCGGGAACTTCCCGGTCAGCGGCAACGGCGGCCGACTCTCCTGCACGGCAATGGCCTCGCGAATGAGCGAAGGCAGACGGCGCGAGAGGGCCTTGAACATCGCGTCGATATCCGCGGTCGTGATGCCCGGGCTGAACTCGTCGACCAGCGCATCGTAAGGCGCGAGGTTCAGTGCCTGCCCCAGCAGGGCGGCTTTGTCCCGAACCAGATTCACGACCTCCTCGAGGTGGGGCGCGAACAATTCGAATTTTCCCTGCTGCCGCGCTTCCAACCAGCGTGCCTCGGCGCGCGACGCGGCCTTGGTCAGGCGGGAGATCAGGCTGACTGGCGTGGCGATCGCATGGTCGCGTTGACGGCGCATCTCGCGCAGATTGGCGATCTGCCAGTCGGAGAGCACCTGGATATTCGCTTGCGCGCGATCCATGAGCCGCGTGATTCGGGGTGCAGTGAGCAGTGCGTGATACTCGGTCTCGAGCGCGGCGAGCTGCTCGCCACGAACGTCCGCGCTGCCACGCGGCATCATCACGGCGGCGTCCCAGCGCAGGAGCGACAGAGAGCCGCGGAAGGCGTGGAGCCGTTTGAACTCTTGTTCGAGTTGTTTGTAAGGCGGAGCTGACATGATTCGTACTCGGGTTCCAGGGTCCCCGCAACCGGCACGAGCGCTTCGCAAAACAGCGGAAAGAGGCGCCCAAAGAACCGGCCAGGAGCGGGTGAATGGGCGTAGTTTACCAGCGGGCCACGGCCAAGCCTGGGTAGGCCGGTGCTCACGCCTTACAAATCAATGACTTGGACCCGAACTCCGTCATTGACACGCTCCCTGGCGGGGTAGCGGCAAGGGGTGGATTATGTCGCGTGCCGGGCGGGCGCGACGTCGATGGCGCTCCCTGCGCGCTGCCGCGAGAGCGAGTCCCACGCGAGTATCGCGTGCTTGCGGTCTTCGCCCCAGTGATATCCGCCCAGCGCCCCGTCTCGCCGCAACACGTTGTGGCAGGGAATCAGCCAGCCGACGGGATTTGCGCCGACCGCGTTGCCGACGGCTCGCGCGCTGCCCTCTTGTCCGATGGCGTTCGCGAGTGCGGAATAAGTCGTACGCCGGTGAGCTCCCAGGTCGAGCAGCGCCTGCCAGACCTTGAGCTGAAAGTTGGTTCCCACGACATTGAGCTTCAGGGGCGCGCCCGCGAGCTCCGTCGAGCTCCAGATGCGGTGTGCCAGCTCCCTAGCCTGAGTGTCGTCGCGCTCAAAGTCCGCGTTTCGCCAGCTCGCGCGCAACCCGTCGAACGCCTTTTCATCTTCGCCCGGCTCCACGAACGCGAGATGACAGAGTCCGCGTGGCGTCGCAGCGAGCAGCGCTCGGCCAAAGGGCGTGTCGGCAAACCCGGAGCGGATCGCGATGCCAAGACCGTGAGCTTTCAGCTCGCCGGGCGTCACCGCATCGAGTGACACGATGAGATCGTGCAGCCGCCCGGGACCGGACAATCCCACCGCGTAAGCCGCTTCCAGCACCGACGGCTGGCTCTTGATCTCGCCTCGGGCCTGCCGGCCCGTAACGAACGCGAGATATTGCTTCGGAGTGAGACCTGCCCAGCGGCGGAACAGGCGGTTGAAATGAAATTCCGACAGGCCGGCCTGCGCTGCGATGGCGGCGAGCCGCGGCTGGGCGCGGAAATGGGTGTCGATGAAACGGATCGCCCGGGCGATGCGGGCGAAGTCCCGGCTGTCGACGAAGTTGTCATGGGGGGCTTTCATGCTGTTCATGATAGCCAGCCGCCTCCCGGGCGCGACCCGATTCTTGCGATGGCTGGAGCGGTACGTCGATCGGTTAAACTGGGGGGCTTGTGGAGCCCCCGGCCAGACGCCTAGCGCAGAACGTGCCTCCAGTGCGGCCACGTGGCTACGGCCACCCCGACGCCTATCGAGACGATGAAAAGAAGCGTGAGTGTGAGCCCTATGAAAAAGCGCCGCATCGAATGAGCTTTCAATCTCCCGTGCGATCACGAGCCCCATCATAAACCGGTAGCGATTTCATGAAACTGACTGTGTGCCTGCTCGCGTCCGAAGCCGCGCCGCTGTCGAAGACCGGCGGCCTGGCAGACGTCTCGGCCGCTCTCACGAAGTACCTGTTCTCCGCCGGCCACGATGTCCGGCTGTTCACTCCTCTTTATAAGTCGATCGACCGCGCGAAGCTCGCTGCCCGGCCGGTCGCGGCGCTGCAGGACTTCGAAGTGGCCGTCGGAACCCACCGCTACGTCTTCTCGGTGTTGTTGGCGCAGCTGCCGGGCTCGACTGCCCCGGTTTATCTGCTCGACTGCCCCGCCCTTTTCGAACGCGCCTCCCTCTACACCATGGAGGCCGACGAGCATCTGCGCTTCCTCGCGTTCACGCGCGCCGTCTTCATATCGTGCCAGCGCATGCGGTGGGCCCCGCAGATCCTGCATTGTAATGACTGGCACACGGCGTTCGGGCCGCTGTTTCTGAAAGCACTGTACGACACCGACCCGTTGTTCAGCGGCACCCGCTCCCTGCTGACCATCCACAACATCGGCTACCAGGGCGTCTTCAGCGCCGCCGCGATCGAGGACCTCGGGCTCGGACCGAAGCGCTACCTTCTTCACCAGGATGACTTGCGGGCGGGCCGGATCAACCCGCTCCGACACGGGATTCTCTACGCCGACGCCATCACGACGGTGAGTCCTACGCATGCCCGCGAGATCTGCACGGACGAATACGGCATGGGACTGCAGGACAGTCTCCGGGCGCGAGGCAGCGCCTTGTCCGGCATTCTGAACGGTGTTGATTACGACGAGTGGGATCCGCGCCGCGACCGCTACATCCCGAAGCACTACGATCCGGACACTCTGAACATCAAGGCCGAGCTCAAGGGGGAGTTCCTCTCCCGTATGAAGTTCGATGTCGCTCCCGGAGTACCGCTCGCAGGCATCGTGAGCCGTCTCGCCTCGCAGAAGGGCATCGAGTTGATGTTCGACTCGCTGCCGCAGGTGCTGACGTGGCGGGAGCTGGCGTTCGTGGCGCTCGGCAGTGGCGACCCGCAGTACGAGGAGTTCTTCACGCAGCTGCAGGCCGATTTTCCCGGCCGCGTCGTCTTTCGGCGCGGCTACGACGACTCGCTGTCGCATTGGATCGAGGCGGCGAGCGACCTGTTCCTCATGCCTTCGCTGTACGAGCCCTGCGGCCTCAATCAGATGTACAGCCTCCGCTACGGCACCGTGCCGATCGTGCGCAGGACCGGCGGTCTGGCCGATTCGGTGGAGCATTACAATCCGGACACCGGCGTGGGCACTGGCATCGTATTCAACGATTTCAACAGCGAAGGGCTCGAATGGGCGCTCAACACGGGGCTGGATCTGTACGCCGCACCGACTCACTGGTCGCGAATCGTCCGTAACGGCATGCGCCGCGATTTCTCCTGGAACCGCCAGGGCGGCCTGTACGTGGAGCTCTACGAGCGCCTGCTCGCGTAACAGCGCGGCGTTTCCGTTACTGAAGCTTGAACGTGCCGTGCTCGTCGAAGGGAATGGAACGCAGGAAGCCCTCCGACAGCGAGACCTTGCCCGAGAGATGGTAGACGACGCTCTGCCCCAGCGCATCCGAGCCATGACCCAGGAGGGCGATGAGCGTCCCGGCCATGTTGGCCGTGACGTTCATATCGAACTCGGCCTCACCGAGCGCGGGCACGACAAAACTCGCGGCGGACGCGCCATTTGCGAACTCCTGGCCGTTCACTTCGAGCACGTACGTCAGCCCCTTGATCGGCAGTGCGCGGTCGTTGGGATTCTGCACATGCATGCGCACCTTGAGCTGTTGCTCCCATAAAGTGCTCTTCATGATCCGGACGTTCACGACCGAGAGCTTCGGCGTCTCGAGCTTGGGCACGAACAGGGAGCAGCCGGACAGGGCCAGCAGGGCGACGATGATCGAAATGGCTCTCGCTCTCACGACCGCACCTGATCAACCGCGGCCGTAAATTCCGTTCAGCCGGGCGTACTGCCCAGCAAGCTCCGGCGTCAGCGCCGCGGGAGGCAGACGCCAGCTCCAGTTCCCCATCGCCGTGCCCGGCGTATTCAAGCGCGCTTCGGAGCCGAGGGACAGCACATCTTGCGCGGGAATGACTGCGAGTCCTCCGACCGAGCCGAGCGCCGCCCGTATCAGGGCGTCAGGCATCGAACCCGGTGTCAGCCGCAGGAAGTAGTCCACCTGTTCCCGGGCATGCTGGGGGAGGCTTGCATACCAGCCGACCGTCGTATCGTTATCGTGCGTGCCGGTGTAAACGACACTGTCATGAGCATGCATGTGCGGCAGGTGCGGGTTCGTGGCCTCGCCGCTGAAGGCGAATTGCAGCACGCGCATGCCGGGCAGCCCGAATCCTTTGCGCAAAGCTTCGACATCCTCGGTGATGACGCCAAGGTCCTCGGCCACGATCGGCAGGTCCCCGAGGTCATCCCACAACAGTCCCATCAACTCATCGCCCGGCGTGTGCCGCCATTCGCCACCGCGGGCGTCGGGCGCGCCGGCGGGCACCGACCAATGCGCAGCCAGCGCTCGGAAATGATCGATGCGCAACACATCGACGCGCTGCATCTGCGCGGCCACGCGCGCCCGCCATAGCGCGAAACGATCGCGGCGCACGACTTCCCAGTCGTAAAGCGGATTTCCCCAGAGTTGCCCCAGCTCGGAGAAATAATCCGGCGGAACGCCCGCAACGGCGGTCGGCAAACCCGTGGCGTCCAACTGGAACTGCTCTCTGTGGGCCCAGGTCTCGGCAGAATCCGGCGCCACATAGAACGGCAGGTCGCCAAACAGGCGCACGCCGCGCGAACGGGCATGCTCGCGCAGCCTCTGCCATTGGACGAAAAAGGCGAACTGCAGGCCTTTGACCCGCTCCAACTCGCTCGCGTACTCCCGACTCGCCTGGGCAATCGCCTCGGGAACGCGGTCGCGCAATTCCGCAGGCCAATTCCACCAGGGCGCGCCGCCATGAACGAAACTCAACACCTCGAACAACGCGTAGTCCTCGAGCCAATGCGCGGCGGTCTGCAGGAACGCGGAGTATTCCCCGGTGTGGCTGTCCGGACGCTCGTCAGAATCGATGAAGGCCGGATTGCCTGCGAAGTCCGAACGCACCCAGTAAGGCGAGCCGTCGGATCCCGTCGGGCCTACCGGAAGAATCTGCCACACGGAAAAGCCCGCTGTGGCCAGCCAGTCGATGAACGCCCGGCCGCCCCGCCCGAGCGCGGACTCGAGCGAACCCAGGTGAAGCAACACGCCCGCACGGCGGCGATCGAAGACGGGCAATCGCATGTTCGCTCGGCCTGTCGTTAGGTTGCGTAGGCCCGGCGCATGACTCCGCCGTGCTCGGCCGCGCCGCCGCCGACCGAGATCGGCTGCGACAGGCTTTCGGGTGATTCGAGCCCGAGGAGACGGTAGAGGTTCACGAGTTGCCGGCGATAGAGGCGATCGAACTGGCTCACCGCCTCGGCAGGATTGTAATCGCCGAACCACCAGAACCAGTCGGAGCTCTCGCACAGGGCGAGCTGCCGCCCCGCCGCCGCCTTGCGGGTGGCATCGAGCGAGCCGCCGAGCATCACCCGATCGAACGCCAGCTTGGCGTCGCAGAGCAGATCCCAGGCCCGATTCTTCGCGGGGTCTCCCATCCAGGTGGCGAGGGTGCCGTGCACCCAGCTGCCCGCCATTACTTTTTGCAGGGGCGCAGGCTCGATCCCGCGCGCGAGGCAATCGGACAAGGTCGTCAGCTCCAGCAGCGGGTTACTCGCCAGCAGCGAGTACAAAGCCCGAAGGAAGTAATAGCCGTTGAACGGGTAATGTTCCCAGGCATTCTCCCCATCCAGCGCGATGAGCACGGCGTGGCCGGGCGTCTCGGCATACTTGCGCGCCAGCTGCGCGACTTCATTGACCAGATTCTGCGCGGCGTCGTCCCCATGCCAGGTCGCGTACGTGAAGCCGATGAGATCGGAAAGAGAGTCGTCGCGGAAGAAACAGTTCAGTGCGGTGCCGGGCAACCGATACGGGCGGTTGTAAGCCAGCGGGTCCTGGGAGACCTGCCGATCAGTGAGCTCCAGGCAGCCGCGCAGCACGTTCGTGCTGCTCGCCGCCCACCGAAACTGGTATCGATCGAGCAGTTCCAGGGTACCGCGGCTGATGGCGCCCTCGGACGGCCAGCAGCCGGCCGGGCGCACACCGAAGGCCTCGGAGAAAACCCGGATCCCTTCCTCGACGTGCCAGGCGGCCCGCTCCGCTCCCCCGGGATAACCGCTATGTTCCGGGAGCTGCGTGTTGGGCACGGCATCGCGCGCGGACTTGAAGTCCAGCAGCAGGGGAACGATCGGATGCGCGTACGGGGTGACCGAGAGCTCGATTTGCCCCCGCTCGGACAGTCGCCGGTAGCGGGGCACTATGTTGCTGACGAGAGCGCCCACCAGCGTGAGCAGTTGCCGCCGCTGTTCCGGCGCGAAGCCCCGGCCCTGTTCCGTGAGAGTGCTCACGAGAGGATCGGAACGCCGCACGGTTTCGCCTAACCACGCCAAGTGATACCAGACGGCGAGGTCGTGGATGAGCTGGTCCGACGCGTACGTGACGCGCTCCAGCGTCGCTAGCGTTTCGGCGATTGTTGCGAGCTCGAGATAGGGGCCGAAGCGCTCGATCATCTGCTTGCGTTGGGCACGCAGGCAGGCACGCAACAGATCGAGCCGCTCGGCCGGGTCCGTAGGAACCGGATCGGGCCCCAACAGGCCGAGCACCGGATCGGGTAGAGGCGCGCCCGAACGCAGGTGCTCCACTACGCGCCGGGAGATTTCCTCGATCTGCTCGAGCAGCACCGGAGAGAAGTTGACGACTGCGCGCGCCGCGGGACTTCCCTCGAGATGCGCGGCCATGTCGGTGTAGTCCTTGATGGCATGCAGGTACGTCCACGGGAGAACGTATTGCCCTGTCAGAGCATCGCGGTACTGCGGCTGATGCATGTGCCACAGCAGCACAACAGGAAGTCGCGAGTTGCTTGCCATGACGCTCAGGCGTTCAAGCGGCGCAACATATCGGCCGTCACCAGTACAACGCCTTTTTCGGTCACGTGGAACCGCCCCGCGTCCGCCGCGCGGTCCATTCCGATGATCATACCGTCGGGAATCTCGCAACCCTCATCGAGAATGGCGCCGCGGATCACACACCCGCGCCCGATCTCCACATGAGGCAGGATGACCGAGCTGTGGATACTGCTGCCCTCGTCTACGCGGACATCGGAGAACAGGAGCGACTCACGCACGATGGCACCGGAGATGATGCATCCTCCGGAAACCATGGAGTTGATGGCGGTCCCCCGCCGTCCTTCCTCGTCAAGGATGAATTTCGCCGGCGGCTGCTGCACCTGATAGGTCCAGATCGGCCAGTCCTGGTCGTAGATGTTGAGCTCGGGCTTGACGTGCACGAGCTCGATGCTCGCGTCGTAGT
>JAQGOC010000291.1 GCA_028293805.1 Gammaproteobacteria bacterium
TGTTGCGCTGGGAACCTGCGTCGCCATCGAAGCCGCCGCGGACTCGACACCGACAGAGCAAGCCGCGATCGATGCTGCGTACGCCGCCGTCGCGGACGTCGAACAGCGGATGCATCCGCACCGTGCAGGCAGCGACCTCGCCCGGATCAACGCCACGCCGTTGCACACGCCGATTGGAATCCAGGGTTCCACGTGGAAATTACTGAATCTCGCGCGTCGTCTGCACGCCTTGACCGATGGTGTGTTCGATCCGTGCCTGCCCAGCCACCCCGGGCGGCTCCATGACGTCGAGATTGGGTCCGAGCCCATCGTGGTCTGCCGCGCACCCGTGGCATTGGACTTCGGAGGAATCGCCAAAGGCTATGCCATCGATTGCGCCGTCGAGATGTTGATGGCGTACGGTTGCAGCGCGGGGCTCGTAAACGCCGGTGGCGACCTGCGGGTGTTTGGTGCTCGAAGCGAAGCGATATGGTTACGCCGCGCCAATGGCAGCTATCGGCAATTGGACATCGGCGAGGCAGCGCTGGCGGCGAGTGATCTCGACGCAACCGACCGGCCTGCCGAACACCAAGGCTATTACAACCGCACCGGACAGCGCCCCGCGATCCGCCGCCGCGCCGCCGTGATCGCGAAAGAGGCCGCCACTGCCGACGCGCTCACCAAATGCGTATTGTTATGTTCCGACGACTGCGCCGCACGGACCTTGCGCGCGTTGGATGCGCAATGTCTGTCGGGGTTGGATTAGCCACCCTCTAAGATAACTTCAACTGCTCGTCGCGATCGTCCTTGGGAGCTCGATCGTGGCCAATCACGTCCTCGGGTGTTTCCTGCGAGACGCTGGGCTCCTCGTTCTCGGCTTGCGTGCCGCGATCCACGCTGCCGGCGGCGCCATCATCCAGAACGAAACCTCCGGCCTGCCGGCTCCAGAGCTTTTGATAAGCCCCGCCTTGCGCCAGCAGTTCCGCATGAGAGCCATCCTCGACGATGCGCCCCTCATCGAATACCAGAATGCGATCGAGGTGGGCGATCGTCGAGAGCCGATGGGCCACGACAATCACGGTCTTGCCCTTCATCACCTCGTCAAGTGTCTCCTGGATCGCCTGCTCCGTGATGGAGTCGAGACTGGAGGTCGCCTCGTCCAGAATCAGGATCGGTGCGTTCTTCACGACGACTCGCGCAATTGCGATGCGCTGGCGCTGACCGCCCGAGAGCTTCACGCCGCGCTCGCCGACGAGGGACTCGTATCGATCCTTGATCTGCATGACGAAATCGTGGGCGTGCGATTTGCGCGCGGCCTCGATCACCTCCTCCTCCGTCGCATCCAGCCGACCATAGCGGATGTTTTCCATGAGACTGCGATGAAACAGGTTGGGATCCTGCGGAATCAGACTGAGCTGGCTGTGGAGTGACTCCTGCGTGATCGCGCGGATGTCGGTGCCATCGATGAGAATCTGGCCGCCCTGGACGTCGTACAGACGCAGGATGAGGCTCACGAATGTGGATTTTCCCGAACCGGAGAAGCCGACGAGACCCACGCGCTGGCCGGCCGGAATCGTCACGCTCAGGTTGCGGAAAATCGGTTGCTGGGGTGTGTACTCGAACGACACGTCCCGAAACTCGATGCGGCCCCGCTCGATCCTGGCCGCCACCGCCTCCGGATGATCCACGATCTCGTGCGGCCGGATGATGGTGTGCACGCCGTTCGCCACGTTGCCGAAGTATTCGAAGAACTCGAGAAAACGCCGGCTCAGGTTGCGCGCCTCGTTGATGATGAGCAGCGCCGTGGTACAGGCGACGACGAACTCGGCGACCGTGATCTTGCCATCGGCCCATAGCCGCAGCGCGTAATAGAGCACGGCGATCTTGAGCACCGCCGCAGCGACGTACTGGAACCAGCGAACTCGCTCGGAGTACCCGGAGGACTGTCTGACTGCCCGCAACTCCCTGCGCAGCTGCTTGTCGAGATATTCCCGCTCGAAGCCGAGCCGGGCGAATAAACGTGTGCTCGTGAGGTTCGTGACAGCATCGACGACCTTTCCAGTCGTCTCGCTACGCGCGGCGGCGGCCGCTACCGCATACGGGCGGGCGCGCATCGCGAGCCAGAAGGAGATGCCGACAAAAGCAACGGACCAGATCGCGACGAGCTCCGCGAGACCGGGATAAGCGTGGCCGAGAACAGCAATCGCCACACTGAACACGATTGCCATGGGCCAGAAATCAAAGATCACGGTCCACAGCGTCTGCGAGACACCGAGGGAGGTCTCGCTGATCCGATGCGCAAGCGCACCCGCGAAATCATTGCTTAGATAGCGGTGCGAGTGATGCTGCAAATACGCATACAAGGCGCGGGTCACCGTCTGACGCTGCCGCGGACCGAGGATGATCTGGCACCTGCCTCCCGCGCGGCTGAAGATCACCTCGCCGATGCTGAGCCCGACGAACAGCCACAGCGGTCCCCGCAGACCCGACACCAGGGCCAGCGAATGCTCGTGCGCCTGGGTGACCGCCTTGATCACCTGCCCTGTCGCGTACGGCACGAGAATGCCGCAGGTGGAGTTGATCGTTTCGAACACGACCATGGCGAGATACCACCACCGAAACCGGGCGATGAAGTAGCAGATGAAGCGCAACGGCGTATCCGGCAACGGCGGTATGCCGGGCGGTCGTTGAGATGTAGTGCTCGCGTCCATGTCGGCTCTCGTAGCGACCAGTGATCGCAAGGGGCACACGCGCCTGAGGCGCGGCCGGGAATGGCCGGCTTGCCGCGTAGAGCAGGTGCCGGGGAGGACGGGAAGGGTACCATCACCGCCGCGGAATGCGCGACGGCGTTCATCGAAAACCGCGCAGCGGTATCAGCGGCGCACTTCAAATCCGTGGTGGCGGAAGATCGCCTTCCCGGCCTCACCGGTGACGAAGTCCACGAACCGCTGCGCCTCGGCCCCGGCTCGCGTTGTCAGAGCAATGGGATACGTGATGGGAGGATGGCTGTCCTGCGGAAACAGATCCACTATCCGCACCCGCTTCTCGGCCAGCGCATCGGTCCGATACACGATGCCGAGCGGCGCTTCGCCGCGCGCCACGAAAGCGAGCGCGGAGCGAACGTTCTCTGCACGCACGATGCGCCCCGACACGCGATCCCACACTCCGAGCTTCTCGAGTGCGGCGTGAGCGTACTTGCCAACCGGCACCGAGTCCGGATCACCCGTAGCTAGCTTCCCCTTGCCGAGGGCTCCCATGAGATCGAACCCCGGAGCAATCTTCAGTCTCACCAGGCTGTCCACCGGCGCGATGAGCGCCAGGCGGTTCGTCACGACCACATGGCGCGAGCCGGGCCGCAGGAGCTTGCGCTGCTCGAGGTAGTCCATCCATTCGAGATCGGCTGAGAAGAACACATCCGCCGGCGCGCCCGACTCGATCTGCTTCGCCAGCACGGAGCTCGCGGCGAGCGAGGATCTGACCTGAATGTGCGTCTGTCCGGTGAAGGCTCGGCCGAGGTCGTCGAGAACGTCCGTGAGCGAGGCCGCGCCGAATACCAATACGCCGCGCGCGTCATCCGCCGCACTGGCCACCGAAGCGCCCAAAGTCCAGGTCGCGACCCACGCCCAGAGCAGCAGTGTCCGCAGCATCGATCGTCTCATCACGCCGAACCCTCCTGTCAGGGCAAACCGCTTCGTGGTATTCGTTCGGATATATCGATAGCAGCATTCGAGTCCCTTCGCAACCGTGCTCATGGCAGTATGCTTTCAGGACGATCCAGGTGACCTATGAAGCAGACAGTGCGCTTTCGCGTGGACTTCACCCCGGGCTGCTCGCTGGGTCCTGGGAAGATCGACCTGTTGGAAAGCATCGAGCGCACGGGCTCCCTACGCCAGGCAGCGCAGGCGCTCGGGATGAGCTATCGACGGGCCTGGCTACTCCTGGACGGCCTGAATCGCTCCTTCACTGAGCCGGCTGCCACCGCCAGCGTCGGGGGCCAAGGCGGCGGGGGCGTGACCCTTACGCCATTCGGACTGGAGATCATGCGCTGTTATCGCTCGGCCGCGCAGGCGATTGAGGCGTTGGCACGGGCGGAGTTGCAACCGGTTGCGTCTAAGGCAATGACAGCGCCTTCCCGGAATGCCGGCGCGCGGCGTAAGCGCCTTGCCCGCTCGGGGGCCGGAGCCGGCCGCGGTTGATGCGTTGTCAAGCAGCAGCGTGGCTGCAGTTGCGACAGGTCACGGTTTCAGCATAAACGCCGGATAAGTGCTCCCGGACGCGGCGCGTTGCGTCGAGCAGACATGCGCAGAGCCCACAGATGCGCGTTACCCTCATGGATTGAACAATCCGTTCAGTAGCTCATTTGGCGTACAGCCACGATGCAGTTCGACGCGGTCGCAGACGCGGTGGCAAACGCGGTCGCAGGCGCGATGGCAAACGGTGTTGCAGGCGCGGTGCCAAACTCTGTTGCAAACAACTGTGCGCCGCCATCACGCAGCGCCCGATACTCTCCCTCAGCACCCCTTCTCACCCTGCTCTGTCTGCTTGGGCTGACGCCATTCCACACTGAGATTGCCGCCGCAATCGAGTTCTCGTCCGCCACAACGCAAGCGCTGCCCTCCGACGCCGAGCTCGAAAAAGCGGGCGCGGTGATCGGTGACATCCGCATCGACAACCAGAACGTCTTCAACACGAACGACCCAAAAGACAACATCCCCATCTACCGGCTCGCCAACCGCCTCCACATCAAGACGAAGCCCAGCGTGATCCGGCACCAGCTTCTGTTCCGTTCCGGCGACCGCTATTCGCGCCACCTGCTCGATGAGTCGGAGCGCAATCTGCGCTCCGACCGTTACTTCTATGACGCCGCGATCCTGCCCGTGAGCTATCACGACGGCAAAGTGGATCTGCTCGTCACAACACGCGACGTGTGGACCCTGGATCCGGGATTCAACTTCGGGCGCACGGGTGGGACTAACACGACGGGCTTCGCCCTGGCGGATCTCAACCTGCTGGGCACGGGGACCGGCGTGTCGCTGTCGCACAGCTCGTCGGTCGACCGGAGCGAGACGAGCGTGGGTGTCTCGAACAGCCACGTCTTCGGCACGTGGACCTCGGTCAGTGTCGATTATTCACAGCTCAGCGACGGAACACAGCGCGCCGTGATCATCAACAGCCCGTTCTACTCGCTCGAGACGCATTACGCCGGTGGAATGATCGCGCAATCGGGCGACCACATCGACTCCTTGTACGACCGTGGCCACGTCATAGACCAGTTTCACGACCGCGGGGTGTTTACCGAAATCTATACGGGCTGGTCCAGCGGCCTCGAGAACGGCTGGGTGCGCCGCTGGAGCGCCGGGCTGACTTACGATGAGCGCCGCTTCAATCCGGTCACCTCATGGACCGGCCCCACTGTCCTGCCGCGCGATCGAAGATTCGTGTACCCGTGGATCCGCTTCGATCTCCTGCAGGATCATTACGTGAAGCTCGAGAACCGCGACCAGATCGGAAAGACCGAGGATTTCTATCTCGGAACGACCGCCAGCGTACGCGTGGGATGGGCAGACTCAGCGCTCGGCTCAAGCCGCAGCGCCATGCTTTTCCAGACTGCGGCAGGACACGGCGTGGCTTCCGGGCGTTCGACGCTCGTACTGTCCACTGTCTTTACGGGACGACTCGAGGACGGGGATCTACGCAACGCGGTACTCGCCGCAACCGCCCGCTACTACGCGCAGCAGTCCAGCAAATGGCTGTTCTTCAGCAGCGTCCACGCGGCGGCGGGCCGGCATCTCGATGTGGAGAATCAAATCCTGCTCGGTGGCGACAATGGATTGCGCGGCTATCCACTGCGGTATCAGGACGGGACCGCCCGCGCGCTGTTCACAGTGGAACAGCGTTACTTCACCGACTGGTACCCCTTCCGCCTTTTCCGTGTGGGCGGGGCGGTCTTTTTCGATGCGGGTCGAACGTGGGGGACCGCGCCGCTGGGGGATCAGAGTCTTGGATTACTCAAGGACGTCGGATTCGGCGCGCGATTCGGCAACGCCCGTACCGGCTTTGGGAACATCGTGCACGTGGATCTCGCCTTCCCCCTGGACGGGGGCACGAGCATCAAACGGATGCAGTTCCTGATACAAACACAGCAGAGCTTTTAAGCCGGACCACCGCGGGTGCAACAGCGGGTGCAGCCGCGGGCCACCCTCAGCGTTTCTGTCCGGGAACCGGCGGCTTCAGCCCGGCGGCCTGTGCCGCCGAGACAGGTTTCCCGGGTGAGGCGTTAACGCCGGCAGGGCCGGGCCTCCCGGGTTGACTATTGTTAGTGGGGCTGACCGGTGCCTGCGGCGGCAGCATTTCGACCGACAGGGTGAACGTGCGCTTCTCCGCGCCCTGCAGCGCGCCGACATTCACCACCTGGCGCGCGACCTCTTCGCCACGGTCGTTACGGATCGCGATCACGACAAAATATTCCCACGGCTCCTCGAGAGGCGGATGACGAATCAACCCCTCGACGCGCAATGCGGATGTGGCCGCCACCTGACGCTTCGCGGCCTCGGAATCGAAGCGCAGGTGGTGCAGGCAGCCCGGGCAGATACTCAGGCTTTCGAGAATCGTAGCCTTACAGTGCGGACACGTACGCGTCTTGCCCGGTATGACCGGGCGAGAGGCGACATTCATGCGTTACCGAATCCCTTGGTTTCGGTCTTGGTCCGGCTTTCCGTGTCCCAGCCGAACTCGACCTGGCCCCGCATGCGCGAGCCGGCAGCCACGGTCAGCGAACCGGCCTTGACGTCGCCGCTGATGACCCCGCCTTCGAGCAGCTCGACCCGTTTGGCGTTCTCGATGTTCCCCAGCAGCTCGCCGCCGACGACGACGACGTGGGCCTTCACGAGGCCCTCGAGATGGGCGCCGGTATCGAGGGTGACGTTACCGTCCACCTGCACATCGCCCTTGAATTTACCGGCGATGCGCACGTGGCCGGAGCCGATGATCTTGCCTTCGATGGTGAGATCGGAAGCGATGACGGATTCTTTCATATCCAGGCGCTGCGCCTCCTTGGCGGGCCGGCGAGCCACTTCGGGGCTCAGAGGGGCGACATTCGTCTTCTCCGGCTCGCGGTGCGGCAGCGGGCTGGAGGGGAGCGGCGCGCTTGACGCCGGTGCGGAAACAGGTCCTGAGTTCGTATCTTTCCAAAGCGCCATGAGGTGGCCCCTGTGCGTATGAGAAACGTGGAAGTTACCTGCCGATCAGCCGTGCGACCAGTGTCTCCTTCGGCCGACAGGGTCCAGGTCCAGTTCATGTCGTTCCTGACCACCCCGGACGGGACATTGCCCCACCGCGTTGTCGTCGCAGCCTATTCGACCTGCACGATCGGATAAGCTTGGCGCGGACTGCTCGAAGAGGCAATAGCACTTGAACCCCAAGCGAATCCACCTGATCGCCGCAGCGCGCCCGAACTTCATGAAAGTGGCACCGTTGTATCACGCCCTCGCGCGTGAAAACTGGTGCACGCCGCACATCGTGCACACCGGACAGCACTACGACGCGAATATGTCTGACACTTTCTTTCGGGATCTGCGCCTGCCGGAGCCGGCGCACCACCTGGAAGTCGGAAGCGGCACGCATGCCGAGCAGACCGGCCGCACGATGATCGCGTACGAAGCGGTGTGCATGCGTGATCGGCCCGACGCCATCATTGTCGTGGGCGACGTGAATGCCACGGCCGCGTGCGCAATGGTCGGGACCAAGCTCTGGATTCCCGTCATTCATCTCGAGGCGGGCCTGCGAAGCCGGGATCGCCAGATGCCTGAGGAAATCAATCGTCTCGTCACGGATGCGATTT
>JAQGOC010000363.1 GCA_028293805.1 Gammaproteobacteria bacterium
GTTCTCCACGCTCTGTTCCTGAATCCCGGCGCGTTCCGCACTTTCATCATCGCAAGCCCCTCGATCTGGTGGAACAACAGCGCCGTGCTCCTCGATGAGCCCAGATTTGCGGCGGCAGTGCAAACAGGCAAAGCGCACCCCCGGGTGCTTTTGACGACAGGCAGTGACGAAAGTACAGCGCCGAGGGTTGTGCCACCCAACTGGGGGATGAGTGCTGCTGAGGTCGGCACCGCACTCCGGCGCGCGCGCATGGTGGAGAACGCCGGTGAGCTCGCCTTGCGGCTCAAAGTGCAGCAGGGAAGTGCGGGTTACGTAGCAGATTACGCGGTCTTCGATCAGCAGGATCACGGCATCTCGCCCTGGCCTGCGCTCGGGCGCGGGATCTCATTCGCCTTTCCGCATGGCCCTTGAGTCGCGCCGCGTCGCTAGCGAAACTCAATAAACGCCAGCTGTCCGCTATTTCCCCGGCTCCGCGAGGAGTCCCGCTGACTCGATGCCAGCTATTACGCAAGCTTCATCGTTGTCGGCGTGATCGCCACTCGCTCCGCACGCACCGAGCAGCTCTCGTTCGCTCGACAGTATCAGCACGCCACCTGGGACGGGAACTATCCGGCCGCCCGAAAGAGCGGCCAGCGCGTTGAAGAAAGCTGGGAGCTTCTCCGCGCGGGACGCGAGAGCGCGTGTCCCGAAACCCATGCCAAGTGCCCCCCATGCCTTGCCCTGCGCAATTTCCGGACGGAGTAAACTACAGCCGTCTTCGGCTTTCAGCATGACGGTACAACCGCGCGCGTCCAACACCGCAACCGTCAGGGGAGCAAATTTATGAGATCGCGCGTAAGCCAGCGCGTTGTCCACGATCAACGAAGCCGCCAGTAGTTTTATCATGATGAGCCCGAAAAGGTAGTTGTTGACAGAGCTTGCAATGTTTCGTGGACCGACTTCTAAGCGCGGGAATGAACCATCACGCACATGATCATGCACGGCTCGCCCGAACGATTACTCCACGCATGATTGACGCCTTGGACGATGGCGCTGTCTCCCGATTTCAGCAAAACCTCGTCAGTATCCGTGACAAGGTAGATTTCACCCCGAGTGACCGTGAACATATCCAGGGTATCCGTCCGGTGCATGCTCGGGTGGCGCTCGATGTCTTCCCGCGACGGCACATGCTTCTGCTCTACCGCCTCATGAAGCTTGCGCAGGACCTCGATGTGTTTTTCCCGGTCGCCGATGTCCGGAGGAATCTCCAGAGCGCGAAAGATCAAACCGTCGCCCTTGGGCTCCCGTTGAATCACGCCCACTGCCCGGTCGCCTTTTACTGAGTTGTCTACGGGCAGCTCCTGCGTAGCCCATAACGTCGAACGCCAGAAGATTCCCGGAACCTGCTGCTCGTTGGTGGAGTCGCCGTGAAGCACGGCCGACCGTTGTTCGTTGTTCAGGCCGATGACGACGCGCTTCACTTTGCCCATGTACGATGCCTAATTGCCATTGTGCCGTTCTTCTCAAAGATCGCTGGATTGTTGTCGGGGGCGACTGTCGTCGCATGCTGAGGGCAGCTACGCTGCACTTTGGAGCCGTCTGATAGCCCGGCGCAGGGTGGACACGGATTCGCCGCCCGTGGTCGCCAGAACATCACTCACCAGTCGTCGCGTGTGTTCGTGATAAGCCGCCGCCCACGACGCTGCGAGAACGGCATTACGCGCCAGAAGAGCGCTGACGAGTTCTCGCCGGTCTGATCTGAGCTTGATGGCGATCGTTTCCCAGTTGCGGGGAATACCGCCGATCTGCTCGTTCGCAACCTCCACCTGCAGCACCATCATAAGACGGCAGAACATGGATAAAGGGACGTTGTGAGAAGCCCTCGCAATGAGGTCGAGAAATGTCTTGAGATCTTCGAAAAGCTTTTCCGCCGTCTTCCTCTGATCGAGCAGGTCCAGAGTTTCGGCTATGACCCTCAACTCCTGCTCAGTCGCGTGCTCGCATGCCAGGGTGACCGCCTTGACGTAGAGCGCCTCGGAGACCGCCAATACGTCCAGCAGCTGCGCTTTCTCGAGTTCCAATATTGCGCCGACCGCTGAGGCGAACATTGCATCGGTCGCTGCGATCACATACACGCCCGTGCCCTTGCGCATGCGTACCAGATTGATCGCAGCGAGCCCGCGCAACGCCTCGCGGATGGTTGGCCCGCTTACGCGGTAGTATTCCGACAGCTCCCGTTCAGACGGGAGCTTCGCGCCGCGCGGGTAGATGCCTTGGCAAATCCGATTGCGCAGATCATCCATGACTTGCTCTGCGGCTCCCTGTCGCGAAATCGAAAAAGAACGAAGATTATCCTGATTCTGATTCATTGTAGTACCGCATGGAGAAATGCGAACGTTGAACGGACGCTACCGTGGCCCGCCCGAGCCGGACCAGATTGTTGCGCCGTTATAAGGATGAGATTGCTCAAGGTGAATTGGCCCCCGGGGATGCGCATTCATGACGCCCGCCTGGGATCCACATCATGGCAGCAACCTTGCGGGTACTCATCTGGACACTCCCACGCCCGGATAAAACAACGCTGCTGCACCTACCAAATGCCAAGCTCCGCGGCTTCCCTGTTCATGGGTACTCTTATGAACCTACCAGGTAGGCAGGTGACCTTGCAACCCTAAGCGTTCAATGTTACGCGCAATTAGAGGCCGTTGGGGGGGCTCAACCTGAGAATTCGCCTTGACGACCCGCCGTCAGCTCGGCTAGGTTACCAGGTAACAAGGGGGCCGAGGGGGTTCCAGCATGTCGGTTATAGGCGGGCACTACCGTGCCCTCGTTGGACAGGCGGGTGATCGTCTCGGGCGCAAGGCTGTTCTGCCTTTCCCGATCTCTGCCTTGGCGCCAGGTTCGTCAGCCCTTCCACTCACCCGCCCGATGTCCGCCCAGCTCCTCACGCGTCCGGCGACGGGCTTCGGGCTCGGCGGCGTACTTCCGAACATCGTTTCGATGACTTCGCAGGCCAGCGGTTTTCCGGGGTCGAAATGGTTCCGCAGCCGACATTTCCACATTTGGACTCGGCTTCGTCCAGCAACAACAAAAGCACGTACGGGAGTAAACACGGTGACACATCGAGGAATTGGCGCGGGTAGTATTGGAGCGTTCGTACTGTGCGGGGCGGCTACATTGACGAGCGACCCTGCGTGCGCGCAGAACGCTGGCGCGACGGAGGGCCAAGGACTCGAAGAAATCGTTGTCACGGCTACGAGACGCGAAACCGATTTGGAAAAGACCCCGATCTCGATTTCCGTACTCGGTGCCGCCGCCATCGAAAAGAGCCATGTGGTCGATCTGGTGGATGTAACGCGACTCACGCCGAGCCTCGTTTACATGCCGCGTGGTGGCTCCGAAGGCTATCTCTCCCTCCGCGGCGCAATCATCTTTGACGACTCACCGGGAACCGATCCGGCAGTCAGCATGTACATTGACGATGTAGTGCGAGTGAGCGTGGCCGACGTGCAACCGGATGTATACGACATCGACCGGGTTGAAGTCCTGAAAGGCCCGCAGGGAACGCTCTTCGGCCGCAACTCGATCGGCGGCGTCGTCTCGATGTACACGAACCAGCCGACTTTCAGGAACAGCGGTACCGCGGAAGTCACCTATGGCGAGAACAACCTGGTCGAGCTGAAAGGGGTCTACAACGCCCCACTGATCGATGACAAATTGGCCGGCCGCATCGTCGTGTCGGGTTCTTCCGTCGAGGGTAATGTCAAGGACATCGCAACGGGCACCATGCTCAATGGCGGACACCAGGCATCGGTCCGCGGTAAACTGCTCTTCACGCCGACCGACGACTTCAAGTTCGTGTCGAGCTTCGATTACCTGCACAAAGCAGGTACACAGGCGGAATGGCTGCTGGGCAATTACCAGCCGGCGCTGGTTCCCGGGCTGACATACGATCCGCAGCAAAGTGCGCAAGGCATGCCGGGCAGGTACGAGCAGACCAATTGGGGAGTGACTGGACGTGGTGATTGGACGACGGGAATAGGAACCTTCACCTCCATTACCGGCTACCGGCATCTGGACTCCAGCAACACCAAGACACTGTTTCCGGTCGATGCCCTGATCCTGAATGCGCACGAGCACGACAACCAGGTTACGCAGGAGCTGCGCCTGGCCTCACCGGTGGATCAACCCCTGACCTGGATAGTCGGTCTGTACTATCTTCACAATTACAAGGACCGCCCCGTCGATGCGTTCCAGAACTATCTGGCGGGCTCGGTGTTCGCGCACAAAGCCGCCGGCTTCCCACCGCCGATTCTTTATCAGAACATCCAGGAAACGCATACAACGAGTGCCGCACCGTTCGCGGACGTGGCGTACAACCTGACCGACAAGCTGAAAGTCGATGTGGGTGGACGATTCACATGGCAGGAAAAATCAGGTAGTGCGTATCTGAACTCGACCGGAGGGGTTATCCGCGGCTCGGACCTTCATGCCGTTCAGAAGGCTTCCTGGACTGCATTCACACCGGCGGCGACGCTGACTTATCAGGCGACGAGCTCGTTCATGTCCTACGCCACGGTATCCCGAGGATTCCTGAGCGGAGGCTTCAACGCCAATAGCAGCACTGCCCAGGGCCTGGCGATTCCCTTCGACTCCGAATATGTCTGGAATTACGAGGTCGGCGCGAAATTCAACGGCCTCGACAACCGCCTGCGTGCGAACGTCGCGGCCTTCATCGACCGATACTCGAACCTACAGGTCATTCAGCTCGATACGACCACCCAGGACGTCATCACCACCAACGCGGGTGCCGCGCGCGTGGGGGGAATCGAGACCGATCTGGAGGGCACGCCCGTCCGCTGGCTGACGCTCGGTCTGAAATACGACTACCTCGACAGCCGCTTCACGCAATTTCTGATCAACAATGGCGACGGCACGTATACCAATGATGCCGGCCACAAAGTGCCGTTTACGCCAACCCACCGGGTCACGGCCAGTGCCGAGGTCCACTCCGACTTTTCGATTGGGTCCATCGCCGTCGGGGGCGACTATACGTACAGAACTACCCAGGAATTTACCGCCGAGAACGACACACCGCAGGCTATTCGCAATCTGACTGCGTGGCGCGGCCTCATCAATCTACACGCCTTATGGTCCTCGAATGACGATCGGTGGCAGGTGTCGCTCTGGGGTAAGAACGTTACGAATTTGCACTACGCCGTATACGCCCAAGGCGCGGGTGTCTACATAGCGACCGCTTCGGAGTTCCTGGACCCGTCGAAATATCTCTATGAGATCCAGCCCGGCCCCTTCCGCTCCTTCGGAGTGACGCTTAGAACGAAGTTCTAGGCGGCAAAATCCACAGCTATGAGCGAAACTTGTGAAAACCGTGAGCTGACATCAGGGCGGAAACGCACACGAGGCCGCTGAAGTTGAATGACCGGATTGTGGAACGCCGCGAATTCCTGCGGCGATTGACCGCCACTGCAGCGGTACTTGCTACCGGCGTTCCCGCCGGTAGCGCGCTCGCGGGTGCGGGCGGTGGCGCGGTAAGCTCACCGAGGCGAATCGACGTCCATCATCACTTCGTACCGCCATTGTTCGAGCAGACGGCACGGGAACGAAATCTATTGAATCCCGCGCTGAATGGGCTAAGCGTCGGGCGCTCCATGGACGAGATGGACCGAAACGGCGTTGCAAGCGCGGTGCTCTCGATTCCATCGCCCGGAACGTGGTATGGAAATGTGGAACTCGCGCAAAGGATTGCCCGCGATGCCAACGAGTGCGCAGCCAGACTCGTGAGCGATCATAAGGGACGCTTCGGAATGTTCGCGACTCTGACTCTTCCGGATCTGGACAGCTCATTGGCGGAAATGGCGTACGCATTCGATCAGTTGAATGCGGACGGCATTCACATGTGGACCAATTATGGTGACTTCTGGCTTGGCGATCCCCGCCTGTCGCCCCTCCTCCAGGAGCTGAACCGGCGCAAAGCGGTCGTTTACACTCATACTACGACCCCGAGCTGTTGCGGTCATCTCTTGCCGGAAGCGCCTGTGCCGATGATCGAATACGGCACCGACACGACGCGGGCGATTGCGAGTCTCGTATTATCCGGCGCCACCAGCAGGTACCCCGACATTCGATGGATCTTCTCTCACGCAGGTGGGACGATGCCCTTCTTGCTCGAGCGATTCGTATTCCAGGCCGGTGTTCAGGCAAAAACGCCGGAGGGCGCGCAGAAGATTCCGAATGGCGTGCTGTACGAGCTCAAGCGGCTCTATTTCGACACGGCTCAATCAGCCAATCCCTACGCGATGGGGCCGCTTACCCGTCTCGTCTCCAATTCGCAGATCTGCTTCGGCACCGACTTTCCGTATCGGGCCATTGCTGAGAACGTGAGCGGTCTCGCCGCATGCGGCCTGTTCAGCGCGCGCGATCTCGAACAGGTGGAGCGAACCAATGCGTGTCGTCTCCTGCCGCGACTCGCTTAGGGCGTGAGCGCCCCGGCACCTGTCCGGTTGAGGCAATCATTTTGGTGATTCAATGAAGCTTGCAACATTCACCCACAACGGTAGCACTCGCATAGGCATCGTCGAAGGGGACGAGATCATGGACGTCTCGGCCGTTGCCGGCGTCCCGTCCGATATGGTCACGCTGCTCGAAAGCGGACCGAGCGGCCTGGAGGCTGTGCGAAAAGCAACGACTGCCGCGCGGCCTTTGCCGCTATCCAGCGTCCGTCTCGAGGCGCCGGTGCTTCGTCCGCGGAAGTTTCTGGGGCTCGGCGGCAGTTACAAATCGCACGTCAAGGAAGTCGCACACCTCATTGCGCCGCCCAAGCACCAGACTTGGTTCAATAAACAGGTTACGTGCGTAAACGGCCCGTATGACGACATTCATCTGCCCAAGGTCTCCGACACGCTGGACTATGAAGGAGAGCTCGCGATCATTATCGGAGCGCGCGGAAGACACGTGCGCGGCCGCGATGCTGCCCGCCAGATGACGGCGGGATTTACCGTCTGCAACGACTTCAGCGTCCGCGAATGGCAGACGCGTGCCTTTACGGCAACCCTCGGAAAATCATTCGACACCCACGGCCCGCTAGGTCCGTGGATGGTGACGCTGGACGAGCTTGCGAATGCTCATTCGCTCTCCTTGCGCACCTGGGTCAACGGAGAACTGCGCCAGGACGGCAACACCAGCGAACTCATCTATCGGTTCACGGAGATGATCGAGGAACTGACTACGGTATTCACTCTCGAGCCGGGCGATATTCTTACGACGGGCTCCCCGGCCGGCGTCGGCGCTGCGAGGCAGCCGCCCCTTTATCTGCGAAGCGGCGATGTCGTAAGAGTTGAAATCGAAGGGATCGGACACATCGAAAACCGAGTCGTGCCCGAGCCGTGACGGCGTAAGCGCGCGCCAGCTCGCCAGAAACTTTCACGTGCACGGACCCGTGCGCGCAGGGCTTTCGCCATGCGCTCCACGAGGCGCCGCAGCTCGGCATGGTCGTGATAGCGCACCGCGTTGCGCGTCATTTTTGTGGCACACGGAATTCCTGATTCGTGAAATCGTTCCCGTTCGGAACCCGAATCACGACCATTCCATGGCCCTGGCTCAGATGGCAGGCATTGCATGAGCTCGTGAGCCGCTCGTACGCCGCGGCAAATCGAGCCGGGTCGTGGGCACGAATGGCCTGTTGCACGGCGTCCAGCGATTCTGTGGTGAGAGCGCCGATCAGCGCCGCCATGTCGCCCGCCCGGTAGATGGGAATCGTCCGTCCCACTCGACCGAACGCATTGCGCAACTCGCTCAATTCATACTCCGCGTAGGTCCAGTTCTTCTGCCGGCCAGCAAGCTCCAGCTTGATGTGACGCGGCTGGATCGCCATGGTCATCAAGTCGCCCATGCTGGGGTGGTAGGCCGGTTGCGAGTCGGGCAGCTCAGCCCTCGGGACAGGGTTCCCCGAACTTGGTGCACACCCCAGTCCAGGCAGCAGCAGGAGTGCAGACACCACAGTCGCCAGCACCATGGGTGGCATGAGCCTTCCCACCCGCATTTCAGACAATTGAGCGCGTGACACACTGGACTCCTTCGGTTCGAGGCAATGGACCGGTCTTCGAGAGGAGGATGCCCGAACCTTCGCAGCATGGCGTGTTGCGGTTGCAACTCACTGTTATAGTGGTGATACTCCGTCTCCCTTTACCCGCCGCAGATCGACAAACTAACCGCCACGTCCGTTGTCCGCGTCGCGATATGGAGGGGCGCTTTCCTACCTCTTTGGAGTGACCGGCCATCGAGTAGCCGATTGCCGCGGCGCGTTGCGCAATGATTCCGTGACAATGTTTCCAACCTGAAGCACTCGCAAAGACTCCGGTCTGGCTGGCGCAATCTCCTGGCGGCCGTTAAATTCATGGCATCTGCCGCTTCTGCCGGCGTACGGAGGATGACATGCAACGCGAAACACTAACCTATCAGGCCGATGGCCTGACAATGAAAAGCGAGCTGTTCTTTGAGCCGGGCAGCGGTCCGCGAGCCGGAGTGCTGGTGTACCCCGAAGCCTACGGTCTCAACAAACAGGCGCTCACACGGGCCGAGCGCCTGGCTTCGATCGGTTACGTGGCGCTTGCCTGCGACCTGCACGGGAACGCGCAAGTCGTCGAGGATCTCGGCGCAGCCGTTGGAATGCTCGATCCGCTGTACGCGGATCCTTCCAAGACTCGCGCCCGCGCGGCGGGTGGTTTACGCGCCTTGGCAGCACGCCCCGAAGTCGATGCCGCACGTATCGGGACCATCGGCTTCTGTTTCGGGGGCACGATGAGCCTGGAGCTGGCCAGGTCGGGCGCCGATATCAAGGCAGTGGTGGGTTTTCACAGCGGCCTTGCGACCAAGGCGCCCAAAACTGACGCCAAGGCGATCAAGGCCCGCATTCTCGTCTGCATCGGCGCCGACGATCCATTCATCCCCCTCGAGCAACGTGCGGACTTCGAGAAAGAAATGCGTGCTGCGGGCGTGGATTGGCAAATGCATCTCTACGGCGGCACCGTGCATAGTTTCACGAACCCGGAGGCCGCAAATGCCAAAAGACCCGAGGCGGTCCGCTATAACGCCGTGGCGGACAAGCGTTCGTGGAAATTGATGCAGGATCTGTTCATGGAGGCCTTCGCTTGAGCGTTGCCCCGACCCGCCCTCGCGCCGGGCGCGATTCGCGCTCGAGAAGCACCTTTGGTTCGTCGCTGGGGGCATGCCAAGTTTCCTTACGAACTGGCTAGAGTATTGGCGCCTCCGTGGCTGACTGTGAAAGTTCGGTCGGGACATGCCATCTTCAGGCGCGGCCCAGTCCAAGGAAGCAGACTCAGTGCGGGCCCGTCCGGAAAGCGCCTCATTTCCCGGGGAAGTGCGGACCGGCGAGCAAAAACCCCCCGCGCGTCAGCTACTTAACTCATGACCTGGGCACCCGCGGCCGACAGGCCAGGCCCGATGTGAGCAATCGGGCGCACGACCTCCCCTGTCCGCCGCGGACCTTGTGGAGACTTCCGGCGCGCCAGACCGATTGCCCCAGCGACGCCGCCGCTCAGTCCTAAGCCCTTTCATGAGCTTGCGACCGCCAGGACCCTTTGTGATCCACGCCCGGTCAAGCACGCACGCCAGCGCTACAGTGGGATCAACGTACGCTAAAGAGTGGCTGGCTGGTGTTGAAGAAAATCGCTGTGAATCAGCTCACAGTCGGAATGTTCGTCCAGGGCTTCGACGAGGGCTGGCTCAAGCATCCCTTCTGGCGCAACCGCTTCCTGATCAAAGACGAGTCCAGGCTGCGGGAGATACAGGAAAGTGGCGTGCAGCAGTGCTGGATCGATGTCTCCAAAGGGCAGGATTTGCCGACGCAGATGCCGCCGGAATTCGCAGCGGACGAGTTGGCCAGCTCGAAGCAGCCGCCGGAGCCCAAGCGCGACCGTGCATTCCTGGCCGACGAGCTGGAGGAAGCCGCGCGACTGCGCGCACGTTCGGCGGACGCCATGCGCCGCTTATTCACCGAAGTACGGCTCGGCAACGCCATCCGGCCGGGTGAGTGCGTATCGCTGGTCGACGACGTTGTGGAATCGATCAACCGCCATCCAGACGCCCTGCTGAGTCTCCTGCGGCTGAAGAATGCCGACGAATACACCTACTTGCATTCGGTGGCGGTGTGCGCGCTGATGGTGACCCTCGGGCGCCAGCTGGGCTTCAACGATGGACAGTGCCACGACGCCGGCATGGCGGGGATGCTGCACGATCTTGGCAAGGCGGCCATGCCCCAGGACGTTCTGAACAAGCCGGGCAAGCTGACGCCCGAAGAATTCGAGGTGATCAAACAGCATCCCGTGCGTGGTTACGAAATGTTGCTCGCCGGCGCGGATGTCAGCGAGGGCGTGCTGGATGTCTGTCGTCACCATCATGAGCGCGTGGATGGCACGGGCTATCCGGATCGGTTGACGGAAGTACAGATCTCGCTGTTGGCCCGGATGGGCGCGGTTTGCGACGTCTATGACGCAGTGACGTCGGACCGCCCGTACAAGGCCGGTTGGGATCCGGCGCAGGCCCTCTCCCAGATGGCCACGTGGAAGGGTCATTTCGACCCGATGGTCTTTCAATCATTCGTCAAGAGCGTCGGGATCTATCCGACCGGCTCATTGGTGCGGATGCGCTCAGGTCGACTGGCTGTCGTGCTCGACCAGAACCCCTCGGCCCTGACCAAGCCTCGCGTGAAGCTGTTCTTTTCCACCAAGGCGGGCTTGCCCATGAAACCCCAGATCCTCGATCTGGCGGCTTCCCACGTTACGGATCAGATCCAGGCGCGCGAACCCCCCGAGAACTGGCACTTTACGTACCTGACGGAGTTGTGGGACGGCGATGCAGCGCTGCGACAGGCACGGCGCTAGCGAGGGGCGGACGGGCCGACTCCTGTTATGCCATTGCCACGTCGCGCGCCTCGCGACCCAGGCCTATGAGCACCGCAATGACCAGTGCGGCCGCCAGTGCAACACTGGCCAGGGCAATGCCATAGTTCTCCGCGTGCCGTGCAGCGATCGAGGTCTGCAGTACTGCATTCGATGACGCAAGAAGATTGCCGAGTTGATACACAGTGCCGGGAAACGTCGCCCGCGCATTCGCAGGCGACAGCTCGGTCAGATGGGCGGGAATCACCCCCCAGGCACCTTGCACACAGAACTGGATGAGGAAGGCTCCAACGGCGAGCAGCGTATACGACGTTGAAAAAGCCCACAGATACGTGACTGGAATGGCCAGTAGCGCTGCAATTGCAATGGCGCGCCGACGTCCCAGCCGCTGACTCCAAAAACCGAAGGTCCAGCCGCCCAGTATCGCACCAACGTTGTAGATGATGGCGATGGTGCCGGTCGCGTGCGCGTCGAATCCGTGCTGAACCTGCAGGAAGGTGGGATAGATGTCCTGCGTTCCATGGCTGAAGAAATTGAACGCCGTCATGAGGAGGATGGCATAGAGGGCAAGCCGCCAATGCTTGCGCAGCGTCTGCAGAAAACTCTCCGCGCGACCGCGCTCCGGGTTCCAGCCCGGCGACTCGGGCACGTGCCGGCGTATGAAGAGCACGAGCAGCGCCGGCAGAAGGCTGATCATGAACATCCCACGCCAGCCAATCACGTCATGGAGCCCTGCATACACCACCGACGCGAGCAAATAGCCCATCGGATATCCCGATTGCAGGATGCCTGACACCAGACCGCGCGCCTCGGGTTTCACGGTCTCCATCGTCAGCGAAGCGCCGATTCCCCACTCGCCTCCCATGGCCACGCCAAACAGCGCCCGGATCACGAGAAACACAGCGAGGCTCGGTGCAAAGGCGCCGGCGAAACCCATCAGGGCATACAACGCAACGTCCAGCATCAATATCGGCCGACGCCCGAACCGGTCGGCAAGCCGCCCAAACAGGAAGGCCCCGAGGGGGCGCAATGCCAGAGTCAGGGTGATGGCCCAGGCCGCGTCCCGTCGTTCGACCCCGAATTCCGCCGCCACATCCTTCAGCACAAATACGAGCAGGAAAAAATCGAAGGCATCCAGCATCCAGCCGAGAAAGCTCGCCGCCACCACTTTGCGTTGTACCGGAGTCCAATCCTTCAGCGCTTGAAGCATGTTTTTCAAACGTCCAAGGCGGGTGTTGGGTTTGCACCGCCCCACCCACGCCAGTGATGCATCGAGCGAGCCCAGCGATCGAACGACAGGTAAATCACGGGTGTGGCGTAGAGCGTCAATATCTGCGAGGCGATAAGTCCTCCAATGATCGCGATGCCAAGCGGAGTCCGCAGTTCCGCGCCCATACCGGCGCCGGCGGCCAGCGGTACGGCGCCGAACAACGCCGCAAAGGTTGTCATCATGATCGGGCGGAAGCGCAGCAGGCAGCCCTGGCGAATGGCCTCGAGCGGGGCCAGGCCCTGGTCGCGCTGCGCGGCCAACGCAAAGTCGATCATCATGATGGCATTCTTCTTCACGATGCCGATGAGCAGAATGATGCCGACCATGCCCATGATCGACAGGTCCTGTCCGCACAAGAGGAGCGCCAGCAACGCGCCGACCCCGGCCGACGGCAGGGTCGAGATGATGGTGAGCGGATGCACCGCGCTTTCGTAGAGAACGCCGAGCACGATGTAGACCGCAACGAGCGCGATGAAAATCAGCCAGGGCTGCGTGCGCAGCGAGTCCTGGAATGCCTGCGCGGTTCCCTGGAATGAGGCGGTCAGCGTGGACGGCTTCCCCGACTGCTGCTCGACGGTTCGGATGGCATCCACGGCCTGCCCGAGACTTACTCCCGGAGCGAGGTTGAATGAGAGCGTGATCGCGGGGAATAGCGCCTGGTGATTGATCGAGATCGGCGCCAGACCGGGCTCGACGCTCACCAGGACACTCAGCGGCACGAGTTGGTTGGATGCGGACGAGCGGACGTACAGGCGCTTGAGCGAGTCGGTCGAGAGCTGGAAGCGGGGGTCGACTTCTTCGATCACGTGATACTGATTGAGCTGCGTGAACAGTGTCGCGATCTGCCGCTGTCCGAAGGCGTCGTACAGCGTATCGTCGATCGCCTGCGCGGAGATGCCGAGCCGTGAGGCGGTATCACGATCGATCCTGATGGTGGCGCTCGCGGCCAGGGATTGTGCATCGGAACTGACATCGCGCAGCTCCGGCGATGCCGATAATTTTTTCAACAGGATGTCTGACCAGCTGGTGAGCTCGGCGATGTCGCCGTCCTGCAGCGTATATTGGTATTGCGTGGCGGTCGCGCGTCCGCCCATCTGGATGTCCTGCCGGATCTGCATGAAAAGGGTTACCCCTGCGACGCCCGCGGCGCGTCGTTTCAGGCGCCCCATCACCTTGGCAGCCGTCGAGCTGCGCTGCTCGCGCGGACGCAGATTGATATTGATGCGGGCCTGACTCATCGTTGGATTGGTGCCAATCCAATAGTCGGCGTTTTCGACGTCCGGGTCGGCCGCTATGATGCGGCCGAGCGCCTGCATCCGCTCCGCCATCGAGTCGTAGGAGATATCGGGCGCGGCCTGCACCGCGCCGGTGATGAAGCCGGAGTCGACAATGGGAAAAAACCCTTTGGGAGTCACGACATAGAGGTATATAGAAAGGAGCAGCGTGGCGGCGGTCGCGAGCAACATCATGACAGGATGGACAAGAACACGATCGAGCGTTCTTGCGTAAAAGCCAGCCACGGCCTCGAATAGCCACTCGGAGCGAAGATACCATTTCCCGCGCTTTTCGTCAGGTGAATGACGAATGAGCCAGGCACACATCATCGGCGTCACGGTCAGCGAAATGATGCCCGACATGAGGATTACGACGGTGACCGTCACCGCGAACTCTCTGAAGAGTCGTCCGATGATCCCGCCCATCAGCAGTATGGGGATGAATACCGCTATGAGAGATACTGTCATCGAGACGATGGTGAAACTCACCTCGCGTGAACCGTCGATCGCCGCCCGCAGCGGCGGTTTTCCGGCCTCGAGGTGGCGCATGACGTTCTCGACCACGACGATCGCATCGTCGACGACGAAGCCGACGGCGATGGTCATGCCCATCAGCGAGATGTTGTCCAGGCTGTAGTCCAGTACAGACATCACGCCGAACGCACTGACGAGAGACAGCGGTATCGCCACGCTGGGTATGATCGTGGCCCACAGATTGCGCACGAAAAAGAAAATCACCAGGATCACGAGCGCGATCGTGATCAGCATGGTGATCTGCACGTCACTGACTGCCGCGCGAATGGTCTGAGTGCGATCGCCTACCAGGACGAGCTTCGCCGCCGGCGGCAGCGAGGCGGTCAGTTGCGGTAACCGCGCCTTGATCCTGTCGATCGTCTCCACGACGTTGTAGCCGGCCTGCTTGTGGATATCGATGATGATGGCGCGCTTGTCCTGCAGCCATGCCGCCTGCCGCACGTCTTCCGGGGCGTCGATGACGTTACCCAGGTCCTCCAGCCGGATGGGCGCCCCGTTTCTGTAGGCGACTACAATGGATTTGTAGCCCGCGGCGGTCATCACCTGGTCCGTGGCATCGAGAATGACAGCGCGGTGGGGACCGGTCAGGCTGCCCTTCGGAGCATTGACCGTCTGCACACTGATCATGTTGCGCACGTCGTCGAGAGTCAGGCCGAGCTGCGCCACTTTGTCCGGATCGAGCTGCACTCGCACTGCCGGACGCTGCTGGCCATGGAAATCCACGAGTCCCACACCCGGCATCTGAGAGATCTGCTGCGCGATGAAGTCCTCGGCATAGCGATCGACTTCGGTCAGGGGCAACGTGTCCGAAGTGAGTGCGAGCGTCAACACCGTAAGGTCGGCCGGATTGGTCTTGCGGTATGTCGGCGGATTGGGAAGATTCTTCGGCAGCAGGCCGCCGGCGGCACTGATCGCGGTCTGCACGTCCTGGGCGGCGCCATCGATGGAGCGGCCGAGATCGAACTGCAGAGTGATCTGCGAGCTGCCGAGGGAACTCGAGGAGGTCATCTGCGTGATGCCCGGAACGTTCGAAAGCGAACGCTCGAGGGGCGTCGCCACAGAGGAGGCCATTGTGTCGGCACTCGCTCCGGGCAGATTGGCGGAGACCTGGATGGTCGGGAACTCGACCTGGGGCAGCGGCGCGACGGGCAGCGAGAAGTAAGAATTGACGCCCACGAAGATGACGCCTACGGCCAGGAGCAGCGTGCCGACCCGGCGGCGGATGAAGATCTCGGAAATGTTCACGAGAAGTGGGCCCGAAGGCCCGTCCGCCGACTCCCCGACAGGCCGGACCCTCCTTGCGTGACGCCCGGCTGTCGCGAGCCTGGTCGGCCGCCCCCTGGTAGGCCGGACCCCGCCTCCCGCTTCGCCTGCGCGTGGGTGCCGGTCGCGATGCGGGCCTGGCCGTCGACGACGACAGTTTCGCCGAGGGCTATGCCCGAGAGCACGGCGGTGAAGCCGTCGACCGACTTGCCGGTGGTCAGCGGCCGCATTTGTATGGTCTCGTCGGCTTTGACCACGTAGGCGTATTCGCCAGTCTGGCCTCGCATGACCGCTCGAGTTGGAATGACAGTGACCGCGTGCTCGGTCCGTACCAGCAGGCGGGCTGAGACCAGCGAGACCGGCCACAGCGTCCGCCCAGTGTTGGCGAATATCGCGCGCAGACGAACCTGTCCCGTCACGGAATCGACCTGGCTGTCGACGACGGAAAGCTCGCCTTCGGCGAGGCTCGTGTTGCCGTCTCGCGTGTAGGCGATCACCCGCAGCTTCCCTTTCGACGCGCTTGCCAGAATGTCGGGAAGCTCGTCCTGTGGCAGGGAGAAGATCACGGAAATGGGATGCATTTGCGTGACCGTGACGATGCCGCCCGCATCGGCGACGTGCACTATGGAACCGGCATTTACCAGTCGCAGGCCGGCGCGCCCCTCGATCGGGGCGACCACTCGCGTGAACTGTAGTTGGAGCTTCGCTGTATCGACCGCAGCCTCATCCGCGCGCACGGTCGCTTCCAACGCCTGCACCTGGGCTTTGGCAGTCTCCATGACCTGAACGGAGATACCGCCGGTGTCGACGAGGGCGGCATAGCGCTCTACATCGGATCTGGCGTTGGCAAGTTGCGCCTGGTCTTTCGCGCGCATAGCCTCTGCCTGGGCCCGTTGTGCTTCGAAGGGGCGCGGGTCGATTTGCGCAAGCAGATCCCCGGCGTGCACTTCCTGACCCTCCGTGAAGGTCACCTTATCCAACTGACCATCGACGCGAACTTTGATGTTCACAACGCTCAATGGCTGCACCGTGCCGATGCC
Source organism: Gammaproteobacteria bacterium (assembly GCA_028293805.1). GTDB lineage: Bacteria > Pseudomonadota > Gammaproteobacteria > Steroidobacterales > Steroidobacteraceae > 13-2-20CM-66-19. Next base: position 16,298 of record JAQGOC010000363.1, read on the forward strand.
GTTGAGGGCGATCAACAGGTCCCTGGACGTCGAGCTAGCGACAATCACCGGCACCGAAGGCGCGCGCGCGTTTGTGGTGGCGGCCGCAGGCCCATGATCGCGACCGAGCAGATAGCCGCCAAGGATCACAGCCGCGAGTGCGGGGGCCCACAACCGGAGCGCTTTGGAACGCGACAATCGAGGGCGCGGCGGAGCCGCCGCACCCTGACTTGCGAGCTCGTTCACCCGGCGTCCCTACTCTGAAGTTCCGTCTCGTCCCGGATAGTCGCCCAGCTTGCCCGGACCTTTGACCGAAAAGGTCAGGTTGGCGGCGTAGGGATACAGTTTCTTGACGGGGGTGTGCTGGTAATCGAGTGCCTCGAGGCGCACCGTGCCCACGAACGGCTGCTCGGGCTCGACCAGGATAAAGGTCTTGCAATAGCCGCTGTCAGTGAAGCCACGGTGGAAGTGAACACGCGACTTGATAGCGAACACCTTGAAGGCATCCGGATCGATGCCCAGATCGAAAAAGTGGCGCGGCTCGACGAACTGAACCAGGTACGGGCTGATGACGACCACGTTGCCGTCGCCGAATTTCACGCTGACCCAGAGCTGCGATCCGGCGGCCTTGCCCTGCCCATGGGTGATCCCACCGCTGACGGTAGCGACCGTGCCCTTGATCCGAACGGGTTTACCGGCGGATACGTCGATTCGCCCGCCGATGTCCATATCGAACGGATCGCCGGCCTTCACCCCCTTCTTGCGCAGCGTGTTGATCGCATCCTCATCGGCGATCGTGCCGATCAGCGTGTTGCTGAGCTTCTGATCGATGACCTGCTGCAACAGCCAGGTCGCGGCTCCAGTGCGATCGCTGTGATCCGCCAGCACGACCTTGCCTTGCTGCACCGCTTGTCGGGCAAGACGGACGCCTTCGGCATGGCTGACGACCTTCGTGTGGTGCAGGAGCTCGTCGCGCAGGCGCCAGGCCGTGCCCGCTATGTCATCGGCAATGTGCTCGGCCAGCTCCGGATTGCCGTTGGTCATGACCTGGAAGCACATGCCCGCGTCAACGGCATCCATGAATGCAAACCCATAATAGAAGTTCACATAGACATCCGGCTCCCGCGCCTCCCAGGTCAATGTTCGCTGAACCAGATCCATCCACGGCGACGTGCCCGTCCACTGCAGCACGGAAGGCGTGAGGATCGGAGGCTTGCGGGTGGCGCTGACCGGCTTGTATTGCCCGCGGATGCAGCGAATGAGCGTGCGCGCGGCACGCTCCCCCTGCAGGTAGCCATCGTAATGTGGGTAGTACTTGATGCAGAACGCAAGGTTGGCGTGCCGAAGGAATTCAGCATCCTCATTGCCGTGCGGATCAAAGGTGCCCACGATAAAGCCCTTGGGACCGATCACTTCGCGCACACGGCGGGCAATCTCCGCTTCGGGCTTGGCAACATCCCGCACGCCCATGGCGCCGTGCAGACACAAGTAGGCGCCGTCGAAATGCCCCTGCGCTTTCAGATCGGCGATCATCTTGTCGAGAAAGTGCAGGAACGCCTCTTTCGTGATCCACCCGGAGCCGGATCCCTTCTTCGATCCGAGGGGCGACTCGATGCCGACGAGCTCGACGTTGCCGTACTCTTTGGCGACCGTGACGAAGCCACCGATGTAACTCACGGGTTGCGAGGCCAACAAGGCTTCACCGCGCGCCGGCGATCCTTCGTAGATGAAGTCGTCCGTCACCGTGTCATAAGGCAGAAAGGTGACCGTCTCGTGCACGAAGTGCATGACCGCAATCCGAATCGGCTTTGCGCTGGCGTTCCCGTTGGCTTTCGAGGCAGTCTGGGCACCGGCGGCCAGGGGCAGCAGGGCGGCAGTACCCAGGCCCAGGAGGGCTCGTCGTCGTGGCATTTTCACGAGTTGATCCTTGTCGAATGATGGAATCGCAATGCCTCTTCTGGCGAAAGGCTGAGGGACAAGATAGGCAGTGGTGACGCCCTTGGGCCAATGAATTCATGCCGAGTCCGCATAACCCGGAGCTATGCGGGCGCACCCGCGCGACAATCGCAGATTCCCGCCGCTGCGCACGCCGCTGCGCACGCCATGAAATAATCGCAGCTCGGCATAACATCAGGTTATGCAGTTCGGAGTCCTTCAAGTACGCGCACCGGGTGCGCCTCCCCCCCCGGCCGGGCTGTTCCGAAGTCCTGTGAGGGCTTTTTCTTTGACCGCACGACCTGAGCTGGTTTCGCAGGCTTCGGCGGGTCGCTACACTGTTGCAACGAGCCACGGATCATCTGCTGTCATGACAGACGTCTTCCTCAACGGCACTTTCGTGAGCGCCGCTCAAGCGAGCATCTCCCCGATGGACCGGGGTTTCCTGTTCGCTGACGGCGTCTACGAAGTCATTCCGGCATTCAACGGCGTCCTGTTCCGCCTGAACGAGCACCTGCTGCGGCTGCAGCGCTCCTTGAGCGCCCTGCAAATCCAAAACCCTCACTCGGCGCAAGTCTGGCAGGCGCTTTGCAAGGAGCTGCTCGTGCGCAATGGCCGGGGAAACAGCTCGGTGTATCTGCAGATCACCCGCGGAGCACCGGAAAAGCGCGACCATGGATTTCCCGTCCCCCCGGCGCAGCCCACAGTGTTCATGGCGACGTCGCCCATCCCGGCATCCTCGATAAGCGATTCGGCTGCCGCGCCTGGCGCCGCCGCCATTGTGGCGGACGACATTCGCTGGGGTCGCTGCGACATCAAGGCCATCGCGCTTCTCCCGAATATCATGCTGCGCCAGCAAGCCATCGCCGCCGGTGCCGCCGAAGCGATCCTCGTCCGTGACGGCCTGGTCACTGAAGGCTCTTCGACCAATGTGTTTGTAGTCAAGGACGGGGAAATCGCCACCCCGCCCTGCTCCCGTATGATTCTGGCGGGCGTGACTCGCGAGCTGGTGGTGGAGCTGTGCCGCCAGCATGAGCTTCCCCTGGCCGAGCAGGAAATTCCCAGGGAGCGGCTTTACGACGCCGATGAGATCTGGGTGACGAGCTCCAGCAAGGACGCCTTGCCCATCGTCAGCCTGGACGGTCACCCGGTGGGTAGCGGCCGTCCCGGACCGCGATGGAGAGCGCTGGCGCAGCATTTCCTGAACTACAAGCAGACTGTGTGCCGCCTCGCTTAGACCGGCGGCGCCGTGCCGTTCTGCGCCAGAGCGTCCGGCCGCGCGATGCACCGAAGCGGGCGCCGAAGCTTCCTCTTGTGTGGAAATAACTGAGGGTTATGTTCCCCGGCCTTTTTTTGATTGGTGGCGCCACAGAGCGCCGGCTATCGTTTGTGTCGACCCTGAGCGGACTTGTGTGAATTCCATGGTTATGACGAACTCAATTACTGCCACCACGAGTTCCAACCCGCCGCGCACAGCAAGCTGGGGGCCGCCTTATCTGCTATACCTTGGGGATGCGCACGATGATCTTGCGATCAAGACCGCGCGCGGCCTGGCTTTCTGGCGTCCGCAGTGGTGCCTCGGGCAATTCCGGGGTCCCGCCTGCAAATCCAGTCTCGACCTGCCGGATCTGAGTTTCGCTGCGGCCCGCGCTGCCGGCGCGAACACGATGGTGGTCGGAATCGCCAACGCCGGCGGGGTGATGGCGCCGCAAACCGTCCGTGATGTGGTTGCCGCGATCGAGGCGGGGCTGAATATCGCCTCCGGCCTACATCAGCGCCTGGACGCTCACCCGGCGATTGCGGAGGCGGCTGCGCGTACTGGACGCGCGCTGTTCGATGCACGGCGGTTCCCACACGACATACCCGTAGGCAAAGGCATGCGCCGCAGCGGCCGGCGGCTTCTTACAGTGGGCACGGATTGCTCGGTCGGCAAGATGTATACGACGCTGGCGCTCGAGCAGGAATTGCGTAAGCGCGGGATAGCAGCCGATTTTCGCGCAACCGGCCAGACGGGCATTCTGATCGCGGGCTCCGGCGTGCCGATCGATGCGTTGATCGCGGATTTCATTTCCGGCGGAGCGGAGTGGGTGTCCCCCGCACGACGGGACGGCGGATGGGATCTGATCGAAGGCCAGGGTTCGCTATTCCATCCGTCATACGCCGGCGTGTCGTTGGGCTTGCTGCATGGATCGCAGCCCGACGCGCTGGTACTCTGCCATGAGCCGCAGCGTCCTCATATGCGAGGCCTGCCGCACTATGCCGTACCGGACTTGAAGACCTGCCTCGAAACCAATCTACAGTCCGCAAGGCTCACGCAGCCGGCGGTGCTGCCTGTTGGTATCGCGTTGAACACGTCGAAGCTGACGCCACAGGCCGCAGCGGAAGCCTGCAAGGCTGCCGAGGATGCGCTGGGTCTGCCCTGTCAGGATCCGGTAACCATGGGTGTCGGCCGCATAGTGGATAAGCTCTTGTCATGCTTCGCGAGCTGACAGCCGCGCACGAATCCTGGCCACTTGCGACGCCCTTCCGCATTTCGCGTGGGGTCAAGATTGCAGCGGACGTCGTGGTGGTGGAGATCAGGCAAGGCAATGCGCGCGGACGTGGTGAAGGAGTGCCCTATGCGCGTTACGGCGAGACCGTCGCTTCCGTGCTGGAGCAGGTGCGTGACATCACAACGGCGATTGCCGGGGGAATGACGCGCGAGTCACTGCAGCAGGCTCTGTCGCCCGGTGCGGCTCGCAATGCACTCGACTGCGCCTTGTGGGATCTGTCGGCATCCTTGACCGCGCAATCCATGACCGCGCAGCTTGGCCAAGGGCCGGTGCCCGCGTTAACCAGCGCTCTCACCGTCGGCCTCGATACACCGGATGCGATGCAAGCCGCAGCGGTACAGCTGCGAGCCGCACCCCTGATCAAAGTTAAAGTCGACGCCGGCAATCCCGAAGCACAACTACGGGCCGTGCGGGCGGGGGCTCCGAACGCACGGCTCATCGTCGATCCCAACGAGAGCTGGGATATAAAACTTCTCGAGGCGATGCAGCCCGTCCTCCTGGACGTGCGTGTCGAACTGATCGAGCAGCCGCTGCCCGCGAAGGACGACGAGGCACTCGAAGCGTTTCGTCCCGTTCTGCCGATCTGCGCGGATGAATCCTGCCATGTCGCGGGGGATCTGCCGAAGCTGCTGAAGCGCTATCAGGCAATCAACATCAAGCTGGACAAGACGGGGGGCCTCAGCGGGGCCCTGGAGTTGTTGCAGCAGGCCAGGACAGCGGGCCTGCAAATCATGTGCGGCTGCATGATCTGCACTTCGCTGGGGATCGCGCCAGCTTTCCACATCGCACGACATGCCGCCTTCGTCGATCTGGACGGACCTCTGTGGCTGAAAGAGGATCATCCGGGCGGCGCGCGCGTCGCAGACGGGAAGCTGTTGGCGCCCTCCGAGGCGTTGTGGGGAGCCGGCGGACGATGATCCGCTCGCCGGCGACCTTCGTCATTTCCAGGAAAGAGTGACGACCCCGTTCTTGGAGTGCACGGTAGTCCCGTACGGCGCACAGAGCTCTTCCAGATCCTTGAAGATCTGCGCGGCTTCCGCTTCCGGCGCGGGATAGGGCTGACCTCGCTTGATGCGCGGTTGTCCGAAGCCCATGGAGATGGGATGCAGGCGGATCTCCTTCAAGGTCCGGTCATTGGCATAGACGATCTCGGCCACGACGCTCTGCCAGTACTTGCGGTCCGCGGGAAAGCCCACTGTGTCGTTCTTCGAGCGCTTGTCGTAGTACTCGCTGACCAGGGAGCTGTCGTTGAGACCTGTCTTCTCGTAGTTGTCGGCCGGCTGCAGATCCACCAGGTCATTCTCCATGATGAAATTGCCCATCGAGTAGAAGATCGGCTTGCCCTTGTAGATCTCGATCCCGCGCAGCACGTGTGGGCCGTGGGCCACCATCATGTCGGCCCCCGCATCGATCATCGCATGGGCAAATTCGACGGTGAAATCGGCCGGCTTGCCCCGCTCCGCGGGCGTTGCAGACTCGTGCGCGTGGATGCTCACCATCACCCAATCGGCCTGCTCGCGGGCATTGCGCACCTCGGCCGACAGCTCCTCGAGATCTCTCTTATTGGCTTTGGTGCTGACACCGATCTCCTTGCCGACGACATACTTGGCACCGGACCAGGCAAGCGAGCCGTCTTTGGCGTCGTCCGCACCGCCCTCGCCCATGTTGGCGCTGGGTGGACCTTTCAACTTCGAGAGCGTGTCGTACGTCTCCTGCGTGACCGTATAGGTGGTCGAATGGCGCAGTGGGTTGATTCCGGGCCGGCCGCGCATGTCCGGTCGCTGCGCGCCCGCGATGATGGCATCGGGAAAGGTGGCGGCCACGGAGATGAGCGCCACTCGCCCTTTCGGCGTGTCCAGATAGCCCGGACGGCGGGCGAGCGCCAGGTTTTCGCCGACACCGGCATACACGAACTTCGTCTGCGACAGCGCCACCAGGGTACTGCGCATTCCGTCCACGCCATAGTCGTTTACGTGATTGTTGGCGAGTCCGAGCAGATCGAACCCAGCCCACGCCAGCTCATCGGTCACGAAGCGCGGGGAGCCCATGTAAGTGCCGCCACTCTGCTGCGCCCCCGCAAGGGTAAAGTCGTGGATCTGCGTCTCGAAATTCGTGAACGCCACGTCTGCCTTGCGGATGACACCGAACATCCTATCGACCCCGGGCAGGCTGGATGTCGACAGCCGCCGGTTGATGATCGAGTCGCCCGTGGCGACGAAGACCATCTCGTTCTGGGCACCGGCTGCGGACTCCCAGCCGCTCGCCACGCCGGTGGCGGAAGTAGGCTGGGAGGTGAGCGCAACAACGAAGCCCAGCGCGCATGCTGCACCGATTTGAGTACTGCGATTCATGTCTGTTCAGTCATATCCACAAGTGAGGTGGGGCAAGTGTCCGCAGCGCCGCTGCTGCGGCCTCCTATCAGAAGTCCTTCGTGACCCGCAGCGACCAGGTACGGCCAGCCGCCATGCTCTGGTAAACGGTTGGATCGTAGCCGGCGGGATCCGAGCTCAATGGCGGCGCTTCGTTGGCCAGGTTGATCACACCGAGCCGCAGCGTGGTCTGGTCGATGAAACTGCCTTCCCTGGTGAACTTGTAGGAGGCAAACGCATTCGTCGTGATGGAGGATTTGATCCTGAAGTAGTTGACGCCATCGATCCTATAGATGTAGCTCGGATTCCCCAGTGCTGCTGCCGCTGCGGGAGTGATCGTGGCATTCACGTCGGCATAGGAGCCAACGTAGTAGGCACTGACTCCAGCCCCCCAGATGTCATCTTTCGACCAGATGAGATTCATGGAGCCGCGCCAGCGCGTAGCACCCTCCAGGCCGACACGGTGCTCTATCGGAGCGCTCGCTGACGCTCTGCGCTGATACTTGTCGAGCCAGGTCGCGTCGGTAATCAGCTGGAAGCGCCCCCACGAGAACCTGGGCGACCGGTAAGTCATGTTCAGGTCGACGCCGTCGATCGTCGCGCTGGCAAGATTGGTGTAGGGCGTGGAGGTGGCCAGCAGGACGCCAACCGGCGCGAGCCATTGCGACTGGGGCCGCCCGGCATTGTAGGCGGCGAAAGCCGCGCGATCCGCGGCGGTGATGACCGAGGATCGCGTAATCAGCGGATTGCCCGCATAGCCGCCGGTGCCACTGCCCAGATCGATTTGTGCAAGCGGGATACCCGCCGCCAGGGCCGCCTGCGTGGCGGCGAGCAGCCGCGCCGCATCGTCCTGTCCGAGCTGGGACACGTTGGGAGCGGCGATCAGATTGGTCTGGTGGATCTTCCAGAAATCGGCCGAGAGACTCAGGCCGTCCACGTAGGGAACGTCAAACACCACACCGAGGGTTCCACCTTCGGATTTTTCCGGCTGCAGATTGTGATTGCCCACGATGGTCGTCAGGCGCTGGGCCTGGCCATCGCCTGGTTGATTCGTCACCGGTCCGCGGTAGGGGTCGTACGCCGTGCCCACGGTGGAACGCGAGGGATAGTTCAATACGGCGAGATTCGGCGCGCGAAATCCATGGTTGTACGAGCCGCGGAACATCACTGCCTGCACGGGCCTCCAGTCAAACGTGAACTTCGGATTCGTCGTACCGCCGAAGTCGCTGTAGTGCTCATAACGGACCGCCGCTCCGAAATCCAGTTTGGCCAGCATGGGCAGGGCATTGGCGGCGGAGAAAACCGGGATGACCGTTTCGGCGAACGCAGCCCCGACCGTACGGCTTCCAATCACGTTGCCCGCAGCCGAGGCCTGCACGAAGTCATTGTTGTTGGGATCCAGGCCCAGCGGGTTTGCATAGTTCAGCCCCGCGTACTGCGGCCGGGTCAGCGCGTAGTTCTCGTAACGGAACTCCATGCCCGAGGCCAGCTGCACCGGCCCGCCGGGAAGATCGAAAAGCTCCCCGTTGACGTGACCATCCCAGGACGCGAGGATGTCGCGTCCCTGCTGATGCAACTTCTGGACGAACGAGCTCATCTGCGCCTCGGTGTTGGTGTACGGCTGGTTCGGGACAACCTTGCCCCCCACGATCTGGAAGGTGTAGTTGAACGGGTTGAAGGCGGTCGCGTCCGTCAGACGCGTGGCCGCGGCCAGCGCGCTCTCCCGAATGGCGTTTTGCGAAGTATCCGTCACGTGATCGATGGAATACATCAGCGCCGATTCAAAGGTCCACGTGCCGCCGAGCTTGCCGCGCGCCCCCGCCAGCGCCCGTGCAAAATCCGAGTTGATCTCGATCCTTTCCGGCCCATCGTTCACCAAGCGCGTGGCATTGATGGTGACGGCCTGGGGCGTGCCGACCAGCCGTGGCGACCCGCTGGCCGTCGGTGCACCGGCCGGATCATAGAAGCTCGTTCCATATGGGTTCCAGGGATTGTTCGCCGGGACGACGAGCGGCACGTCCGTGTTGATTCCGTAGGCCACGGCAGGACGCTCTTGCACCGATTCCGCCCGGTACAAAGCCAGCTCGCCGAACAGCGAGAGGCTGTCATTGAGCTTGTAATCCAGGGCGTTGAACCAGTTGATGCGCTTGGTCTGCGGTTCGGCGTATCCGGTCGAGTTCACGTCGTAATAGGCGCCCAGCTGCGCTCCCGTCCGGGCGGGAGCGGTTGTCTGGATCGCGGCGCCGCCGCCCGCCACCGGCACGAGATAGTTGACGGTCTTCGAGCTGCCGATCAGAAAGGACGGATAGGCGCCGGAGGCACTGCGGTCGAAGAAAGGTCCGTTGGCTGCGTTGAAGCCCGGCGGGGCGAGTGCCACTTTGTTCGAGTCCGTGGCATTGGGCAGATCGGAGGACTTGATGGCCTGTTTCCAGTACAGGTTGAAGTCGGAGGTCCAGTGAAGGTTGCCGCCGAGAGCATCGTTGCCGTGCAACAGGCTGAATCCGCCCGAGGAGCCGGAGGCAATCTCGGTCATCTGCGCTTGCAGCTGAACCTGGTTGCCGACATATTTGTTGTCAGTGACGAAGTTGATGACGCCAGCGACCGCGTCGGATCCGTAAAGGGACGATGCGCCGTCCCTCAGGACGTCCACCCGGCTCAGTCCGACAGTCGGCAGCACGTTCACGTTTACGGACAGCTCCGGCACGCCACCTTCCTGCGCGGAGATGCCGTGCGATGCCACGCGGCGCCCATTCAGCAGGACCAGGGTGTTTCCCGAGCCGAGTCCACGCAAGTTTACGGCTGCAATGTCGCCGCGTGCGCCCGCTCCCCCCTGAGTGGAATCGTTGATGGGGACATTGACGACTGCGGGCAGTGCAGTAAGCAGATCCGCAGGCGTGTTTGCATCGCGCAGACCCATTTGCTCCGGGCCCAGGACGGTCACGGGCAGCGCCGCGGTGTCGGACCTGCGGATACTGGTTCCCGTGACCACGACTTCCTGCAATTCCGAGGAATCCTGTTGGGAGCCCGATGCGGCGCTCTGCGAGTTCGCCTGCTCCACAGTCGCTGTGGTCTCGTCCGCGTGTGCACCCGGGGCTCCTGTTATCGCAAGCAGTCCGATGAGACCTCTCACCTTCCACGTTCGCGAGCTCGCTTCGCTGCGATCAGAGCAAAGTAGTTCGTTCGGTATCGGCACAGGACAACTCCCCGAGTGATGAATGGCAACCGCCTATTGTTCGCGCGAGGAATGAAGTGATGCCGCCGCGTCGCTCGCCTCCCCGTCTCTCCCCCTGCTTTCACGCTAGCAAGCGTCCCTGGCGCCAGCCAATGAAAAAATCACGAAAAAGCATAACCTGCTGTTATGCACTCGCCTCCGATGCATCAGGGCGGGGCGTCGTGGCTCTCTGGCGATCCATTTCGGTGCTAGGCAAGGCACGCAAAGTCAAGTGAGCGGCAGCGCACGAGTCGCGCGCGCCGCGCGCTTCATCGCGACGACTCCTGCCCGCGCTTGCATGTTGAGACGCTTGGCTTTAGGCCATTGCATATCACTTAGTGAACGATGCGCTCACCGCGCCGCGAGATGCGCGCGTGCGCAGACGGTGCAATCTCGGGGCGATGGCATAGCCTTTGCACCAGTCTCGAGCCTCATCAGTCCGGTAGGTCCCGATGCCATCCCGCAAGCGCGTTTCCGATTTCGAGCTCGCTCCCCTGGGACTCGTTCATCTGCGTTATATCGAGATGTTTCAGGCCATACTGCAGACGGGCACCCTGACGGACGCCGCCTCTTTGCTGAACATCTCGCAGCCCGCTGCAACCAAGCTGCTACAGCAGGCCGAGCGGCGTCTGGGCTTCGCGTTGTTCGTGCGCGCCAAAGGGCAATGGCATCTCACTCCGGAAAGCCGCCTCCTGAAGGGGCAGATCGCGCGCATTTTCGATGAGCTGCGTGACCTGCAGCGGCTGGTCTCGAACATCGCGCGCGCGGAGAAGTATCTGCTGCGCGTCGTCTGCACACCCACGTTGGCCAGTGCCGTCATCCCGAAATCGATGACGCTGTTGCGCCAGCAACTCGGGCAGATGACGGTCGAGCTGTCCACCCAGCATTCCCGCGAGATGCTGAAGTCCATCGTGCTACGCGAGGCGGATGTCGGTTTCACTCTGCAGGAGTTGAATCATCCGGATATCCACTGCGAGCCTCTTTGCCAGGGCCCGCTGTCCCTGATCGCGCCGGCCGGGACCTGGTCGACCACCGATGCGCTGCAACCCATAGCGATCGACGCGCTGGCCGATTCCTCTCTGGTCTGCATCACCAAGGCCGATGACCTCGGGCGGCGCCTGGAGGCGCACCTGGAGCAGTTGCAGCCGCCGGCCCGCATTTCCATCTGGGTTCAGACATATCAGATTGCGAAGGACCTCGTCTGCGGCGGCGAGGGACTTGCGCTGGTCGATCCGTTTACGGCAGTCTCCGCCGGACCGGAGCTGCAGATTCGCGTCGTCGAACCCGTCGTGCCGATCGACTTGTACGCTGTCTATCGCATCGACGGCCCCCTCAACCGTGTGCAGAAGTCCTTCGTTCAATGCGTCAAGACGGTGGCAAGCAACTCGATCAGCAGTCTTTCGAGCGCGGGGCCGAAAACTCACCCGGTCCGATGAGGCCTCTGGCGGGTTTCCTGTGCCTGCTCCTGATCCTGCTCCCGCGAATGGTGCCCGCGCAAAATGCACACGAGTCCTATCTCACTCTGGAGATAGGCCAGGTCAGCCTGCGAGGCGAGTGGAAAGTCAGGTTGCTCGACCTCGACTCCGTGTTGCAACTGGATGCCAACCACGATGGTCAGGTCACCTGGCCCGAGATCGAGCACAGGCGCACAGACATAGAAAGCTATTTGCGTGCGCATCTGCGGATTGTGACGGATGGCGCGGAGCGGGCCCTGAGGTTCGACAAGCTGATCTATGGTGCCCAGAGCGGCGCGCCTTTCATTCTGGCGCGGCTCGCGGCTGACGCTGCGGATGAGATCCGCAGAGTCGACGTCAACTACTCGCTGCTCTTCGGACGAGCTTCCGACTCGCGATGCCTTCTCAAGGTCATCTGGTCCGGGGAAGGGATGCACGAGGCCGTGATCTCGGCTCACAGCACATCGCCGAGCTTTACCCGCGAATCGGCCGCGGGCAGCGGGTTCCGGTACTCGCTGCGCTCGGGTATCGGGCACATCTGGACTGGATACGATCACATTCTCTTCCTGATCGTGTTGCTGATTCCCGCGGTATTTCAGCGCACCGCAAGCGGCCGCGAGGCGGTGCCAGATTTCGGTAGCGCATTGATTCGCGTGGTACTCATCGTGTCGGCTTTCACCATCGCGCACTCCATCACGCTGACGTGTGCAGCGATGCAGTGGATTAGCTTGCCGAGCCGGCTCGTCGAATCCGCCATCGCCGCGTCGATATTCGTGGCCGCGCTCTACAACTTCCTGCCGACCACCGCCGGCGGGCGTGGCGCATACCTGGCGTTCGGCTTCGGCTTGTTGCATGGCTTCGGGTTTGCCGGCGCGCTCGGCGAGATCGGTGCGGAAGGCGGCCCGCTCTGGCGTACCCTGTCAGGCTTCAATCTTGGAGTGGAGGCGGGGCAGCTGGCGATCGTGGCCGTTTTCCTGCCCATCGCATTCCTTCTTCGTGAGACGCGTTTCTATCGCACCGGCGTGCTCTATGGGGGTTCGTCCATGGCCGCCCTATGCGCACTATTCTGGTTCTGGGGACGCGCATTTGGAGTGACGCCATGAGCAACACGCTGCGAACGATCCGGGAGAATCCCCTGTGAGTTGGGGCAATCCCTGGGCTCTGATTGCACTGGTCCTGCCCCTGCTCGGTGCGCTCGGCATCCGGCGCCTGCGGCAACGGACTCGTCCACGATGGCCGGCCATGAAACGAGTGGCCGTCAGCGGCCATCGGGTGTGCCCGGCAGTCCCCGGAAAGAGCGCTCCCGCGTTTCTAATCATGCTGGCGATCGCCCTGGCGTTCGTGGCGATCGCCCGACCGCGCTGGGGAGAGCATACCGAAGAGTCCTTCAGCCAGACCCGTGAAGTCATGATCGCGCTCGATCTGTCCAGGAGCATGTGGACGGAGGATGTAGGCTCCTCCCGCCTGGAGCTGGCGAAGAAAACCACCGAGGATCTGCTCAACGGCCTCAAGGGCGAGAGTGTGGGCCTCATCGTCTTTGCCGGCACTGCCTTTGTGCAGGTGCCGCTCAGTCCGGACTATCAGATCATCCGCCAGTTCATGCCGAGCCTCGATCCGGACTACATGCCGCAGGGCGGCTCCGATTACTCGAAAATGCTGGATGCAGCGCTGGAGGGCTTCGGTGAGACCTCCGGCACAGACCGTTATCTCATCGTGTTGAGCGACGGCGAGAGCAGTACCCGCGGCTGGGAGACGCGGCTCGCGGATCTGTCGAAGCGGGACGTGCACGTCGTGGCGCTGGGGCTGGGCACCGAGAAGGGAGGCTTCATCAACGACCAGAAAGGCGGCTACCTCGCGGACAAGAATGGCGATGCCGTCCTGTCGAGGCTGATGCCGGCCACACTGCAGACGCTGGCGAACCGCACCAACGGCAAGTATCTCAACGCCAGCGCACTCAAGACCAGCGACGACGTGCGCGCACTGGTCAAAGACACCGTCGAAACGGGCCGCCAGCGGCGTGTCAGCAATGAGGCCACCAGCATGCAGTCGGAACGCTTCCAATGGTTTCTATTACCCGCGGTGCTCCTGGGACTGATCAGTCTGGCGAGAGAATTTCAGCGGCGCGCAAAACCGCGGCAGGTTCGCAGTGAGCCACCGCGCCAACATCTCCGCCGCGCCGCCGCTGCGGCCGGGTCGGCCCTCCTCGTCGCCCTGGGCGTAACGCCCGAGGTGCGCGCCCACTTCGACGCCCAGGCCGGCTTCGAAGTGAAGGAAGTGTTCGACAGCAGTCCGACGGAGCGTCTTCGCGCCATTGCCGAGCATCTGGGCCGGTTCGGCTACGACGCTTTCGACCTGCGTCTCATGGTGGAGGCATCGATCAAGTACGGCATCGATGAGAGACGACTGGGTAATCCGCCTCTGGAGGGTGTCATCCGGGATGCCCTGGAGGCCGCCCGGCACGGGCAGCAGCTCGATCCGAAGATTGCCAACTGGTCCTACTACCAGGCCCAGCTGGCCGAGCTGCTGGCGCCTCTCGAGGCGGCGGCGGCGAATGAGCGCTCGAAGAATCCGAAGGAAGCCAACGACGAGGAAGACAACGGGCCGATGGTCATAGGCGAGAACACCCAGCACGGCGGCTCGGACTCCTATGGCGAGGGCGCGGCGTCGAAGTCGGATACCGCTCTCGGGGATCTCGCCGCGGACGACAGCATTGTCCCGCAGCACCGGCAGAGGCCCAAGCCGCCCAAGAGCGTCCGCAATGCGACGTTCACGCATTCGAGCTCGGGCAGCGCAGGTGCGGAGGACCCGATTCTGGCGTTTTCCAAGAAAAATCTCGCCGACATCGTCAAGCGGGATTCGCCGGGCCGCCTTCACCAGATGATGGCGGAGGACACGCAGGAGCAGAACGCGAGCGAGATGGACTGGTAAAGAGGTCGATACCGCAATGAAGCCAACACTGTGCCGATCGGGTCTCATGCCCATTCTGATCCTGACAGGATGTCTGGGGTCCGTGCGCGCGCCAGCCGCCGAAGTCACGCCAGCAGCCCAACAGCAGCCCGCTGCTCCCGCGCACCTGCAACCCCTGGCGCTTGGCGAGATCGGTACCACGCCATGGTCATTCAGTCCGGAGTGGTTCGTGCTTCTGGCGATCGCCGTGCCGGGCATCACGTGGCTGGGTTTCGCCTGGAAACGCGCCCTGGATGAGGATCCCCAGCGCCTGCGGCGCTCGGGCATCAGGGAGCTGCGGCGCCTGTTGAGCCACATCCGCCGGTCGCGCACCTGCGTGCAACCTCTTCATCTGCATGGCTGGTGTCGCGCCGCCGCCAGGACCTGGGGAGTGCGGGTATCCGCTCCCACTGGAGGCGAAGTCACCCGGTCGCTGCATACCCTCACTGGAGACGCCACCTTGACCAGCACATGGCGTGAGCTCTGGTCGGGTACGGAACGTGGCTTGTATGCGGCCGATGCCACGGCACCTTCGGACTGGCTAGAGCGCGCCTCATTGGCTGCCGCTGAAGTCGAAGTGCCCAAACGGGAGCGATGGCTTCCGAACCGCCTGGCTCACTGGCTGCCGGCGCTGGCCATGGTGATGCTCGCAATCACCTGCGCCGTCGCTGGATCGGCCAGGGCCGCTCAGGAGCCCCCCACGACGGCGACTCTCGATCCTCAGCTTCGGCAAGCCCAAGCGGCGGCGCAGCGGGCCCTGGGTGCCAGCTGGAACGACTGGGCCGCTCATTACAACATTGCCGCATTTGCGATACAGGAGGGCCAGTGGAATGCCGCTGTTGCCCATGCGACCGCCGCCTTCCTGCAGCATCCGTCTTCCACGGCCAACCGCGATAATCTGCGCTTCGCGCTCCAACAGGCCGGGACGCTGGATCCCACCCTGCGCCGCCTGCTGTATGGCGCCTGGTATCAGCGCATCCCGGCCCTGCTCTCCCCGGCCGGATGGCAGCGCCTGGCCTTTGCAGCAAGTCTGCTATTGGCGGCGGGGCTCACCGCAATGGTGCTCGCCCTGTATCTCACCCACAATCGCAGGTACCTGACCTCTGGCGGCCGCTCCGGGCTCGCGGCGGGCGCGCTGCTGTTGATCACCGCCGTCATGGCGTGGAATGCCTATGGCACGTTGAATCAGCCGAGTGCCGGGATACTCCTCGTGGGTGTCAACTTGAGCCCCGCGCCCACCGAGTTGGTTCCTGAGCAGGAAACCTCGCCCCTCCCCGCGGGCTCGGTGGTACTGCCGCAGCGCTCGTTTCTAGGGTGGCAACAGATCAGCAGCGGCGGAAACGCTTCGGGTTGGGTGCGAAAAAATGCCGTGATGCCCTTCTATGGGTCACCACGGCATTGAGATCTCCTCGCGCCTCGAGTCCCGCGCGAGGCCCGGCAGGCCGGTGCGGTTGTGCCCCTACTCCGTCGTCCCGTCTCTGCCCGGATAGTCGCTCAGCCTGCCGCGAGGCTTGACCGTAAAGTTCACGTCCTTGTTGTAGGGATAGAACTTGTTTCGCGGCAGGTGCTTGTAGTCGAGCGCCTCCAGCCGCACCGTGCCCACGAACGGCTGATCCGGCTCGACGATGTAAAAGGCCTTGCAATAGCCGCTGTCCGTGAATCCGCGGTGAAAGTGCACACGTGACTTGATCGCGAAGGCTTTGAACTGGTCCGGATCGATGCCCAGATCGAGAAAGGAGCGCGGCTCGACGATCTGCACCAGATACGGGCTGATGACGACCACGTTGCCGTCGCCGAACTTCACGCTCACCCAGAGTTGCGATTTCGCCGCACCGCGCCCGCCGCGGTTGACTCCACCGCTGACCGTATTCACCGTGCCTTTGATCCGCACGGGCTTGCCGGCGGATACATCGATGCGGCCGCCGATCTCCATATCGAACGGATCGCCGACTTTCACTCCTTTCTTGCGCAACGCATTGATTGCATCCTCATCGGCAATCGTGCCGATCAGCGTGTTGCTGAGCTTCTGGTCGATGATCTGTTGCAGCAGCCAGGTGGCAGCACCGGTGCGATCGCTGTGATCCGCCAGCACGAAGGGCACCTGCCCCTTCTGCATCGCTTCCTTGGCGACACGAACGCCTTCGGCGTGGTGATAGACCTTCGTGTGATACAGGAGATCGTCGCGCATACGCCACGCCGTGCCCGCCATGTCATCGGCTATGTGCTCGGCCAACTCCGGATTGCCATTCGTCATGACCTGGAAGCACATGCCTGCGTCAATGGCATCCGCGAAGGCGAACCCGTAATAGAAATTCACATAGACATCCGGCTCCCGCGCCTCCCACGTCAGTGCACGCTGGACCAGATCCATCCATGGCGAGACGCCCGTCCACTGCAGTACGGAAGGCGTGAGGATGGGCGGCTTGCGGGTGGCACTGACGGGCTTGTACTGCCCCCGGATGCAGCGAATGAGCGCGCGGGCCGCCCGCTCTCCCTGCAGGTAGCCGTCATAATGCGGGTAGTACTTGATGGTGAACGCCAGGTTGGAATAGTGAAGGAACTCCGCGTCCTCATTGCCGTGCGGATCAAAGGTGCCGACCATAAAGGCTTTCGGACCAATCACCTCGCGCACCCGGCGGGCAATCTCCGCTTCGGGCTTCGCGACATCCCGTACACCCATCGCGCCGTGCAAGGACAGATAGGCGCCATCGAAATGGCCCTGGGCCTTGAGATCGGCAATCATCCCGTCGAGGAAGTGCTGGAACGCCTCCTTCGTGATCCAGCCGGACCCCGAGCCTTTCTTCGACTGCAAGGGAGACTCGATGCCGACGAGCTCGACATTGGCATACTCTCTGGCCACCGTGACGAAACCGCCGATGTAGCCCGTGGGTTGCGAGCCCAACAGAGCTTCGCCGCGCGCCGGCGATCCTTCGTAGATGAAGTCGTCGGTCGTCGTGTCATAAGGCAGAAACGTCACCGTCTCGTGCGCGAAGTGCATGACCGCGATGCGAATGGGGCGTGCGGTGGCGTTGGCGCTCGCCTTGGAAGACGTCTGCGCGCCGGCGGCCAAGGGCAGCATAGCGGCCGTACCCAGGCCCACGAGGGCTTGGCGTCGTGGAATTTTCACAAGCATATCCTTTGTTTGACTGTTTGAATGGGTTCAGGGGCGGTCGTCAGCTCGAGCTTGCGGTGTTCAGGCCCAGGCCTGCGCGCGCCCGGCCCGGAAATGAGCCCCGTACGAGGCAACTCCCAACAGACCCACCCCCAGCAGTGCGAAAAGAGGGAAGAGCTCGTGGCTGATCATCGGGGGTGGCGCGCCGAATTCGATCTTCTCCGCCCCGTCTATCTGGGCGAAAGCGTCCCTGACAGCGTTGGTATCCGTTGCCCGGAAGAACAGCCCTTGGGTCGCGGCAGACACGTCCTTGAGCAAAAGCGTATCGACTTCGGACTCCTGGAACTGCGTGCCGGTGCGGTGCCCGGCGGCATCGAATATCGGCATCGGGATCTTTCCTTCGGCACCGGCGCCGATGGTATAGATCGGGACACCGTCCTGCGCCGCCAGGGTCGCGGCCTGGCGCGGGTCCAGCGAGCCTTTGTTGCTGGAGCCGTCGGTCAGCAGAACGATGAACGAGCCCTCCCGGACCTGCGTTGGATCCTTGTCCTTCCAACCCTCGCGCAGCCGGTTGAGAGCGACTCCAATGGCGTCGCCAATGGCGGTTCCATCTTCGATCAGGCCAATGGACAGGCGGGCGGTCTGCTTGCGCAACCAGTCATGGTCGAATGTCAGCGGGGCGAATGTGTAGGCCCGGCCGCCGAAGACGACGATTCCGATGCGGTCGTTGGGGCGTTCATTGATGAAAGCCGCGATCACGGGCTTGAGGGCCTGCAGGCGGTTGGTGGTCGCAGTGCCGCGTTTGAAGTCCTCCGCGTACATGCTGGTCGACAGATCGATCGCGATCATAAAGTCGTAGCCGCGCTTCTTGTTGTCCTCCTCCGGCACCAGAACCTGCGGCCGCGCGAGTGCAGCGATGAGCAGCGCCAACCCAACATAGGCACACGCGACCGGCCACCACGTCGACACCGTAGGGCCATCTGCGTGCCATTCATCCGCTGCCGGTACAACCAGCGCCGGGACACTGCGCCTCAGACGCAGCACGGCGATGAGCGGCAGCAGCACGAGCAGCGTCAGCCAGAGCGGGTCGTGGAAGGCCGAGCTCATCATG
Organism: Gammaproteobacteria bacterium; assembly: GCA_028293805.1. Lineage (GTDB taxonomy): Bacteria > Pseudomonadota > Gammaproteobacteria > Steroidobacterales > Steroidobacteraceae > 13-2-20CM-66-19. Next base: position 34,967 of record JAQGOC010000363.1, read on the forward strand.
CTCAGGCCGCGGTGCCGCTGCGCCGGTGGCGGTGGAAGTAGGCGAGGAGCGCCTGCAATGGATCATCCGTGTTGCGGATCTTCAGCCGGTCGTCGATGCGGGGGAAAAGGTAGGCGAAGTGGGCTTCACGCTGTCCGCGCCAGCGCCTGTGGGCCGCACGCTCCGCGGTTGATGACGTATCGATCGTAGTCAAACGGCCGGCCAACGGGTCATAAGCAGCAAAGTGCGCGTCTGCAGGCAGTTCGCTATCCCATGGATCGTCGGCACGAATGCCGACTGCCTGATAGCGCTGTTGCAGCTCTCTCCAGGCCTCCGGCATGGCGGCTGGGGCAAAGGGCCCCAACCACAGCAGCACGCTGCCCCGCGAGGCAATCTTTCGTATCAACCGCCACTGCACGGGGCAGGCGGACGGACCGTCCAGTGGCGGCGGCTCCTGGCCGAGCAGAAGTGAGGCGACGCGCAAGGTGTCCTTGCGGCCCGGCAACGCGCGCTGAAACCATGACTTGCCGGGTGAGCAATACAACAATCCGACGCGATCCTTGTTGATCGAGCTGATCAGCATGAGCAGTGCCGTAGCTTCCAACAGGGTCTCGCGACGGGTGCGCCCCTCGGAGCCGAACTGCAGGGCCGGCGAGTCCTCGAAGACGAAGATCACCGCCAGATCCCGCTCCTCGACGAATCTCTTGCGGTAAGGCTCGCCGAGACGGGCGGTGACGTTCCAGTCGATGTCGCGCGGATCGTCTCCCCACTGATACCTGACGACCTGATCGAACTCCATACCGCGCCCGCGGAAGGCGGACCGGTAGTCACCGCTGACACTGGTGCTCACCGCATGGCGAGCCTGCCATTCCAGCCGCCGCAGAAGCGCTGTCGGCGCGGAGGGAAGCGAGCTGCTGACGGGGGCAGTAGACGGATTCATGTTGTGAGCCGACTTCAGGGGCTGTCTGGAGCACTCCCCGGGACCGGAGTGCTCGTCAGAATGTCCGCGAGAATGCGCTCTGCGGTGAGGCCCAGCGATTCTGCCTCGTAGGTGAGGCCGATACGGTGCCGCATCACGTCGGCAAAAACTTCCTGTATCGATGCAGGAGTGACGTAATCGGTCCCACGTAACCACGCAAGCGCCTTGCCGGCCTGGAATAGACCGAGACAGGCACGCGGCGATGCTCCATAAGCCAACGTCTTTTCCGCGCTGGTGGCAACCCTGCCGCCGCCGCAAGCCAGGCTCCGGGTAGCACGCACCAGCGTGACGATGTAGGCCTGAATGGAAGCGGCAACGTGAATCCGATCGACTTCGGCGCGCAGCTTCAACAGTTCGGCGCCGCTGGAGACCGCCGAGAGCTCCGGGTGCGACGTGACATTGCCCCAGCGCCGTACCATCTGCAGCTCCTCCTCCTGGGTGGGATAGTCCAGCAGCAGTTTGAACAGGAAGCGGTCGAGCTGCGCTTCGGGCAGCGGATACGTGCCCTCCTGTTCCACCGGATTCTGCGTGGCCATGACGAGGAAGGGTTGCGGCAGCGGATGCGTAGTGCCGCCAATGGTGACCTGCCGTTCCTGCATCGCCTCCTGCAAGGCGCTCTGGACTTTGGCCGGTGCACGATTGATCTCGTCGGCGAGCACCAGGTTGGCGAAAATCGGCCCATGGTGCGGCGAGAAACGGCCGTCGGCGGGGGAGAAGATCATCGTGCCCACGACGTCGCTCGGCAGCAGATCGGGCGTGAATTGGATGCGCTCGAAATCCGCGCCCAGAGCTTGCGCCAGCGACTTGACCAACAGTGTCTTCGCCAATCCGGGCATGCCCTCGAGCAGGACATGGCCCCCGGTCAGCAGAGCGATCTGCAGCCGCTCCACGATCGGCAGCTGGCCCAGCACCGCCTTGCCGACTTCGGCGGACATACGGGCGGACCACTGGGCTCCTGCGGAGGGCGTCGGCACAGCCTTGACGGGCGAGGAGCTCATGGCCGCTTCAATTCCTCTTCCACTGTACGGTTCATCCCAAAGAAGATAGGGAGCAAGGACATCCTTAGGCCAATGAATTGATCGAGCGTCCGCATAACCCCGCGTTATGCGGCAATCTCCACCCGGCCGGCCGTCTCCACCCCGGCGCTCAGCTCGCCTTCCCACTGCGACACGATGGCGGTGGCAATGCTGTTACCGACGACGTTGGTGGCCGAACGGCCCATGTCCAGAAAGTGATCGACTCCCAGCAGCAGCAGCAGGCCTGCTTCTGGCAGGTTGAACTGCGTAAGAGTGGCGGCGACTACGACGAGGGAGGCGCGCGGCACCCCGGCCATGCCCTTGGACGTCAGCATCAGGATGGCCAGCATCATCACCTGCTGCCCGAAACTCAAGTCGATGCCATAGGCCTGCGCGATGAACATGAGCGCAAACGCGCAATACATCATGGAGCCGTCGAGATTGAACGAATAGCCCACGGGCAGCACGAAGCTCGCCACGCGGTTACTGCAGCCAAAGCGTTCGAGCTCTTCCAGCGTGCCCGGATAGGCGGCTTCGGAGCTCGCAGTGGAAAAGGCCAGGAGCATCGGCTCGCGAATGCGGCGAACCAGCCGGAAGATGCGTCGGCCGACGACGAGCGCGCCCAGCGCTATCAGTATCAGCCAGAGCAAGGCGAGGCCCAGATAGAACTCGCCGATAAAGAGGCCGTACGCACCGATGACGCCGAGTCCCTCCTTCGCTACGGTGCTCGCTAAGGCGCCGAGCACCGCTACAGGCGCGAACACCATTACATATCCGGTCACTTTCAACATGACGTGAGATACGGCATCCAGAGCCTCGAGCACGACGCGGCTGCGCTCACCGAGTGTTGCCATTGCCGTGCCGAAGAACAACGCGAAGATCACGATCTGTAGAATCTCATTGTGTGCCATCGCGTCGAACACACTGCTGGGCAGGGTGTGCTCGACGAAGCCGCGCAGAGTCATCGAACTGGCGCCCATGCCTGAAACGGAGCCTGCTTCGGGAAGCGGCAAGCTCAGCGCCTTGCCCGGCTCGAACAGCTGCACCAATACGAGTCCCAGCACGAGGGAGATGAGGGAGGCGAAGATGAACCAGCCGAAGGCTTTGCCACCGATGCGGCCGACCGTGGCGATGTCGCCCATCTTCGCGACGCCGACCACGAGCGTCGAGAACACGAGGGGAGCGATGATCATCTTGATCAGCCGCAAGAAGGCGAAGGGGAGCAAATCCATGACGTCCGCGAACTGGGTTGCAGCCGCGCGGGAGGCCAGGACATGAAAGACATAGCCAAGCGCGACGCCGAGCACGAGGCTGGCAACGATGAGCACGGTGAGTCGTTTGGAGTTCATTGCGCTACGCGTTTTTCGGATGCCCTATTTTTAGCAGAGACGGCGGGAATTAGATCCGGAATCTGCAACACGCGCCCTACGCCGGGGCATGCGATCCCAACTTGACCCATCTTGGAGCAGGACTTGCGCGCAGCGGTTCTCAACGCCTTGGACGCGCCAGCGCCTCGGACACGCAGCGCGTTGCGAGTATTTCGGTCGGATCAACGAGCGTCGCGCGCTGCCCGCTTGCGCTCGTCAGCTCGCGACGAGGAAAGAGCAGAGGCAGTTCCGTGCACCCCAGAACGATCACTTCGGCGCCCTGGGAGATCAGGTCCTCCATCGCAGCACCGATATCGTCCAGACACTGTCCGCTCGTGAAACCGGCTTTGATACCCTCCGGCCCGTAGATCGCGGTCATCACGCGTGTCTGCACTGCCGGCCGGGGCACGACCTCTGTCAACCCTTCCGCCTCCAGAGCCCGGCGGTAAATGCCGCTCGATATCGTGCCGTTCGTCGCCAGGAGTCCCACCTTGCGTAACGTCGGGAACGACTCCCGCACGTGGCTCACCGTGACCGTGAGCATGTTCATGATGGGAATGTCGAGGTGCGGCTGAATCCGCTCGACGAAAGCGTGCGCGGTGTTGCACGGGATCACGATGAGGTCCGCCTCGCCTGCCTGCAGCTTCTTGCACGTTGCGTACAGGGCCAGCGTAGGATCCGCTCCTGCGCCGACTAAATGCTCGGTTCGGTCCGGGATCTGAGGATTCTGCTCTATCAGCAGCCTGAGATGGTCCTGATCGCGGCGCGCGGGCGTGTTGCGCACGAGCTTCTGCAGGAAATCCACCGTAGCCGCGGGACCCACTCCTCCAACCACGCCCAATCTGAACGGCCGTTCCGGCAGTGCGAAGCGCTCGGACACAACATACTGCGCGTACGCGCGATGCGCGTCGACAATGGGCACACTCAGGGGCCCGATCTCATGTGCGACCAGCGCCAACTCCGAGATGCCCGGCAATATGAGCTCGGCCCCTTGCTCCACCAGGTCAGCACACGCTTCACGCAGGAGCTCGAGCGGCTGCCCGTGCCGGTTCCCCCTCACGATGCCGCCCGCGCCGTATACCGCCTCCGTCACACCGTCCAACTCGCCATACCAGCGGGGATGCACGATCTCCAACTCATCGGACCGAAAGTAGCGCTCGAACAGGCGCTGTTGGCGCATAGGCTCCGAGGTCAGGACCCCGATGCGCCGTACGGATGAGAACTTGCTGCGGACGTGGCTGCGAAGCGCTACGAGCATGTCGGCAATGGGCAGCGGCGAGTTTGCCTGCAGCTCCTCGATGAATGTGTGACTCAAGAAGCACGGCAGGACGACAGTGCCGATCCCCCGCTCCTTGAAGCTGCCGATCATGTCGAAAACGTATAGCTTGCGTGCCGTCGTTGCGGTGCTGGGATCAGCCGCACGTGCGAAAGGACGCTGCTCGAATGCAATGTCGAAGCGGCCCGCATCCGGGTGCGCCTCGGTTGCCGCGACGAGTTTCGAGAGGAAATCGGCGCTCGCGAGGGGCCCCAGCCCACCGATGACGCCCAGCGAGCGCTCGCGCACGGCTCCGGCATGGCCTGTCATGGTTGCGCGCCAGCGAAGCGTTGCGCCGCCGTGCCGTCCCTGCCGCGGGGAAGTTGAATCATGCCCGCGGATGTTATGGACTTCGCGGTGGAACGCGATTCCGTTGCAGAATAGCCTTATGCGAGCCGCGCATAGGCGCGCCAGGCGGGGTTCCCGTGCGTTCAGGGCAAACCGTGCGTTCCCTGCCGGCGCTTCAGTAGATGGACTTCAGATACGTCCACACACGCCCGGTCAATTCGTCTCGATTGAAGGCATCACGATACACGCGCAATTCCAGCTCGAGGGTCCAAGCGGCGCCGCCGGCCGCGACCAGCGTACCGCTCGCCAACTCGGAGGCGATCAGGCTTTTGGGCAGCCAGGCAATGCCCTCGCCCACCAGGGCCATTCGCTTCAGCACGTCGGCCATGTCCGACTCATAGCGGGGCAGCAGAAACGCGGTACCGGCGGCGCGGGCGAGCAGGAGCGCGAAGCAGCGCCCGAAATAGGTCGTCTCCGCGTACGAAATGTGTGGCAGGGGCTGCCGCACCGTTCCCGGCAACTTGTACAGAGGGCCGGCAGAGGATTTGGGTTTGCAGACGGGCATGAGCACGTCGCGTCCCACCGTGAGGCTTTCGTACCGCGACGGGTCCAGGTGCAACGGCAGATCCGGGTGCTGATAGGCGAACATCAACTCGCAATTCCCGTTGACGAGCATCAGCACCGAGTCATGCACGTTGGTGGGAGTAATGCGAGCGCGCAGCTCACCGAAGCGCCCGCTCAGCATATTGAGCCACTCGGGCAGGAAACTCAGAGCGATGGTATGCCCCGCAGCAATCTTGAGCCCGCTACCCGGCAAGCGCTGCTCCGTGCGGATGACAGCGCGGGTATCGATCAGCTTCTGCAGTACGTCTTCGGCGACTTCGTGAAAGAGCCGGCCTGCAGCGGTGAGCGCCGGAGGATAGCCGCTGCGATCGACGAGCTCTGCGCCAACCCACTGCTCGAGGGCTCGTATGCGACGGCTGAACCCCGATTGCGTGATATGCCGGGCCTCGGCGGCCCTCGAGAAACTCTGGCTGTGTGCGAGGGCGATGAAGTCCTCGAGCCACTTCACTTCCATCTTAGGCTCCCTCGGCGCTGGCAACGTGAGACGGAAATAGTACTGCAATTGCAGCGGCCCCGGCCGGCCGCAGCGTCCCTACGGGTGCGGATGGGATGGGATCTGCGTCTAGGATTCGCCCCCCGAACCTGATTACGATAGTTCCAACCCCAATGGCCCTGTGATGCTCCCTGCCCATGCCTGCCGACGTGTTGCTCGAGGGACTTCCCGATCTCGTAGTGCTCCTGCGGCGCGACGGAACCATCGTCGCTCATAGCGGCGGACACGGCGTCGCGGACCTCAAGCCGGCTGGGGATGCGACCGGCAAGCGCATCGAGGCCGTGTGGCCCGAATCCATGGCCGGGCTCGTGAAGCAGCTGACGCGCAAGGCGATCGCCCTTCGAACTACGACGGAATCCCGGTTTCAAGACCGTGGACGTGATTACGAGGCGCGCGTCAGCGCTCAGGGTCCCGACCGCGTGATCTGCGTCATTCGCGCGGGACTGGCCAATGCGCACGACAGTCCGTTGGAGGCCACCGACGAGCGTCCTCGGCCGCAGCTCGATCGGAGGGGCTTCCTGCAGCGCTTCAAGGAATCGATGTCGTTGGCATCGCTGCGCGAGAAGCCCATTGCCGTAGCCGTCATACACGTCGACGGAATTGCCGACATCGCGCAGATCATCGCGGCCAAGCTCTCCGAGCAGGTCATGAGCGCGGCCATACTCCGGCTTCCCGCGCACTTCGGCACCTGCGTGGGCGCGGACTCCTGGTGGTATCTAGGGCAGCTGAACGACAGCCTCCTGGCGCTCGTGCTGGAAACTTCGGACCGCGACGCGATCGACGCCTGTCTCTCACAGGTATGCGCCAGCCTGCGTGAGCCGGTCAGCCTGGGTGAGGCCGAGTTCCACCTGACACCTTACGCGGGTGTTGCGATTCTGGGCCAGGACGCCTCAGCGCCCAAACTTCTGCTGGATCACGCGCGCTCCGCAGCGTCCGAGGCGCGCCGCTCCGGAGCCACCCGTGTTTGCTTTTTCACCGACACCCTGAGGCTCCAGTCGCTGGCGCGGCTCGACATCGCCAGGGAGTTGCATGAGGCCATCGTCAACGGGAACGTCCGGTTTCGATATGTCGGCCGCCACGACCTTGCGACCGGTCGCCTGGTCACCTGGGTGGGCTACCTTCGCTGGCTGCATCCGCTTCGCGGGGAGATTCGTCCGGTCGAATTCCTGCGCGTGGCCGAGGCTACGGGTCTCGCCACTGCGCTGTCGCGAGCCGTCCTGACACGCTTGCAGGAAGATTTCGCCAATCTGGCGCCGCAATCGGCCGCAGATGTCCGGATCTCCTTCGGAGCCCTCCGGCATCACATCCTGCACGATGATTTCATCGCGGACATCGAGCGCTTCCTGGCGGACGGCGCCGTGCCTTGCGAGCGCCTGGAACTGCGAATTTCCGAGAAAGCCCTCATCGCCCGCGAGCCCGCGGACTTCAACTCCCTGCAACGGCTTGGGGTGCGGCTCGTCGTCGATGAAGTCGGGCGCGGCATGGGCTCGCTCGATTGGCTGGCGCGTGCGCCCATCTGGGGGCTTCAGCTCGACCGCGCCTGGACCACTGCACTGCGCACCGATGAGGTGGCGCTCAAAGTGTGCCGGGCGGGGATCGGCGTTGCCACCGCGCTGGGTCTGACGCCGATTGCAACTGGAGTTGACGATCAGGCGCAGCGCGATGCGCTTCTCGCTATCGGGTGCCGGCACGGCACGGGCGATCTTTACCGGGCCGCGGCACCAGACATAATCGAGCGCGCCAGGGCTACCGCATCGATCTGACGCAATCGAACGAATGCGGACCCGCCGGCAGCCGATTTGACAGACCCATTATGCGACGCCCGTCACAATCGGGGCCCGAATGGGTGAGGTTCGTTCGGGCGTGACCTTTGATGCATTGCCGTGAAATGCGCAGCACACGGACCGCGGAAATCCGAAATTACGGGGATCATGGCGATGCGCACTGCTCAACTGGTTTCTTCAATATCCATCGCACTGTTTTCGATGGGGGCTGCCGCCGCCGCGGCACCTGCTGCCCAGCCTGCGTCGATCAACATCGTGGACGCGGTAGCGACTGCACCGTCGCTCTACATCGTTCAGGCAGGGACGATGAATGCCGCTCGCCGGAGCGTGAACCGGGTTGATGCGAAGGTCGAAAAGGATCTCGCGATCATTCACTCGGTGTCCGCCTACCTGACTCCTGAGCAAGCGAATCAGCTGCGCAAGACCTCTGGAGTGCGTCTGTTCGAAGACCGCCCGTTGGCCACCAGGGGATTGGTCTCGCTGCTCACTCCGATTACGACCGCGGTTGTCGCACCGGTCAGCACGCTAACCACACCTGTCGTCTCGATTGTCGGCACGGTCGCCGCCCCGATCCTCGCCCCCTTGGCTCCGGTGACTACTCCGGTCATTGCAACGGTTGGCGGGGTAGCCGCGCCACTCCTCCCGGTCGCGACCCCGCTCGCAGCTCCCCTTGTAAATCCGCTGGTGTCTCCGGCCATCTCGGCATTGAGCGCCAACACGACGCTCAAGGACGGAACCGGCGTCTCCTCAGCGACTCTGCTGTATGGGACGAATTATCCGACGCTGGTGGGCGCCGACACCCTGCAGCAGTCCGGCATCACCGGAAAGGGCGTGACGATCGCCGTGTTGGACTCGGGCCTTTGGCAGGACCCGAATCAAAATTTCGGCGGCCGTGTGCTCGCGAGTATCGATGTTCTCAACGGGGGAACCGGTCGCGTCCAGGGTGATTCCTATGGGCATGGCACACACGTGACTTCCATCGCGGCGGGCGGCGCGCAGAATCTCTCGCTCGGCTACCTGGGCATTGCTCCGCAGGCCAACCTGGTCATCGTGCGCGCCTTTGACGGCACGGGAGCCGGCCGCTACGCCGATGTGATTGCCGGCCTGAACTGGATCGTCACGAACAAGAAGAAATACAACATCCGCGTTCTGAATCTGTCGTTCGGAGCGCAGCCACAGTCGTACTACTGGGACGATCCGCTCAATCAGGCTGTCATGGCGGCCTGGCGCGCCGGCATCGTGGTCGTGGCTGCCGCGGGCAATGAGGGCCCTGATCCGATGACGATCGACGTGCCGGGCAACGTGCCCTACGTCATCACAGTCGGCGCTCTGACCGACAACTACACCCCCTACGATGGGACGGACGATCGCCTCGCCTCGTTCTCTTCGACGGGACCGACATTCGAGGGCTTCGTAAAGCCCGAGCTGGTCTCGCCAGGCGGCCACATGGCGGCGTCGATGCAGAGCAACAGCTATCTTGCGAACATCGATCCTCACTCCATGTCGCCCGGCGAGCAGATGTTCACCATGTCCGGTACGTCGCAGGCGGCAGCCGTGACTTCGGGAGTCGTCGCGTTGATGCTCCAGTCGGATCCAACGCTCACGCCTGACACCGTGAAGTGCCGCTTGCTCACTTCGGCGCGTCCCGCAGTCACGTCGGCCAAAGCCCTTGCCTACAGTGTCTTTCAGCAGGGCGCCGGCCTCATCAACGCGGTCTCCGCGGTCAACAATTCCGCGCTCGATTGCGCCAACCAGGGGCTCGATATCAATGCCGACCTCGCGGGCACGGCGCACTTTGGGGGCCCGGCCAACCAGGACGCCAACGGCAACTACTACATCATGAATCTCGGGGCGTCCACGTGGGCCGCGCCTCTCGCTGGTGACGGTTATACGTGGTCCAGGGGCTATACGTGGTCGAAGGGTTACACGTGGAGCGAGGGCTACACGTGGAGCAAGGGCTACACGTGGTCCAGGGGCTATACGTGGTCGAAGGGTTACACCTGGTCGAGGGGCTATACCTGGAGCAAGGGCTACACGTGGAGCAGGACCGTACCCTGGTGGAGCACCTCGCCAGCGGGAGCTCCGGCCACGACACCCGCCTCAATCGTGCCTTGGGTTCCAAACGAATAGCCGCAAATGTGATGCATATCGCGTAAACGGCGCCAGGCAGGCGCCGTCTTAAGAACTCGGGTCAACGAACCCAGGCTCGGCCTCGTGCATCTTAGGCCAGTGAGTACTCGCACACAGGGGGGCGTCTGGCGCCCCTCACTGATCATCGCCTTCGCATATCTGATGGGGGTGTCGGTTGCCGCGCCGGCGGCCGATTCACCCCCACTCATCCTCGAGCACCTGACGACCGCCGATGGCCTGCCGCAGGGCACGGTGTTCGCCACTCTGCAGGACTCGCAGGGATTCGTGTGGCTCGGGACCGAAGACGGCCTGGTGCGCTACGACGGTCACGAGCTTTTACGCTACGCCTACTCGCGCAGCGCGCGCAGCGGACTGCCGGGCAACTACATTCAGGCGATTGTCGAGGACGGCAGGCACGATCTGTGGATAGCGATCAAGGACGGGGGAGTCGCCCGCTGGCAGCGGGCAACGGACAGCTTCACGGTTTATAGGCACGACGCGGCCGATCCCAACTCGCTTGCCAGCAACGCCGTGCATGACCTGCTGATCGATGCGGATGGCCGCGTCTGGATCGGGACATTCGATGCGGGTATCGACATCCTGGATCCCGGATCAAAGCGCATCGAACACGTGCGTCACCATCCCGGAGACCCCGACTCATTGGCCGACGACCGCATTTTTTCCCTGACGCTCGACCGCGGTGGATCCCTGTGGGTGGGCACGGAGTCCGGGCTCGATCGCTGGCAGCGTACGCGGCGTGGATTCGATCATTTTCACCACGACGCATCCGACGCGAACTCTCTGAGCGGCGAGCAGATCTCGCGCGTGCTGGAGGATTCGGCTGGGTACCTGTGGGTCGGGACCCTGGACGGCGGGCTGAATCGGATGGATCGGAATGGCCGGGTTCTCGAAGTCTTTCGTCACGATGCGCAGCAGCCCACTTCGCTGGGCAATGACGAAGTCAGCGCGATTCTGGCGGACCAGGCCGGGCACCTGTGGATTGGGACGGCGGATGGACTGGATCTGCTGAACCGCGCTACCGGTCAGTTCAGTCACTACCGCCACGATTCCGGCGATGCCGAGTCGCTGCGAGACTCGTTCATCATGTCGCTTTACGAGGATCGCACCGGCCTCGTCTGGATCGGAACGCGTGCCGGCGGCGTCAGCCGCTGGAGTCCCCGCAGCTGGGAGTTCGGTGGCCATCGGCCGGATTGGCTGGGAAACAAGCCGGTCACGGCATTCGCCGATGCGCCCGACAACAAGGTCTGGATCGCCTCGCGAGGCGGCGGGTTGATCCAGTTCGACGCGGACACCGGCGCGACGCTCAACATCGACGCCATCGTGGGCCGGCGCAATGCCATCGGTGACCTGCGCGTCATGTCGCTTCGCCAGGATCATCGCGGCACGCTTTGGATCGGGACGATGGCGAATGGAGTTGCCCGGCTCGGGCCCGATGGCAGCCTTAAGTCCATTCCGGTGAAGCCGGGCGATTCCCGCAGTCTGAGCGCCGCGGGGATCATGACGATTTACGAGGCGCGGGATGGCCGGATCTGGATTGGCACTTACGGCGGCGGCGTCAACGTGCTCGATCCGACGACGGGATCGATTCGACAATTGCCCTATGCCTCTACGGTAGCGGGCGCCATCAGCTCGCCCAACGTCAGCGCCATTGCCGAGGATCAGAACGGCAATTTCTGGATCGGCACGGATGGCGGGGGCCTGAACCTCGCGCAGCCCGACGGAACGGTCATCAAGGTCTTCCGCCACGATCCGGCCGACGCGGGTTCCCTGCCGGCCAACACCGTGTATGCGCTTGCAGTCGACGCGCAGAATCGCATCTGGGCGGCCACCGACGGCGGCGGACTTGCGCTGCTGCTCGGTTCGGCGACCGCCCCGGGGTCCATTCGATTTAAAACCGTTTCGCGCGAAGAAGGCTTGTCGAGCGACACCGTTTATGGCGTGCTCGCCGACGCAGGCGGACATATGTGGCTCAGTACGGCTGCCGGATTGATGCGCTATGACCCCGATACTCAATCCGTCAAGACTTACCATCGCGAGCACGGGCTGCAGGGTGAAGAATTCAACTTCGGAGCGTACTTTCGCCTGCGCGATGGGCGCCTGTGCTTCGGCGGCCCCGGCGGTTTCAACATCTTCGATCCGTCGCGACTGAGCGAGAGCCGGCAGCCGCCGCGGCTTGCGCTGACACGCGTGGAAGTCATGGGCGTGCCTGCGCAGGGCCCCACGCCGTACTGGCTGCTCAACAGGGTGGCGCTCGACTATCGGGCCAACCTTCTCGCGCTCGACTTCGGCGCCCTCGACTTCACCTCGCCGAAGCGCAACCGCCTCGCCTACAGGATGGTAGGCCTGACCGACCGCTGGATCGATCTGGGCACGCAGCACCGGATCACCCTGACGAACCTGGAGCCGGGCGATCATATGCTCGAGGTGGCCGCCGCCAACTCCGATTCCGTCTGGAGCCAGACACCGCTGCGCCTGACCATCCACAGAGACCCGGCCCCGTGGCGCTCTCCGTGGGCCTACATGGCCTATGCTTTCGCTGCACTCGGCGTGATCGTCTACCGCGCGCGCCTGCAGCGGATAAAATTTCAGCGCGTGGTCAATGAGCAGCAACGCCTCGAGTCGGAGGTCGCGCTGCGAACCCGGGAACTGCTCGAGAGCAACCGCCAGCTCGCCGAGGCAGCCCAGGCGAAAAGCAACTTCCTGGACCGCATGAGTCACGAGCTGCGCACGCCGATGAATGGCGTCGTAGGCATGACGGAACTGCTGTCTCGCACCACGCTTTCCGGGGCGCAGGCACGCCTGACCCAGACGATCCGCTCCTCCGCCCAGGTGCTGCTGCAAATCGTCAACGACCTGCTCGATCTGTCGAAGATCAACGCCGGCAAGGTCGAGCTCGAGGAACTGCCCATCGACCTCGCCGCCATTCTCGAGGAATGCACGAGTCTGTTTGCCGGCGCCGCCGCGGCCAAGGGCATCGATCTGACCGTGTGTCCGCCGGCGCAGGACCTGTGGAATCTGGCGGGCGATCCGCTGCGCCTGCGGCAGATCGTGATGAATCTGGTCGGGAATGCGGTGAAGTTCACGGCTCGAGGCGAGATTGTCGTCAAGGCCGACATCGATTGCGCGCAGCCGGACCGGGCCACTGTCCACTTGTCGGTTGCCGATACCGGCATCGGCATGGACGCCGCGACGATCGGCAAGATCTTCAAGCCCTTCACCCAGGCAGACGAGTCGACGACGCGCCGGTTCGGCGGCACCGGCCTGGGGCTCGCGATTTGCCGCGAGCTTGCAGAGCTCATGGGCGGCAGCATCACAGTCGAAAGCCGGTCGCGTGTCGGCTCCACGTTCAACTTGTCTGTGCCTCTGAAGGTCGGGCCCGGGAAGCCCCGCCAAGCGGCACCGCTTCCGGGGCGCCGCGTGCGGATTCTGACGAGGCGGCCCGCTCTCGCGCAGTCGCTGTCCCGATATGTGTCGGCTTTCGGCCTTACGCTGATCACCAGCGACCGCGACGACACGGGCATGGCCGGCAGCGAGGATCTAGTCATCGTGGACGCAAGCGGCGACCACGAATTCTTGAAGCCCCGGACGCGTTCGCCGGGCTCGTCGCGCCCAGCGCTCGTCATCGTGGCAACCGCGGAAGAGGCAGAGGCGAAGGGGCTCGAGCGCCTCGTCGGCGCACCGGCAATCGTTTTCAAGCCCCTCCGCCGCGATGCTCTGTATGAAGCGCTTGCGGGGGCAATGGGTGTAGCACCTTCGTCTGCTGACAGGGAGCCGACTGAGTCTTTGCCTGCAGAGAGCATCGGCGGACATGTCCTGCTAGTGGAGGATGAGCCGGTCAACGCCGCGGTCGCGCAAGGCTATCTCGCGGCTCTCGGCTGTACGTCTGTGTGGGTCAAGGACGGACCGGAGGCCGTCGCACGCAATGCGGCCGAGCGCTTCGATCTGATCCTGATGGATCTGAGCATGCCTACCATGGACGGCTTCGCGACCACCGCGTTGATTCGCCAACGCATGGGAGCGAGTCGGCAGGTGCCGATCATCGCGCTGACTGCGCATGACGCGACCAGTTATCGTCAAGTTTGCCTGCAAGCAGGCATGGACGACATGCTCAGCAAGCCCTGTACGCTCACGCAGTGCGAAACCGTGCTACGCCGCTGGATCAAGCGTCCCGACGGGCAACGCGATCGGGAGGCCCAGGCTCCGGCGGGCGGCGGAGCTTTGTCGAAGGTTGATGCGGCGGCCGTGGCTCAATTGCGCAACCTGCGGGGCGGGCAGGTCGACCTCTATTCCAAGTTGGTCGATCTCTTTCGGGCAGGGTCGTCGGATGCATTGACACAGCTGCGGGCGGCCCTGCTGGAGGGAGATCTGCAGGTCGCCGGTGCCATCTGCCACAAGCTCGCTGCCAGCGCGGCCAATGTCGGTGCGCTGTCGTTCGCGAAGGACGTCCGTCAGCTGGAACAGCTTTGTATGGCGGGTGATGCCGCTCACGCGCAGCCTGTTTTCCAGCGGCTCTGGGTGGCGCATCCGACGCTCATCGAGGAACTTCTCAAGTCCAGGCTGAGGGCGACGGCGTGAGCGGCCAGACTCGAGCGGCACCGATCGCGATCATCGCCGACGATGAGGATCTCGGACGACTGCTGCTCGTCGAGTCGACGGCGGAATGTGGCCTCGAGGCGCTTGGTTTCGACAACGGCACGGCGGCGCTCGATGCCGCATTGACCCGGGACGTTGCCATCGTTCTGCTCGATGTGGACATGCCGGGCATGGATGGGTTCAGCGTATGCAGGCGCCTTCGGGCCGAGTCGCGCCTGGCCACCGTTCCGATCGTCATGGTGACCGGCCATGAGGACTCGGCTGCGATCAGCCGCGCTTTTGAAGCCGGAGCCACGGATTTCATTTCCAAGCCCGTCAACTGGGCGCTGCTACCACGCCGCCTCGAATACATTTTGCGCAATGCCGCCGCCGCGCGGGCCCTCACCGAGCGGATGGTACAAGTTCGAACACTCGTCGAAGCGATTCCGGACACGCTTTGGGTGGTTGCGCCGGACGGCCGTATCCAGTGGAGCCCGAATGCCGGTGCATCGGCCGAAAGCGCGCCTCCTGCGCACGCCGGTGACGATCACGAAGCTATGTTAGCCCCACCGGAGCGTCTGCCCGAAGCACTGGCGGCGATACGGCAGACGGCGAACGACGGTGTGCAACGCAAGCTCGAATACCGTGAGAGCGGTCAGTCCGGCTCGCGTCGCTCGTTTGAAGTGAGGTTCAGCCGGCGTGAGGGCGGCGATGTGGTCGTCGTACGCCAGGATACGAGCGAGCGCACCGCCGCAGCGGAGCACATCGAGCGGTTGGCGTACTTTGACTCGCTGACAGGGTTGCCGAATCGGCAACGCTGCATCGAGACAGCCGAACGAATGTTTGCCGAGGCGGCCGAATCGCAGGAATCCGTCGCGGTTATTTATCTGGATCTCAACAGCTTCAAAAGGGTCAACGATACCTTCGGCCATTCGGTCGGTGACGCCGTTCTGCGAACGGTTGCCGGCAATCTCACGCGCGCCCTCGAAAGCTTCAAGGCCGCGAATGAGCACGTTACCGTCGCACGCTTCGGCGGCGATGAATTCGTCATACTCCTGCGGCACCGCACGGCGCGATCGCTTGCAATCGAGATCGCCGCTACGTGCTGTGCCGTATTCAAGAATCCCATCGTCTACGAGGGCCTCGAGTTTTACTCCGCCCCGAGCATCGGTCTGGCGATCTATCCGGACGACGGCGACGATGTCGCCACCGTGTTGAAGCACGCGGACACAGCCATGTATCAGGCAAAAACCGGTGCCACGGCGTCGGTAGCCGTATACACCGCGGCCATGAGCAGCCGGTTGCGGGATTGGCTCGATCTCGAAGCCCGCCTGCGCCGCGCGGTGCAGGAGGATCTGCTGCACTTGCAGTTCCAGCCTAAATTCCGGCTGCACGATAATCGAGTCGCGGGCGTGGAAGCGCTGCTGCGCTGGAGCGACGCGGAGCACGGCGACATCTCGCCGAACCGCTTCGTCGAGATTGCGGAGGACAGCGGCTTGATCATCGACCTGGGCAGCTGGGTCGCGCGTGCCGCATGCCGCCAGCTGCGCAAGTGGCTGGATCGCGGCTGTGCCGTCCCGATTGCGATCAACGTGTCCGGCAAGGAGTTGCTGCATGGAGATCCGGCACGAGTGCTCGAGACGGAGGCTGCGGCGGCCGGCGTTCCGCCCTCGCTCATTGAGATCGAGATCACCGAATCCCTGCTGGTCAAGGACTCCACCGTGGTCCGCAATGCGCTCGAAAAACTGCGTCAGCTCGGATGCCGGATCGCCCTCGATGACTTCGGCACCGGCTATTCCTCGCTCGCCTACATCACCCGATTCCCACCCGATCGGATCAAGATCGACAAAGCGTTCGTGCACAACGTAGATCGGTCGGCAAGCGATGCGGCCATCGCGAACGCGATCCTGTCATTGGGTGCAAGCCTCGATCTCATCGTTACAGCCGAGGGCATCGAGCGTTCCGGCCAGCTGGAATGGCTGCGCGCGCGTGGCTGTCACGAGGCGCAGGGGTTTCTGCTCTCGAGGCCGCTATCCGCCCGTGACTTTGAACAGCGATTTCTGCGAGAGAGCGAGTCGGCGGCCCATTCCGAGCGCCAGGGCCGGGCGTAGCGAAAGTGACGTCGACCCCTCGTGCGCCGTTACCGCCGCCAGTGCTGTATGACGGGGACCCGTTCCGTGCGCCATCTCATTTCCGGAGTGCCCGGAGCGGCTGCAATTGCCGGCCGCGCGGGTCAAAATTCTCCGGGTCGAGCCAGGATTGAAAGGCGGTGCGGACGCGCGGCCACTCCTCCGCGATTATCGAGAACCAGGCGGTGTCGCGGCTGCGTCCCTTGTAGACGACGGCGTTTCTGAACAACCCCTCATACGTGAATCCGTACCTGTCGGCGGCGGCTCGGGATGGAGCGTTCAGGCTGTCGCATTTCCACTCATAGCGCCGATAGCCGAGCTCATCGAATGCGAGCCGCATGAGTTGGTACATGGCTTCCGTCCCGACGCGCGTCCGTTTCATGCGCGGCGAAAAGGTGATACTGCCGACCTCGATGACACCGTTCGCCGGATCCATCCGCATCAATGCGGCGGTGCCGACCGCTGTACCCGTCTCGCTGTCGAGGATTGTGAAGTGCAGAGGATCCTCGCTCGCGGCCAGCTTCGTGAGATAGATCCGGAACTGTTCCGGAGTCTCCGGCCGTTCCGCGGACAAGTAGGTCCAATCACGGCCGTCCGGCGCTTCCATGTAAGCCGAGAAGAGCTCAGGCGCATGCCTGTCCACGTCGACCGGCTCTAGTCGACAATAGCGCCCCAACATGACATCGCGCCGCGGTCGCTGACGCGCCGACCAGTCCGGAGCCGCGGGTCCTATCTCCTGGGCGTATTGATTCCTACGTTTGCTCATAGCTACAACCCATCCACCAGGAATGGAAAGGCCGATTTTGTGCGCGGCGCACTATACCCGGACAGTTCATGCGCATCAACGATGAGGATCCTGGAAAACGACCCAGCTTCGAGCCCCCCGGCGACGCCAGCAGCCCCGATGCACATAGGCTGGCCGGAGGCGATCGATTCTGCGGCGACATACAATGTCGCCATGGACGAAACCAATCCCGCTTCCGACGCGACACTCTCCGAGGACGATATACGCGCGTGCGTGCGCGTGCTGCGCGCAATCGAGGCTGATCGCTCGCACCTCACTCGGCTCACGCAGGAGCAGCGTCGCGAACTGCTGACGTTCGCCGGGCTCATCGCGAAGCCCGAACGGCACGACCTCGTGAAGATGGCTAAGGCGTTTCGACGCGCCGAGCGCGAGGCCGCGAAAGAGCACGATCGCAGGGTCGCCGAGCAGGCCGGACTGCGCATTCAGCGCCGCTCGGAAGTGTATGCACCGCTTTGGCTCGAGCCGCCCAGGCCCGCAGACCTCGACGATCGCCCCGAGCTCCATCAGGAGCGCGCCTGCTACGTCTGCAAAAAGCACTTTGTGAAACTGCATCGCTACTACGACTGCCTGTGCGATTCCTGCGGCGACTTCAATTACGCCAAGCGCGAGCAGACGGCTGATCTCAACGGGCACTATGCGCTCGTGACGGGTGCTCGGGTCAAGATCGGCTTCCAGGCTTCCCTCAAACTCCTGAGGGCCGGAGCGTACGTCGTGGTCACCACGCGCTTTCCCGTCGACGCGGCTGACCGGTACTCAAAGGAGGCGGATTTTCGAGTCTTTCGCGAGCGTCTGCAGATCCACGGTCTGGATCTGCGACACACGCCGAGCGTGGAGATCTTTACACGGTTCCTCGTCGAGCGACTGCCACGGCTCGACTACATCATCAATAACGCCTGCCAGACCGTGCGTCGACCGGCGGGCTTTTTCCAGCACCTGCTCGCCAGGGAAGCCGAATCCGTTGCCGTACTTCCTGAGTCCTGGCGGGGACCGCTAGCGAGTCATAACGAGTTACGGCTGACCATAGAGGGAACGCAGGCGCACACTCTCGGCGCGCTTGTAGCGGCAACAGCGCGGTCGCATGGCGAGGGGATTGTCAACAGCGCAGCGCTCTCGCAGCGGCGCTATCTCGATGAAGACTTTCGCGGCGGCGAGGCCCTGTTCCCCGCGGATCGTTACGATGAGGATCGGCAGCAGGTCGACCTGCGCGAGGTCAATAGCTGGAGGTTGCGCATGCACGAGGTAGAGACGCCCGAGCTCCTCGAGGTGCAGCTCGTGAATGCCATCGCGCCGTACATTCTCAACGCTCGCCTGAAGCCGCTCATGTTGCGGACGCCCGAACGTCACAAGCACGTGGTCAACGTCAGCGCAGTGGAGGGCCAGTTCTATCGCGCCATCAAGACCGACAAGCACCCGCACACCAACATGGCCAAAGCGGCGCTCAACATGATGACGCGCACAAGCGCGCCCGACTTCGTGAAGGACGGCATTCACATGAACGCCGTCGACACTGGATGGGTCACCGACGAGGATCCGGCCGTCCACGCGGCCCGCAAGGCCGAGCTCGGCTTCTCACCGCCTCTGGACATCATCGATGGCGCCGCGCGCGTCGTCGACCCCATCTTCGTCGGGCGGCTCACGGGCACACATGTGTGGGGCCAGTTCCTGAAGGATTACAAACCAGCCCCTTGGTAGCCAGCGATGGTAGCGTCTTCCGGCAGCGACGCGGGAGCGATTCTTGCTACGCAATCCGAACGGGGTCGTCCGCGCTGACTACAAAATCCGTGATGCGTCTCACTCTCATCGGCGAGCAGCCCAAGGTCATCGCCGACTCTGCACCGTATTTTCGCCTCACCGGCGGAGTGGTTTGGACGACACCCGAAATGGGGCCTCTGGCCAGTTTTGTCGACGACAGCTGGATTCACCAAGCTACCCGCTGGCCGGGGATGCGTTTCGAAGGGGCATGCAGGCTCATATTCGGGCTCCCTCGAGATCCCACCGGCGTCTCCGAGGACCTGCAGTCGCTCTCGATCGTCGGCCGGGTGCTGTCCGCCAATGGCATTCCGTTCGCGGTCTATCATCCCCAGATGGAAACCTGGCGCGGAGCCGCCTCGGACATCTGGTGGTCGGCGTTTCGCATCGAAAGCGCGGACCTGAGAAAGTCAGAAGAGAGCCCGGCAGGGCGCGATGCCGTGCTTCGGCCCCTCGACCCATCCAAAGAATAGCCGCCGCTTGCCAGCGCGAGTTGCCGCATGCGAGTGCGGCGTATTTGTTCCGCGAACGCCGCGCTAAATGTCCAACCCGGCCGCTTGCAGACGCGCTCTGAGCTCCTCCAGCTGCTCTTGCACTAGCCGGTGTTGCTCACCGCCGAGAGCCCGCAGGCGCACAACCTGACTGACATCATGGTAGGCCTGATGAGCCCTGCGAAGATTTTGGCGCGCCACATCCGCATCGGCGGTCGTCACCGAGTCCATGTACCAGCGAGCCGCCGTGAGTTTCGCCAGGATGTCTGCGAAGCTGTCTTGGATCAGTTGATTCTCCCGCGCTACTCCTGCCTGCGACGACGCAGATTCCGTGCCGCGCGGCGCCGGTAAAACTGACACTCCTGCAATCGGTGAACAGCCGCTTTCGGCAATTTTTGCAACACAACTGGAAGCAGTTTCCACTGCACTGCACGGGTGTGTGAGCAAAGCTACAATGAAATGGAATCCGGGGCGCCTACGGGGGGCCGGGACCCCGTCCCTCGTTGACTTCGCGGCGACCTCGAATTATATTCATCCGACTGGGTGAATATCTATGACCGCATCGCACAAGCTCGATGATACGTTCGCCGCGCTCGCGGATCAGACGCGGCGCGCCCTGCTGGCGAAACTGGCGGAAGGCGAGGCACGGGTCACCGATCTGGCCGCGCCTTTTGCTATTTCGCTGAACTCGGTATCCAAGCACATCCGCAGGTTGGAGCGCGCCGGGCTGGTGCACAGGAGGCTCGAGGGTCGTGAGCACTTCCTGTCTTTGAGTACGAGGCCCTTGAACGAGGTGGCCGCCTGGATCGAGGCTCAGCGGCGGGCCTGGTCAGACCAACTCGCAGCATTGCATGAGATGCTGCAAGGGGAAGACGACGTCGCGAAACTCGCAGGCCGCCGCGGCCTGAGGAGGGTTAAGAAATGAGCAGCGATGATCGGGCGACCGTGCGCGTCTCCCATCGTTTCAATGCATCGCCGGAGCGTGTTTTCGACGCGTGGATCGAGCCTGCCAAGGCCGGTAAGTGGCTGTTCGCCACGGCCACGGGCCGCATCGTGCGAACCGAAATCGATGCACGCCCCGGCGGCCGCTTCACCATCGTCGATCGGCGTGATGGAGAGGATGTGGAGCACACCGGGCAGTATCTCGAAGTCGAGCGGCCGCGGCGGCTGGTGTTCGAATTTTCAGTGCCCCGATACTCCCGCGAGGTGACGCGCGTCACTATCGATATTGTGCCGGCGGACGGCGGTTGCCTACTTACGTTGGTTCATGAGGGCGTGTTCCAGGAGTACGTTACCCGCACGGAGGGCGGCTGGAAGACTTTGCTCACGAGCCTGGAGGCCCATCTGGCCCAATGAGGCGGTGGACGCGGCCGCGCGCAATGCCCGGCTTGCAGGCGCCGGAGAATCTCGTCTCACGGTGGCGCGAGACGTCGCGCCAGCTCCACAGGGGTGTGCGGCTCGTAAAGAGCATCCGGGTTCGCAATGAAGTCGCCGGTTTGGGCATCGACGGCCAACACCTGGCGCCTGCTGTCATTCATGGTTTCCACGAAGTACGCCAGCACCGCATTGGTGCCGCCAAGCGGCTTTGCGAGACCGGCCCCGATGGCGGGCGCGCGTGCTCGCCCTTCCGCCTTGACAATTGCGGCGTCGAGCGGCACTTGCGCTCTGGCGATGCTGCGCACATACGCTTCCAGACGGTAGTTGATGAGCCACGGCGGCAGATCCCTCACCTTGATCTCGGTGGCATTGTCACTGGTCGAGTCGATTCGCATGTAAACGACTGAGTCATTGCGCGTGAGGGCGGCCTCGAAGGCCGGTGTGCCTTTCCTGTCCGCGAGCCGGATTTCCAGAACCTTGCCACCCGTGGTTTTTTCGAGAGAAGCGGTCGCGTGCGCCAACGCCCCCATCGGCACGACAGGCTGCGCATCGCGAGCCCGTGTCAAAGGACTCAGCGCCAGCGAGCACAGGATGACGACGACGCTGCCGGTGACCGCAGCTTTCGATTTCTGGATGAGCATGGCAATTCCTTCCGGTGTATGAGGCGGCGCCGGGATTGACCCGGCGCCTTGGGTGCTTCAGGGCAAGAAAGGTGCGCCGCGGGTGGGGAGTGGGGGCAGAGGCACCCGCGGTGCACCTGGTGCGACCGGTTAGGTTGCAAACGCGCCAGCGTTGCGCACCGCTCTAAACACTGATCGTGATCCGGTTGTCCACTCGGGTCACTCCCGGCGCCGCCCAGGCCGCACGCTCGGCCTCCTGGCGCTCGGCCCACGACCTGACCGTGCCACGCAAAACGACTTCGCTGCCGTTGGCTTCCACGGTAATGCGACTCGCATCGATCTCGGCGCTGCGGCGGAACGCATCTTCGATCTTGCGGCGAATTTCGTGAGGCGCCGCTTTCGGCTTTATCGTGATCTCGTTCGTCACCCCCTTAACGCCCCGGAGATTCCTTACGGCGTTCTCCGCACGCTCGCGCGCGTAGTTCCACTCCACAGCACCCTCGAGCGTGAGCCAGCCGTTCTTGGCGACCACCCTGATGTTCTCGGACGAATACGGCAGCTCCGTCTTCAGCGCGTTCACGGCGTCGCGAACGAGATCCGGATCAGGCCGCTCATCGATCACGGGCAGTCGTACTTCGATGTCGTTCGCGACCCCCACCACGCCGGCTACACGTTTCGCGTCGCGCTCCGCCTGCGTCTTCTGCCGATAACTGCGCACGAAGCCGGAAAGCGTCACGACCCCGTTATGAGCGGCGACACCGATGTCTGTCGAGTCGATGTCCGGATCCCAGCGTAGCTCGTCCTCGACGTCCCGCTTAATGTCTGAATCGAGTCTCATATCACGTACTCCCGCGTTGCTTTATCGGTACTTGAATTCCGGAAGGGCTTTCAGCTGCTCCTTCGTCGCCCCCGGCAGCACGATGCGCCGGCCCTCATCACTGATCTGCAGTGCGGTATACGGGACGGCGACGAGGCGGCTGCCAAGGCCGAGAAAGCCACCGACCTGTACGATCGCGAACAGCACGCGATCCTTGCCGACCACCAGATCATCGAGCGAGCCGATCTTCTCGTTCGTCGAATTGACGACGGTCGCGCCCCGCAGCTTGCTTGCGCGATAGCCATCGGCCACCGCAACCACATCGACGACGACGAGCGCCACCTTCGCTGCGTCCAGCCGTGGCCGCCCGAGCACGCCCGACACAGCGACACCCGCCAACAGCACGAGCAGCCATTTGAGTTGGGAAGGACGTGGCAGCGGGGTCGAGCGCACAACGCCGCTCGGATTCTCATGCACACTCATGAACGACTCTCCTTCGGTAGTGGCCGGAAACCACGCTATCTTGGCGCCCACAAGCGTCCCCGCCTTGATTCCCGTCAAATTGGGCGCGCAGCCGTCGCGCGCAGGCCATCGCCTGTGGCCGGCTGGCCACGACTCGCGCAGCACGGTCCCATCCGCCTCTTGATGTCAGTCATTGCGCGAGCGGCTTCGATCAACGCCTGGCCAGCACCGCGCGGCTACCCCACGACCTCAATGCGGTTTTCAACATTTGTCACGCCGGGTGCCGACCAGGCCATACGCTCCGCCTCGTCCCGCTCCGCCCACGAACGCACCGCGCCTGTAAGAATTATCGCGCCGCCGGCCGCTGTTTCCACCATGATGGCCTCAGCATCGAGCTCTGCCCTGCGCCTGAATGCGGCCTCGATTTTGCGCTTGATCTCCATGGACGCAGTCTGCGGCTTGACGACGATATCGTTGCTGATGGTCCTGATACCTCTGGCCTGCCGCGCCAACTCCTCGGCGCGGGCCCGCTGATAGTGCCAGTCCACTTCACCCTCGAGCGTGACCCGTCCATCCGCTACACGCACACGAATCTGCTCGCCAACGGTAGGAATTTCGGTCTGAATGTCCGCAGCCACTTCGCGCGCAATTTCAGGGTCCGGCCTCCGGCCCAACAGCGGCAGACGCACCTCGATGTCATTCGCGAGACCAACCACGCCGGCGACGCGTTTTACGTCCGCCTCCGCCTGCATTCTCTCGCCGTAGCTGCGTACATAGCCGGCGAGCGTCACCACGCCATTACGCACCGCTATGGCGATGTCGCGCGCGCCAATTTTCGCGTCCCAGTCAAGTCCCTCCTGGACCTCCTGCCTGATCTCATTGTCGGGTCTCACGAGGGCGACTACTCGCTCAGATAGGGCCCCGGCAGCATCAAGGGTTCCCGCAGCGTGACGATCTGCCGCACACCGTCGGCATCGACGATCTGCAGGCTGACAACGCCGAGCGGTTCCTCATCGACATAGAACTCGCGCGGCGCCTGGATGAGGTGCTCGTGCTCACCGACGAGCAACTCGAGCACGTCGCTCTTCGGATCGTAGGACATTCCGGCCAGCGGCAACCCATGCGCTTCGATCTGTGCACCTATATCCAGCGAAGCAACCTCGATGTCCACCTGCTTACCGAGATAGCCTCGCGAGGCTCGAATGCAGAAAACAGTCCAATCGCTGCGCTCGAGTCTGCGGATGGTCATGATGAGCCTCCAGTATTCGCTGGCACAGTGCGCGCCCCCGGCGTTCTCGGCATTGACCGGCGTCAGTCGACTCGCGGCCGCCTGGCTGCGGACGCATGGCGCCTTGGAAAACCGTACAACAGTTTTGATGACGATCAAGGCGGGCGGCAGTCAGCCCGTCACCATTGAGGCTTTGCTGAAAGGACGAGCCCATGAATACGACTCACGGGAGCGCCACACTGGCCATGCCCGTATCGCCGGAGCGAGATCACATCCGCGGGCCGGCATCCGCCGCCGTGACGCTCCTGGAGTATGGCGACTATGAGTGTCCGTACTGCCATGCCGCCCATGCGGTCGTCAACACGGTTCAGGCGCAGCTGCAGAGCCGGCTGCGTTTCGTGTTTCGGCACTTTCCGCTCACGACGGTGCATCCCCACGCGCAAACTGCGGCCGAAGCGGCCGAGTCTGCGGGCACCCAGCGAAAGTTCTGGCAGATGCACGACACGCTGTTCACCACGCAAACCCCGCTCACGGATAATCTGTTCGTAGCTGCCGCAGCCACGATCGGCCTCGACATGCCCTCGTTCTACCGCGAGCTCACGGGACATGTCCACGTGCCGCGTTTGCGGGAAGACTTCATGACCGGGGTGCGCAGCGGCGTGAATGGCACTCCGACGTTCTACATCAACAGCGTTCGATACGATGGCGCCTGGGACCTGCCGACGCTGCTCGGCGCATTGGATCGCGAATCCGGCGGCTAGTGAAGGATACCGCGTTCTTGAGCGGCCTGCGCCAACAGGCTCGCGTACAGCAGAGCGAAGCCCTGTATCACTCCGCCATAATCGGCCTGATCCTCGGCAAAATGGTGCGCCATGAGCAGCAACTCGGGATTGTTGCGCTCGAGCTCCGTAATCGCCTCGCGCGTGAACTCCTGCGAGCCGATGGAATCGATGCGCTTGACGATGTCGGCGCGAGTGGCGGGCGCGACCCGCGGCAGCAGACTCAATTGCTGCCTGTCGCCGCGATTGGCGGATGGACCCAGGGCGGCGCGGGCCTCCGCGGTCAGCAGCCGGTAGAACATGCAGAAGCCCGTCATGATGCGAGTGAAATCACCGACGTCGCGCGCGCAGCGCGAGGCCATGTCGAGCAGCTCCGGATTGTTCGCCTCGAGATCGAGTGTGATCTCGGTGCGGCAGACTTCCGGACCGCGATCGTCGAACTCGCGTGCGATCCTCTCCCGGGTCAGGCCGCCAACACGCGGCAAGGAACTCATTTATATATCCCGGATCGTTGCGTCGTGGCTGGAGGACCTCCCGTCGCGGGAAGCGCAGCGATTCTAGCGCCCGCCGGCGGCCCGTGAATTGATGTGAATCAGCCGCGCCAGCGACCTGGGCATAAGCATTGCTCCCTCATCCGGGAGTATGTCCTACCGTGGCCAAATATGACTGCAAGCCCCATTCGTCAGCCGTTGCGTATCGCCCAGGTCGCTCCGCTATTCGAGAGCGTGCCCCCCAAGCTATACGGGGGAACAGAGCGCGTCGTTTCCTATCTCACCGAAGACCTCGTCCGGCAGGGCCACGAGGTCACGCTGTTCGCCAGCGGGGATTCGGTGACTGCCGCCCAGCTGGTATCCGTCTGTGACCGGGCGCTGCGGCTCGACCCTGCCCAGCCCGATGCCTTCGCGCTGCATGCCCTGATGTTGGAAAAAGTATTCCGGCGCGCCGGCTCCTTCGACGTGATCCACTTTCACACTGACAGGCTGCATCTGCCGCTCGCGCGCCGTTGCCCGAACGTCTGCTCGATGACCACGCTTCACGGACGGCTCGACACCGCCGGACTGGCGGCCCTGTATGGAGAGTTCAGCGAGCAGCCGCTGATCTCGATCTCCAACGCCCAGCGGCAGCCCCTGCCGCGGGCGAATTGGGCGGCTACGGTGCATCACGGGTTGCCCCCCGAGCTGCACACGCCGACCGAGGTACCGGGCCGCTATCTGGCCTTTCTCGGCCGCATTGCCCAGGAAAAGGGCATCGAGCGGGCGATCGCAATCGCGCGCCGAACCGGGATCCCGCTGAAGATCGCGGCCAAGATCGACTCCGCCGACCAGGAGTATTTCAATGCGAAGGTCGCGCCCCTGGTCGATGACTCGCTGGTTGAATTTGTCGGGGAGATCAGCGAATTTGAGAAGACCCGTTTTCTGGGAGACGCGCTTGCGCTGCTGTTCCCCATCGACTGGCCCGAGCCCTTCGGGCTCGCGATGATCGAAGCCATGGCCTGCGGTACTCCGGTCATCGCATTCCGCTGCGGATCCGTGCCTGAGGTCATAGACGAGGGCGTGACCGGCTTCATGGTCGATGACTTGGACACGGCCGTAACCTGTGTCGAGCGCGTTGCCAAGCTCAGCCGCACGCGCTGCCGCGAGATGTTTGAAAAGCGCTTTCATGTCGCACGCATGTCGAAGGAATACTGCGCCGCTTATCAATCAGCGAGACAACAGCCTTGTCGCCTCAGGGCGTGACCGAAAGCGTAGAGCGCTACTACATCCCGGCTCCGGAAGTCCCGGTTCCGGAGCGGCTGCGCGTCCTGAAGCACGATGAGACCTTCGGCCTGTTCAATGACTTTGGCGACATCGACGCCCATGCCCGGCACGAGGAAGGACTTTATCACCGTGGCACGCGCTTCCTGTCGCAGCTGACGCTGAAGCTCCTGGGCGCCCGCCCGCTCCTGCTGAGCTCGGCCGTACACCGGGACAATCTGCTGATGTCTGCCGACCTCACCAACCCGGACGTGTATTTCGATGGCCGGGTGATCCTGCCACGCGGCAGCCTGCACGTGTATCGCTCCAAGCTGATCTGGCGCGATACCTGTCACGAGCGCATCCACGTTCGCAACTTCATCAACGAGCCGCTCGAGATTACGCTTGCGATCGGATTTTCCGCGGACTACGCCGACATCTTCGAAATTCGCGGGCAGCAGCGACCGCGGCGGGGCCGTCTGCTCGAGCCGCGCACCGGCGCCAACTTCGTCACGCTTGGATACGAAGGACTGGACCGCGTGAACCGCCGCACGCACCTGGAATGCAAACCGGAGCCGTATGCGGTCAGCGAATCAGGGATCCAACTGCAGCTGCGGATGGACGCCCACAGCGAGCAGGTGTTCTCGCTGGATATCTATTGTGAAGCCGCCTCTGCAGGCGCGCAGAAGGCGGCCCGGAGGCCGCGCCTTTCCCAACCCGCCGCTCTTCAGGAAGCGGAGAAAGCTCATGCGGAACAAGACCCACTGCGATGCGTGATCGACACATCGAACGAACAGTTGAATGCGTGGCTTACTCGTTCGACGGCGGATCTGGGCATGCTGCTCACCTCCACACCCGCCGGCTTGTATCCTTACGCGGGCGTGCCGTGGTTCGACACGACATTCGGCCGTGACGGCATCATTACCGCCCTGGAGTGCCTTTGGCTCTCCCCGAATATCGCTCGCGGCGTGCTGACGTTCCTGGCGCAAACCCAGGCCAAGATACGCGACCCCAATCGTGACGCCGAGCCGGGCAAAATCCTGCATGAGGCGCGCAGCGGCGAAATGGCCGCCCTGGGCGAGGTTCCCTTCGGCTGCTACTACGGGAGCGTCGACTCGACGCCGTTGTTCGTGATGCTGGCGGGGGCCTATTACCGTCGGACCGGCGATAAGGCTTTCGTGGAGTCGCTGTGGCCGAACGTACTGGCTGCGATCGAGTGGCTCGAACGCTATGGCGATGCGGATCGGGATGGATTCATCGAATATCAGCGGTACTCCGCCGGCGGACTCATTCAGCAGGGCTGGAAAGACTCGCATGACTCCGTGTTCCACGCCGACGGCCGACTCGCGGAGGGGCCCATAGCCCTCTGCGAAGTTCAGGGCTATGCCTTTGCGGCGTTCGTGACTGCGGCCGAGCTGGCGGATGTCATGGGGCAGGCGGACCGCAGACGCACGTTGCTCGAGGCGGCACGCACGTTGCAAGAGCGCTTCCACGAGCGCTTCTGGTGCGCGGATATCGCGATGTATGCGCTTGCGCTCGACGGCAACAAGGAACCCTGCCGCGTACGCAGCTCGAACGCAGGCCATTGCCTGTTCGCGGACATCGCTCGGGCCGATCACGCCGACGCCATCGTCAAGGCTTTGCATGACGATGTCTTTTTCTCGGGCTGGGGGGTTCGCACCCTGGCCGATATCGAGGTGCGTTATAACCCCATGTCCTATCACAACGGCTCCATCTGGCCGCATGACAATGCGCTCATCGCCGCGGGCCTGAACTCCCGCCAGGACAAGACTCTGGCGACGCGCATCATGAGATCGCAGCTAGAGGCTTCGACGTATTTCGACTCGAGCCGCCTGCCGGAGCTGTTCTGCGGATTCCGCCGGCGTGGCGCCAAGCCCCCGACGAGCTATCCCGTTGCGTGCTCACCCCAAGCCTGGGCCGCCGGATCGGTGTTCATGCTCCTGCAGTCCTGTCTCGGGGTGAGCATCGATGCCGACCGGAATCGCATCGTAGTCAAGCATCCTCGCCTGCCCGACGGGCTGGACCGCTTGTCGATTCGCAACCTGCAGATCGGCCGCGCCACCGCCGACCTCGTGCTACAGCGGTACGCGGGTACGGTGGGCATGAACGTCGAAAGGCCCAAGGGGAACGTGGAGGTGTTGCTCGTGAATTGACGGGCGTCAAGGACTGGGCGGGAGGGGCTATTTACGATCTGTCGTCACCAATAGGAGCGCGGCAACACAGGAGCGCGGCATGGCGACTATCACTGATACCGGAAATTTGGGTACGACGACACTCGGACATCGCCGGGGGTGGTTGCTGGCGCTGGGCATCGTGCAGATCATTGCCGGAGGCATTGCCATTGCGGTCCCCGCCATCGCCTCCATTGCAGCCGTAGGCATCTTTGGCGCGCTGCTGCTCATGACGGGAATCCTGCAGCTCGTTCACGCATTCAAGGTACGGACTTGGCCGCGCTCGGCCTGGTACGGGCTCGGCGGGGTGCTCTATACGCTCGCGGGACTTTTCGTGGTGCTCTATCCCATTAGCGGCGCCTTGACGCTGGCGGTGCTGATCGCAGTCCTGTTCATCGCCGACGGTACCCTGCGCATCGTGTTCGGGATGACGGTCCGGCCCGTTGACGGCTCGGGATGGCTCATCGCCGCCGGTATCGCCAGCATCGTTGTGGGAGTCGTTCTATTGCTGGGGTGGCCCGCCACCGCGCTTTGGGCTACGGGTCTGTTACTCGGCATCAATCTGATCTTTACCGGTGTGACGAACACAACTCTCGCGATCGCCTCCAGAACGAACGCACCCGCGGCCGCCTCTCGGGGCGTCTGAGCCGTCTGGGCGCCCACCCGGGTGGGCCATCCGTAGGGGTGGCCCATTCGAAAGGCTGCCATCGGCGGAGTTCGGCACAGTCATCTAGCGGGGCTCGGCGCCGATATTCGCCCGCGATCTCCCGCGCGGCGACTGTCCGCCGAGCCTGCACGTCAGGGCCGCAAAGCCTTCACAATAGCCTTCACATCAGGGCAGCAAAGGAATTGCGCGTCTTCGCAACACACCCCTCGATGCGCTCCGGCCCGCACGCGGCCGGCAGACGCACCACGAACTCGCTGCCGCGTCCCGGCCCTTCACTGAAGGCGTTGAGCGTCCCGCCGTGCAACTCGATCAAATGCCGGGCAAGCGTGAGTCCGAGCCCCAGACCGCCTTTTGCTGCGCCGGCACCGCGCTCGGCCTGCACGTATGCATCGAACACACGCGGCAACATCTCACGCGCGATGCCGATGCCCGTGTCGCGCACTTTGACCAGGACCCAAGCGGATTCCCGCTCGACCAGAACGCAGATCCGGCCGCTGTCGTCGGTGAATTTCGCGGCGTTGATCAACAGATTCGCAAATACCTGCGTCAATCTCCCCGCGTCGCCGTCTACGACCGTCGTGTCGGGAGGTGTTACGACCGTCAGCTGATGCCCACGCGATGCGATCATCGGCTGGGCAGCCTCGATGGCGGCCGCAAGCGTCGCTTCGAGATCGATCGCCGCGCGACTGAGCGGGATCTGGGCGTTCTGCGCGCGGGCGAGATCGAACAGATCGTCGACGAGGCGCACGAGCTGCGCAACCTGGCGCGCCATCGTCGCGCACGATTTGTTGACGATCGCCGGCTCGTCCATATGGTGCCGCAGTAGTTTCAACGCACTTGAAATCGGTGCCAGCGGGCCGCGCATCTCGTGCGCGGCCAGCGCCAGAAACTTGTCCTTGCGCTCGATGCAGCGGCGCAACTGTACGATGACGCGCTCGTTCTCGTCCGCGTCGGTTGCGATGATGAGCCATTCGCCGGTTCTGCCACTGCCGTTGAGAATGGGGTTGCCCCATTCGAGCTGCCGCACGTAGTTGGATTCGGGCGTGAAGCGCACGCGACGCTCCAATGCATACGGCTCACCGGCCGCGACAGCATGCTCCCACGTGTGCCTCCAGAGGGACCGGTCTGCGGGGTGCAGCGCCGGCAGATAGCTCTCCAGGAAGCGGGCCCCCTCACCGATCGCAGTAAACGCATACCAGGCCGAATTGCCGTAGGTGAGCCGTCCGGCCGCATCCACGCCCCAGATGAGCTGCGAAAGGGAATTGGCCAGCCAATGAAATTGTGTCTCGGTAGCGCGCACAGCAATCGTTCCTCCCGTCTGTAAAGCCTCAGATGCGTGAATTCTCAATAACTGACGGTGATACGGTTGTCGACTTTGGTGACGCCGGGA
This sequence comes from Gammaproteobacteria bacterium, assembly GCA_028293805.1. Lineage (GTDB taxonomy): Bacteria > Pseudomonadota > Gammaproteobacteria > Steroidobacterales > Steroidobacteraceae > 13-2-20CM-66-19. Next base: position 65,974 of record JAQGOC010000363.1, read on the forward strand.
GCCAGCCAGGCAACCCGCTGCGCCTCCTCGCGCTCCGCCCAGGAACGGACGGTCCCTCGCAGCACCACTTCACTGCCGTTGGCATCGACGTCGATGCGATTCGCGTCGAGTTGAGCGCTGCGCCGCAACGCATTCTGGATCTTTGCCTTGACCTCGGTCGGACTCACCCGCGGCGCGATTCCGATGAGATTGCTCACGCCCAGCACGCCCTTGACGTGCCGAGCCGTACTCTCAGCCTTCACACGCTGATAATTCCATTCCACCTCGCCCTCGAGGGTCACCCAGCCATTCTTGACGACGCTCTTGATCTCCTCATATGAATATGGCAATTCCAACATGAGCTGCGCGACCAGGTCGCGCGCGATCTCCGGATCCGGTCTCGCATCGGTGGAAGGCAGGCGCACTTCGATGTCATTCGCCACCGCCATCACGCCGGCAACACGTTTCGCGTCCGCCTCGGCCTGCAGCTTCTGTCCGTAACTGTGCACGAATCCGCTCAGTGTCACGACGCCATTCTTCACGGAAACGCCGATATCGGTCGCATCCACGTCGGCGTCGTACTTGAGTTCATCTTCCACGTCGCGCTTTACGTCGCCGTCATTCCGCATGTTCAGTCGCTCCCCGTTCTAACGAAACTCAACAGTCGTGCGAGCGGCAGCCGTCAGCATTGACCGGAGTCAATTCTCCGGCCGTTTTAGCGCATACCGGCCCCGATCGCGTGAGCCTCGCGGAGCGGTCGGCCGGAAGCTGGCCCGCGTGGCGGACGCATCCGCCCGGTGTCCTGGTTGGATGTGCTGCCGGCTCAGGCAGCCTGTCGGCGACTTCTTCCAAGGCGCTGCGATCGCAGATGCGCACCTGCCGGACGGCAGCGAATGCGATCATATGACGAGCGCGCAGTTCCGTGAGAGTCCGGCTCACGGTCTCCACCGCCATGGCGAGGTAGTCTGCGATGTCATATCGCGACATGGGCAGGAACACCGTCTGAGTCGGTTCAATGTGGCTGCGGTCTGCCATCTCCAACAGGAACGTACTGACTTTCTCGAGCGCGCTAGTGCGTCCGAGAGTGACCATGCGCCGCTGCAGACGGGAAATCGACTCGAACGCCACCTCCCGGATATTTCGTGCGATCTGCGGATCGGCATCGGCCAGCTGTTCGGCGCCGCGACGCGGATAGCGGGCTATGAGAGTCGCCGGCACGATCGCCTCGACGCAAAAACGGCGGCCGCCGGAGAGCCCGAATCCGAACAGGTCACCGGGCATGGCGAAGTCCACGATGTGCCGGCGCCCGTCTCCGGTCAGCGCACTCATGCGCGCGGCCCCCTGCATGATCCTGAACCAGTGTTCGTTCGGATCGTTGAAGCGGTAGATCGACTCGCCGACGCCGTGGCGGGCGACGGTCGCCAGGCCCTCCAGGGCTCCGAGTGAGTTGTGTCGTTGAAGCTCGCGAATCGACGCTGACGGGGGAATGTCCACACGATCCTCGGTGTTCTTGCGTGAGCGCATCGCGATGGGCGCACACTATGGGGAGACCCATACGCGAGCCAGTACACCTTGGTTTAACGGGGGCACCCTTTCCGGTGTTCCTCGCCGACTCGCCTCAGGCCTGTCGCCAGGCAGAAAACACCGTCCCCACCAGCCGCGAGAGCTCCTCGGCATCGTATGGCTTGCGCAGCACCGCCACCGCACCGGCCTGCAACAGCTGTGTTTGTAGTTGTCCGGCGGTGTCTTGTTCGGCGGTGGCAAAGATAGCCGGAATGGCCAGGCCCCGCACACGCAGACCGCGCTGCAGCTCCAGGCCGCTCATGCCCGGAAGCCGCATATCGAGAACCAGACAGCCTGCCTTGCAGCCGTCCCTCGAGCTCAGGAACTGCTCCGCGCTCGCGAAGCCGCGCGTCCGCAAGCCGTGCGAGTTGAGCAGGTCCTGGGTCGCCGCGCGCATCGCGGTGTCGTCGTCTACGACCGCAACGAAAAACTGTCGCTTCCGCCTGGCCATCGCTCGAGAGGGTCCGCTCCCGCATCACGCGGACACCGTTATCCGCAAGCGTAGGATCGGCCGAAACGGCCCGTGGTTGCTTTGATCGACGCCACGGTTTAGCCGAGTCGCTCGATCATCTGCACGAGTTCGGCGACGCTGGAGGCCCCCATCCGGTCCATGATGCGGCGGCGATGGACCTTGATCGTGTTCTCGCTAAGCTCGAGCTCGGCGGCAATCTGCTTGTTGAGCTTGCCTTCCACGATCCGCGTCATGATCTGATGCTGCCGTGCAGTAAGCCGCGCATGCCGGGTGCGTATTCCGGTGACCTCGGAACGCCGCGCCTTTGCCGCCTCATCCCGGTAAAGCGCCTGCCGGATGGCATCCAGCAGATCTTCGTCGCGAAAGGGTTTGGGGAGAAACTCGATCGCCCCTGCTTTCATGGCCTCCACGGCCATCGGGATGTCGCCATGCGCGGAGATGAAGATAATAGGGATCTGCTGCTCCGCACGAGCCAGCTTGCGCTGCAGGTCGAGACCACTCAGGCCGGGCATGCGCACGTCGAGGACCAGACATGAGGGGTTTTCACTCCTGCGGCGCCGCAAAAACTCCCCCGACGAGGCGAAACACTCCACACGCAGGGCCACGGAGCCGATCAGGCTCGCCAGGGCCTCCCGGACTGAAGCGTCGTCATCGACGACGAACACGATGGGTTCCCCCGGCTTCACTTGGTAGCGGCTCCGGCAAGTGGCAATCTGAACTGAAATGTGGCCCCTGGTGCGGTGTTACGCATGGCCCACAGCCGCCCGCCATGGGCCTCCACGATGGAGCGGCTGAGCGCGAGGCCGATTCCCATCCCCTGCGGCTTGCTGGAATAGAAGGGCTCAAAGACACGCTCCAGCACACGGTCATCGAGGCCGATGCCGCGATCTTCCACACAGACCGCGACGCCCGTTCTGTCCGATGCCGTGGTGATGGCAAGCGCCCGAGGGCGCGTGTTGACGGAGCTCATCGCTTCGACCGCGTTCATGACGAGGTTGAGCAGCACCTGCTGTAGCTGCACTTGGTCGCCCAGGATCGGTGGCAGAGGCTCGGCGAGGTCCGTCCGCACCACGACGTCGTTTCGGCGCAGCTCCGTTTTCAGGAGCACGATCACCTCGCGGACCACTGAGTTCAAGCTCAAGGGATTGCGCCGCGCATCTGACTTCCTGACGAGGGCTCGAATGCGCTCGATTATCTCGCTCGCCCGGTTGCCGTCCTTGACGATGCGCGTAAGCGCCTGTTGAGCCCGGCCGATTTGCGGCTCCTCCCACGCTAGCCAGCGCAGGGCCGCATTGGCATTGGCAACGAGAGCCGCGAGAGGCTGATTCACCTCGTGCGCGATGGAAGCCATCAGTTGGCCCAGCGTCACAGCGCGAGTGGCCCGGGCCAGCTCTGCCTGCATGCTGCCTACAGACTCCTCGCCGTGCTTGCGTTCCGTGACATCCGCGGCCGTGCCGACGTATTCAGTGAGCTCCCCTGGCCTGCCGAAAACCGGGTAAGCGCAACTGTGAACGTGCTTGATCACTCCATCGGGACGGCCGATGCGGTATTCACTGTCGAAGTCGTGCCCGGCATGCACCGCTTGGTGAAACTCCTGCTCGACGCGAGCTCGATCCTGCGGATGAATCCTCTGAAAAAACAGCTGCGGGGAGACATCGGTACGGGTGGGATCCAGGCCGAAGATTCTGAAATGCTCCCGGGACCAGAACAACTCTCCGGATGAGCAGTCCCAGGCCCAGGTGCCCGTCCGGTTGAGCTGCTGACCCAGGGTGAGGTAGTCCACATAGCGCCGCAGTTGTCGCTCTTCCCGCTCGTGCTCCCGCAGCTCGTCAGCAAGCGCCCGAATCACGTGCTTGCAGGCCTTTACACTGCGCAACAATGGGCTCAGGCGCCGGTTTGGCTTCTGCGCCAGCTCCCCGGCCGCGGGCCGCGGTACTCCTTCGCGGCGCCAGAGCTCTCCCAGGCTGGCAAGCATTCGATGCACCTCGCGATCAGCCTTGTCGGGCGCGGCGTATTCCTCGGGTGGGACATGAAAGGTGTTTTTTCCGATCCCGCCCCGGTGAGCGACGATCGCATGAGCCAGGAAGGCGTCCCGAACGAACTCCCCCGACTGCACCGAGCGATTGTACAAACAGAGGATCGTTACGCCGTTTTTCGCCAGCGCCGGTGTCAAGTGGTTCTCGTAGTCGATCCAATGCGCGAGTACCGCCGCGTCACCGAGAGCTCGATCGACTTGAATGATGCCGCACAGGCCCGTGAACCCTTCAGCTATTGCCCGTCGGGCGGACTTGCGCCAGAAGTCGAGCGCGCGCTGTGGAAGAAAACCTTCGCGCGTGAAATACGCGCGCTCGATGGTCGTGAGATCGACAGCTTGGGCTTTCACAGCACGGTCGATCTGCGGGCTTGCGGCACGCAGCGTTGCGCGAAACGATTTCTCCGCGCCGGCCGAGACCACGCACAGACACTTTTCGCCCCGCGCGATTCCGACTTCCAGGAATGTCTCGAGGATGTCCGGGCATCCCTGTCGGGCTTCGTAAAGAGAGCACACATGCCCTCCTCCGCCGAGCGCCTCCAGCGCAAAGCGCAACGGCGTCGAGGCCGTCGCAACTGTTTCCGGCGGTTTTCGAGCAGCCCCCGCAGTCCGCTTTCGTATACGCATGGGCGTACCGCCGCCCGATTTGGCTGGACCATGAAAGGTCTGTTGCGGCATGCAGGAGCTGTCCTCTGGCAGCGCAGAGGCTGCACACCAAAGCAAACACGTCGCACTGGCTCGCGCCCGTACGACGTGCTGAGCTTATACCGTTATGCTACGAAACGCAGCGAGCAAGTTGCACTAATTGTACCTGCTCACGCCAACTCATGCCTCTGATCCCTTGTAGCACGCTCGGGAGATTTGACTGAGGTCAAGGCCCATGCTCACGCGGTGGAATATTCAGACTCGGTCTTGCGCTCATCGCGCAGATCCGTCATGGACTGCAACACACTGCTGCCTGCGCCGCTGCGTACAACATGACCGCGTCCGCAACGGAATCAGGATTCGAGCGGCAAGAGGTTTTCGAAAACACCGGCGAGCCCGCCCGGCAGCGTGGCACCCGTTTTCATTGATGCCTGGCGCGGCGATGCAGCGCACAAGCTTGCCCCTGCAGGTAACACGCGCGGGACTCCAGGGATCGCCACCATCTGGCCGATTCATCCGCCGGCGATCAAACACATTGCCGAGCGCCTGCTTGTTACCCGCAGCGACCGGTCCGCTTTCCGGTACTTTGGCCAACCTTGCGCCACGCGCGGGTAGAACACAACGTCAGCGGCACGCCGGCAGCGCGCAACGCGCCATAGAGATTCGCCCCTGCTTGGGCGAGACCGTAACCTCGCCTGCGCGTGCCGCATGCGTTCGCATACAACACGGCCGGATGGGCGCTGTCTCAAGGAGTGTCATCTTTGTCCTGAACGTGCGCCGCGAGCGGCAAACCGAACAACGGGAGACGGGACATTGAGAATATTTCGTTTCGCCCTGCGCGCCGCATCGGACAGCATTGCATTTCGTGATCACATAATGAAATCCGGGCTCCGCCCCTGCGCAACGGAAAACCCGCGCAAAGCCGCCTTGGTCCGCGGGTATATTCGTCCGGCCGGGAGCCCCTCCCATGCTGAAAATCCAACACGAGGTACTGCCTATGTACGACATGGCCAACATCAAAAAGCTGCCGCTGCTCGGCGCCAAAGCGCCGGGGGCGTGGCAGGCTTTCCGCGCTTTCGACCAGGCGGCACTGGCGGATGGCGCGATTCCGAAAAAATACAAGGAATTGATGGCGCTGGCGGTCGCGTTGACCACTCAGTGCCCCTATTGCCTCGCGATCCATAGGGAAGCGGCGGGCAAGGCGGGCGCCACTGAAGAGGAGCTTGCCGAGGTCACCTTCATTGCCGCAGCGCTGCGTGCCGGTGCGGCGATCACGCATGGAACGCACCTGATCGAGGGCTGATGGCACAGCGGGCGGCGCGCGGGCGTGGCGCCGTCCACTGCTGCGCTCAGGCGGGCTCCATTCCATGCCGCTGCCTCGCGTCCGCGGCTGCCGGGGATGCCAGGTAGACCAGCAGTGCGCGCGCGGCCTCGGGCTTGCCCGAATTGACGGACACACCGCCGGAAAAGATCGTGACGGTCTGGATCGGCGGCGGCAGGGGACCCAGGACGTCGATGTCCGCGAGGTTCAGCAGCTCGCTCAACTGCTGAAATCCGAGCTCGGCCGTTCCGCTGGCCACCAGCGACCCCACCGGTACGCCGGGAGGCGGCACGATGATGCGGCTGCGGATGTGCGCAAGGATGCCCCAACGCTCGAACATCTTTTCCAGGTAGACGCCGCTTGGCCCGGTCGAGTAACTCAGAGTCTTCGCGGCCAACACCGCGCGTTTCACTGCCTCTTCGGTGGCAATATCCGGCTTGCGTGCGCCGGAGCGCACGGCAATCGCTACGCCGGACTTCATGAGATCCACACGACTGCCGGCCAGCAGCTTACCGTCCGCGATCAACTTGTCGATGGCATTCCTTGCCAGGACGACGATATCCAGCGCCTCGCCAGCCTGCACGCGCTTAGCGACGTCAACGCCGCCCGCGGCTTCAGCAGCTACCCGTTGTACCGTGCCTTGCTGATACCGGGAGATGAGCTCGGTCAGCACTTCACGGGTCGCCATCGAGGAAATCAGCTTGAGTGGACTGGGAGCCATGGCTCACCCTGCTACGTTGAATGCGAATCGCGGCGCAAATCTATACCAGCGATGCCTGCCCGGCATGCCTCACCAGCCGATGCCGTAATCCTCGCCATGATTGCTCGAGCCGCCCCACATCGTTCCGTGCACGCGGTCGAGCTCGATCGCGTTGATCGGGCCCGAGCTGCGTTCGGCGAAGTCGAGCTTGTAGCCCATGTGCACGAGTTGGTCGCGCACCCATTGGGGCGTTGCGGTGTTGAGCGTGAGCCGGCCAGGTAGCGACTCATGTGCTCCGAACGAGTCGCGCATCTGGTAGCTGGTGATGTTCGCTGCCTCGGTAGCTTCCTGCGGCGTCATGCCGAATTCGACCACATCGAGGAAAAACTGCAGCAGGTTCTGATCCTGCGTGTCGCCCCCTTGCACCGAGAACACCAGGAACGGCTTGCCGTCCTTCAGGGCCAGCGTCGGAGTGAGCGTCGCCCGCGGCCGCTTGCCGGGCTGCAGCACGTTGAATGGATTGTCGCTGGCATCGAGCACGAAGCTCTGCATCCGTTGACTCAGACCGACACCCGTGTGCCCCGCGATCACCGCAGGCGTCCAGCCGCCGCTCGGAGTGACCGACACCGCCCACCCCTGCTCATCGGTGGCCTCGACACTCGTCGTTCCGAGTCTGAAGGTGCGGTCGTACTCGGCGAGTGCCGTCGGACTCCATTGCGCAGCCGCGGACGGCGCGGCAACGGGCATCCTGCTATGCCAGTTACGCAGGACGGCGCCGAAGGGGTTCGTGCCGCTCTGATACGGATACGGATCGCCGGGGCGGATGTCCGGATCGTTGTGGTCCGGCAGCACCAGTTTCGCGCGCTCGCGCGCATAGTCCTTGGAGAGCAGTCCCTTGATCGGTGATGCCGGCGGAAAATCCGGGTCGCCGTAATAGAAGTCCCGATCCGCGAACGCCAGGTTCATCGCCTGATACAGCGTATGGATGTAGCGGGCGCTGTCGTAGCCCATAGATTTGAGGTCGAAGTTCTCGAGGATGTTGAGCGCCTGGAGCATCACGGGTCCCTGCACCCAAGTCGTGAGCTTGTAAACCTCGATTCCCTTGTAGCTCGTGTGCACGGGCTCTTCGATGTGGACTTTCCAGTCGGCCAGGTCCTGCATCGTGAAGAGGCCGCCCTGCTCCCGCGTTCCGCGCACCAGCTCCTGAGCGATGTCGCCTTTGTAGAAACGATCATACGCGGCGTAGATCGCGGCCTTGCGATCCTTGCCGCGAGCCCGCGCCTGATGCTCCGCCGCCACGAGTTTCCGCAAAGTCGCGGCAAGCTCGGGCTGGCGGAAGATCTCGCCCGCGTGCGGGCCCTCGCGCGCCTCACCGGGGTGGATGAGGAGCGTGCTCTTCGAATAGGGCCATTGCGAGATTTTGTCTTTATATTGCTCGATGGTATCGGACAGTTGCTGCTCCATCGGATACCCGTCGGCCATCTCGATCGCGGGCGCCAACACTTCCGCGAGACTCATCGTGCCGTATTCCGCCAGCATGGTCATGAGGCCCCCGGGCGTACCCGGCGTCACGGCAGCGAGTGGGCCAAACTCGGGCGGAAACTTCATTCCCTGCTTGCGAAAGAACTCAGGCGTCGCTCCCGTCGGTGCGACACCCAGCGCATTGATGCCTATGACTTTGCCCGTGTTGGGGTTGTAGATGAGAGCCTGAGTCTCGCCGCCCCAGGAGAGCGTGTCCCACATGGTGGCGGTCGCTGCGATCATGGCGCAGGCAGCGTCCACCGCGTTGCCGCCCTTCTGAAAGATCATCGCCCCGGCCGTCGCTCCCAGCGGTTTGCCGGTAACCGCCATCCAGTGCCGGCCGTGCAACGGCGGTTTCTGGGTGCGCGCCTGCGCGTGCGGCCCCATGAGACCGATGAAAACGGTGGCGCATACGAGTGCGCTGAGCCGCTGGACCGCCGCTGCTCCCATTCCCATGCATCGCTCCTTCTAAAATGCTGATCATGCAGTCGCGCGGCCGGTGTTACAATCGCACATGGAATTGCGTTCGTGACAGTGCCTCCCGTAGAGAAGATCTTCATTTCGGCCGACTCGCTGCTGCGCGACTCGATGGAGCTTGCCGCGCAAATTGTCCGCAGCGGCTTCCGCCCCACCTTCCTCGTGGCCATCTGGCGCGGGGGTGCCCCCATCGGCATCATGGTTCAGGAAGTTCTCGAATACCACGCGATACACGTCGACCACATCGCGATCCGGACTTCGTCATATACCGGGATCGACACACAGGCCACGACCGTGCGGGTACACGCCCTCGATTACCTGGTCTCGCGCCTGTCGTTCGAGGACGAGCTGCTGCTGATCGACGACGTGTTCGACTCGGGCCGCAGCCTCGAAGCGGTCATTTCCGAGCTGAGCCGCCGCTGTCGGCGCAACCTGCCGGCCAAGATCCGGATCGCGACCGTGTACTACAAGCCGGCGCGCAATCGCAGCAGTCTCAAGCCCGACTACTTCGTGCGGGCCACGAACGATTGGCTGGTGTTTCCCCACGAGATCCAGGGACTGACGCGTCAGGAAATCCTCGACCACAAGCCGGTCGATCAGAGCTTCTTCGACACCTAGCGTTGCCGTTACGCGCGCTGCGCGGTCGCGACGAACTCAGCGATTTTCCCCATCCACACGCTCTTCTCGGCGGCGGACAGGAACGAGGCGTGGATCGAATTGCGCGCCAGCTGCGCGATGTCGGCTCTCGACAAGCCCAAAGCCCGGTGCACCGCGAGATAGTTCTCCGCGATATAACCGCCGAAGTAGGCCGGATCGTCGGAATTCACCGTCACACACAGGCCAAGATCCAGAAGCCGTTTGAGATTGTGATCCTCCATGCGCGCAAAGACCTTGAGCATCACGTTGGACAGCGGGCAAACCGTCAGCGGCACCTGATCGCGCACCAACCGCTGGACGAGCGCCGGATCCGCCTCGATCCGTACGCCATGATCGATCCGACTCACCTCGAGGAGATCCAGAGCCTCGCGAATGTAATCGGGCGGTCCCTCCTCCCCAGCGTGCGCTACGGTCAGAAACCCTTGACGCCGCGCGCGAGCGAAAACCGCGGCGAACTTGGCAGGTGGATTTCCGGACTCCGCTGAGTCCAAGCCCACGGCCGCGATGCCCGCCGCATGTGGCAGCGCCTCTTCGAGCGTCCGCATTGCATCAGCCGCGCTCAGATGACGCAGAAAGCACAAGATCAGCCGATGCGTCATGCCGAACGTGCGCTCTGCGTCGAGCAGGGCGCGCCGGATGCCCCCGATCACTGCATCGATGGCAACGCCGCGCACCGTGTGAGTCTGCGGGTCGAAAAAAATCTCGGCATGCACGACGCCCTGTTCGTGGGCCCTGCACAGATAAGCCCAGGTCAGCGCATGAAAATCGGACTCGTCGCGCAGCACGGCGGCGCCGGCATAATAGACATCGAGGAACGATTGCAGGTCGGTGAAGTTGTAGGCCTCGCGCAGCGCCTGTACCGACGGATAGCGCAGTGCCATGCCGTGCTTGTGCGCAAGCGCGAAGACCATCTCCGGCTCGAGAGTGCCTTCGATATGCAGATGCAGCTCGGCCTTCGGCAACCCCCGGATGAACGACTCGATGGAACTCATGGCCGTACCCGCCGCCCCTATTTGGGGACGGCGCCCTCGACGCCTTCCACGTACCAATCGATGGACATGAGCTGCGGGTCGCTGAGCGCACTGCCCGCGGCCACTTTGAGCGCGCCGCGGTTGTCTTTCAGCGGACCGGTGAACGGATTCAGTTTGCCGGCGGCGATCGCCTGCCGCCGGTCCGCAAAAAGCTTCGCCAGCTCAGGCGGCACGGAAGTATTGAGCGGCGTGAGGACGACCATGTTCTCCTTCACCCCGCCGATCGTGCGGCGGCCACCGGTCCACGTGCCGGCTGCAACCTTGCGGACTTCATCGATATAGTAGTCTCCCCAGTTCTGCGTGTTTGCGGTCAACTCGGCATGGGGCCCATATTTCGCCATGTCCGAATCCCAGCCGAATGCGTGCACGCCCTTCTGCTCCGCCACCTGCACCACGGAGGGCGAGTCGGTGTTCTGGCAAAGGACATCGGCGCCCTGTGCCACGAGCGTTTCGGCGGCCTGGCGTTCCTTTCCCGGGTCATACCATGTGTCAACCCAGATCACCCGGGTTTTGACGGCCGGGTTGACGCTGCGCGCGCCCAGGGTCCACGCATCGATGTTGCGAATGACTTCCGGAATGGGAAACGAGCCGACGAAGCCGATGATGTTGGATTTGGTGGTTCTGCCGGCGAGCACGCCGAGCAGATAGGCGCCCTCGTGCACGCGCGTCTCGTAGGTCACCACGTTGGCTGCCGTCTTGTAGCCCGTCGCATGCTCGAAGCGCACTTTGGGAAACAGCTTGGCCACTTTGAGAGTGGCATCCATGTAGCCGAACGAAGTGGTGAAGATGAGCTGGTTGCCCGCCGCTGCCAATTGGCGCACTACCCGCTCGGCGTCCGCCGTCGCCGGGACGTTCTCGACATAGGTGGTCTTGACCTGCGCTCCCAGCGCCTTCTCCAGGGCTCGGCGACCCAGGTCGTGCTGGTACGTCCAGCCGCTGTCGCCGACCGGGTCAACATAGACGAAAGCTACTTTGACGGGCTCGGCAGCCGCAACGGCTGCCGCCCCACTCAGCCACAACAGCGCGCCTGCCAGCCGCGGCGCCGTCTTCGAAACGGATCGACTCATGACAAAAAGACCTCTACAGCGCACTTTAATAGTGCATCCACGGCAAAACGTGCACAATTTTTGCCGTGATTGTCGACAATAACATTGGCGCGTATGCTCGAAACGAGCGGGACTCAATCGGACGACCATGGGCAAGCTCACGACGCATGTACTGGATCTGGCAGCGGGCATCCCCGCGGCGGGCATGGTTGTCGAGCTTCATGACCTGCAGAGCTCCCCGCCACGCGCGCTGGCGATGCTGCGCACCAATCAGGACGGACGCTGCGCGCACGCTCTTCTGGAAGGCAGCGACCTGCGCGCCGGCCGCTATGAGCTCACCTTTCACGTGGCCGATTACTTTCGCTCGAGGGGCACGGAGCTGCCCGAGCCGCCGTTCATGGACGATGTCGTGATCAGATTCGGCATTGCGCACCCGGAGCAGACCTATCATGTGCCCCTGTTGGTGTCACCGTGGGGCTACTCCACTTACCGCGGCAGTTGACCGCAGCAGACTCCCCGCACAATGGCATGAGCACACCCGTATCCGCAACCGACTCGCAGAGCGTGCGCTTCGTGCTCGACGGCAAGGTCGTGACGGTCTCAGGTCTACCCCCGACTACGACCGTACTGGAATATCTGCGCAAGGTGGCTGGCCGTAGCGGCACCAAGGAAGGCTGTGCAGAAGGCGATTGCGGGGCCTGCACGGTGGTGCTGGGAGAGCTGTCCCAAGCCGGCAGCCGGATTCACTATCGCGCGGTCAACTCCTGCATCCGCTTTCTCCCGACCATCGACGGCAAGGAGCTCGTCACGGTCGAAAGTCTCGAGGCGCCCGACGACACGCTGCACCCGGTACAGCGCGCGATGATCGATCATCACGCCTCCCAATGCGGCTTCTGCACACCCGGCTTCGTCATGTCGCTGTTCGCCCTCTACCTGAACCGCTCGGCGGCGACTCGGGATGAAGTGGTGGACGCGCTGGCGGGCAACCTCTGCCGCTGCACGGGTTATCGGCCGATCATCGAAGCCGGCTGCCGCATGTCGGAATACCTCGAACCCGAGCGCTGGAGCCCCGCCGAGGCGCAATCCAAAGCGCGCCTGGAGAATCTGCGGGCCGTGCAACGCGTTGCCCCGGGTTCCACGTTGTGCTTTTCCGGATACTGCGCGCCGCGCACGCTGGACGAGCTGGCGGCTGCATTGGAAACAGCCCCGCATTCGCTCGTGCTCGCCGGCGGCACGGATATCGCCTTGTGGGTCACCAAGCACCTGCGCGAGCTGGGCCCGATCGTATATCTCGGCGACGTGCCCGAGCTGCAACAGATCCGCAGCAGCGACGCAGGGCTGTGGATCGGCGCCGCCGTCCCGCTGAGCCGCGCATGGCCGGCGTTGGTTGCCGCGCATCCGGCCCTGGCCGAGCAGGCGCGTCGATTCGCATCACCGCCGATCTGCAACTCCGGCACACTCTGCGGCAACATCGCCAACGGCTCCCCTATAGGCGATTCGCTGCCCGCCCTGATCGCGCTCGGCGCGGCAATCGACCTGCGGCACGGGGCCCGCCTGCGGCGCCTGCCACTCGAGCGCTTTTTTCTCGGATACCAGAAAAAAGATCTGCAGCCTGGCGAATTCATTGTCGGCGTCGCGCTACCCCCGCCGCGACCGGAACGCTACTTCTCGAGCTACAAGCTCGCGAAGCGGTTCGATCAGGACGTTTCCGCGGTCTGTGCGGCGTTTGCATTGGAAGTGGCCGATGGGGTCGTCGCGGACGCGCGTCTGGTGTTTGGTGGCATGGCCGCCACACCAGCCAGAGCAGCGGCCGCCGAGGCCGCGCTTGCGGGGCAGCCTTGGTCGCTGGCGACCGTGGAAAACGCGGCCGCTGCTCTGGCTGCCGATTTCGCGCCACTCACCGACATGCGCGCCAGCCGCGAGTATCGCCTTCAGGCTGCCGGCAACATGTTGCGGCGGTTTTACCTACAACACACGCCCGCTCCACCAACATTGCGCACGGCGGACGCACTTGTCGGCATGGGCCTCGCGGAATGACAGCCGATCCCCTGAACGCGCGGCCTGCTAGTGCCGACCATTGGCCGCCCGGCGGCATTGTGGGTGAACCGCACCCGCACGACAGCGCGCACCTGCACGTCACTGGCCGGGCACTCTACTGCGACGACATTCCGCTACCCGCAAACGCCTTGGATGCGGCATTCGGCATGAGCGCGGTGGCTCATGGACGCATCCGATCAATGGACCTATCGCGAGTGCTGGGTGCGCCTGGCGTCGTGGCCACTGCCGTTCCCGCCGATATTCCGGGCGAAAACAACTACGGCGGAGCCGTGCACGACGACCCGATCTTCGCGCATGACCTGGTGCAATACGCGGGACAGCCGGTGTTCGCGGTGGCCGCAAGCTCCGAGCTGGCGGCCCGCAAGGCGGCACGTCGCGCGCGCATTACTTACGATACGCTACCCGCGATCCTGGATATCCGTTCGGCGCTGGCCGCGGAAAGTTATGTCCTGCCAAGCCGGCATCTCGTCCGCGGCACACCTCACCAGATGCTGGCAAGCGCGCCTCATCGCCTCCAGGGCACAGCCACGATCGGCGGCCAGGACCATTTCTACCTCGAAGGCCAGATCGCGGTCGCGCTTCCACAGGAAGACGACGCGATGCTGATTCACAGCTCGACACAGCATCCGACCGAAGTACAACACGTAGTCGCGCACGCACTTGGCGTGCCGCTACACAAGGTCACCGTGCAGTGTCGCCGCATGGGCGGCGGCTTCGGGGGCAAGGAGAGCCAACCCGCGCTCGTGGCGGCGGCCGCCGCGGTTCTCGCGCGCAAAACGGGCCGGCCCGTCAAACTGCGCCTGGATCGCGATGTCGACATGATCATGACGGGTAAACGCCACGACTTCCTCGCTGACTACGATGTCGGCTTCGACAGCCAGGGCCGCATCCTCGCTGTGACGATCCTGCTGGCCTCCCGCTGCGGATATTCAGCGGACCTGTCCGGGCCGGTCAACGATCGCGCAGTTTACCATCTCGACAACGCTTATTTCCTGGAGCACGTCGAGATCGTCTCGCATCGATGCAAGACACATACGGTTTCCAACACCGCATTCCGCGGTTTTGGCGGACCGCAAGGCATGCTGGTGATCGAGCGCGTGATGGACGACATCTCGCGCAGCCTGGGCCGGGACCCGCTGGACGTGCGCCGCACGAATTTCTACGGAGTGCGCGACCGTAACGTCACGCATTACGGCCAGACCGTCGAGGACAACATCATCCACGTCCTGGTGGACGGGCTCGAGTCGGATAGCGCGTATCGCGAGCGACGCCGCGCGGTGGCCGAGTGGAATGCCGCACAGCCCATCGTCAAACGCGGCTTGGCCCTGACTCCGGTCAAATTCGGCATCTCCTTCACCGCCACTCAATTCAACCAGGCCGGCGCCCTCGTGCACGTCTACACCGACGGCACCGTGCTGCTCAATCATGGCGGTACGGAAATGGGCCAGGGCCTGCATATCAAGGTGGCCCAGGTCGTCGCCGCGGAGCTCGGCTTGCCGCTGGCGGCGATTCGCATCTCGGCCTCGGACACCAGCAAAGTGCCGAACACCTCCGCCACGGCCGCCTCCTCGGGTTCCGATCTCAACGGCATGGCGGCCCAGGCCGCCGCACGAATCATCCGGCAGCGTCTGGTGGAATTCGCGTGCGAGTCGCGCGGCCTGCGTGCCGAAGAGGTTCGCTTTGCGGGCGGCCGGGTTCAACTTGGTACGGAAAGCCGCGCGTTCGTGGATTTCGTTCGTGACGCCTATACCGCACGTATCTCATTGTCGTCGACCGGTTTCTACCGGACGCCCAAGATCCACTGGGACCGGACGACCTTGCGGGGGCGCCCTTTCTTCTATTACGCATACGGCGCGGCAGTCGCCGAAGTTGCCGTCGACACGCTGACGGGAGAGACGCAGCTGCTGCGCGTCGACATTTTGCACGATGTCGGAAACTCCCTGAATCCGGCAATCGACCGAGGCCAGATCGAAGGCGGTTTTCTGCAGGGCGCCGGCTGGCTGACCTCCGAGGAGCTCTGGTGGAATGAGCAAGCCGAGTTGCAGACTCACGCCCCATCCACCTACAAAATTCCAACCGTGCGTGACTGGCCGGCGCTGGCCAACATCCGGTTTTTCGAGGGTACCGCGAATCGCGAGGAGACGATCTATCGCTCCAAAGCCGTCGGCGAGCCACCGCTGATGCTGGCCATCGCGGTCTTCTGTGCGATTCGGGACGCCTGCGCGGCGTGCGGCCCCCCGCACGCGCTTCCGGAACTCGTCGCACCGGCAACTCCGGAGGCGGTTCTGCGCGCGATCAATGGCATGCGCCACGGACGCGTTTCATGAGCGCCCTCCATCCGGAATTCGCATGCGCAACCGCCGGCAAATGGCTCCGCCCGCTGGGCGACAATTGGCCCCAAATTCTCTGCCGCCTTCTGGAAGCCGAACCTGCGGTGGTTCGCGTCGTCATCGCGGCTGTACGAGGGTCTGCACCGCGTGAGCCCGGCGCATGCATGCTGGTATTCGCGGAAGGCAGCGTCGGAACCATCGGCGGTGGCCGACTGGAGTGGCAGGCAGCGCAAGCCGCTCAAAGGCTCTTGAGCACCGACAGCAACAGCGGCTCGGTGCGCCTTCAGCGTCTCACTCTGGGGCCGGATCTAGGCCAGTGCTGCGGCGGGATCGTGCAGGTTTGGCTGGAGCGCTTCACGCGCGCCGACCATACTCTGTTGCGTGCCGCTGTGCAGGCGCGCTCGGACGGTATCACCCCCTATATCGCAACCGAGCTGGCCGGAACGGCTGTCAGGCGTCGGCTGCTGTTGCCAGGCTCTGTTGAACTGCACGAGGTCGAAGCACAGACGCGGGGCTCACATTCGAAAGCAACCGCTGCGGCGGTGCCCCCACGTCTGCGCTTTCTGACTGTCGGGCACGACGCGACCTTGCTCGAGCGTCTCGAGCTCGAGACGGCGCAATTGTGGCTGTTTGGAGCAGGTCACGTCGGCCAGGCATTGGTCCGGGTGCTGGCGGATCTGCCGTTCGACATCACCTGGATCGATGAGCGGGCGGATTTATTGCCCGGAGATTTGCCGTCCAATGTACGGGCGGTGCACGTAAACCCGCCGCTCGAAAAAATAATGTTGGCTCCGCCTGGAGCACGCTATCTGGTGATGACCCACGACCACGCACTGGATTACGCACTGTGCCACGCGGTCCTCGAGCGCAATGACTTCGCTTGGCTCGGCCTGATCGGGTCGAAGAGCAAAGGTGCACGCTTCCGCTCGCGGCTTGCCCGTGACCGTGTTTCCGCCGCATCGATCGCGCGACTGGTCTGTCCCATTGGTGTCGAAGGCGTCAACAGCAAAGCGCCGGCGGCCATCGCGGTCGGTGTGGCCGCGCAGCTCCTCCAAGGGCTCGGCTCGGCGCAGAGTGTCGCGGACGAGAGCGATTCCAACACCACTGCGGAGGCGGTCCCAGGCGCGGCCACCGCTATGGCGGCCACGACAGGGGTCGCAGGCCACTGTCCTTCCCGCGAGTGTCTAACCTGTTCGCCGCCGCCGGGACGTCGGACATGATCGAGTCCGTGTCGGGTACGGGACCCAGGCTGGTCCTGCGCGGAATCGTCAAGCGATACCCGACCATCGTGGCAAACGATGGAATCGACCTGACGGTGGGCGTCGGCGAGATTCACGCCGTGCTGGGCGAGAACGGCGCCGGCAAGAGCACGTTGATGAAAATCGTTTACGGCCTGACCAGACCGGACGAGGGCTCGATCGAGTGGGAGGGCAGGCCCGTGGCGATCTCGAGCCCGGCCGCAGCGCGGCAGCTCGGAATCGGCATGGTGTTCCAGCATTTTTCGCTGTTCGAGACGCTGACCGTCACTGAAAACATCTCGCTTGCATTGGACGCTGAAATCGAGCCCGCGGCACTCGCCTCGTGCATCCGTGACGTGTCGCGGCGCTACGGCCTGCCGGTCGAGCCGCACCGACTGGTGCATGGAATGTCTGTCGGTGAGCGTCAAAGAGTCGAGATCGTGCGTTGCCTGCTGCAGTCGCCGCGGCTGCTCATCATGGACGAGCCCACGTCGGTCCTGACGCCGCAGTCTGTGCTGAAGCTTTTCGAGACGTTGCGTCGGCTTGCCGGCGAAGGTGTCAGTATTCTCTATATCAGCCACAAGCTCGACGAGATCCGCGCACTGTGTGATGTCGCGACCGTGCTGCGCGGCGGAAAAGTCAGCGGGACCGTGCAGCCACGCAGCGAAACCAAGGACAGCCTCGCGCGCCTGATGGTGGGAAGCGAGATCGAGCCGTGTCAACTGCGTCCGCGGCAGCCCGGACCGGTACGGCTCGAGCTGACCGGCCTGTCGATGGCTTCCGAGGATCCCTTCGGCACGAGTTTGCAGGCCATCGACCTTCGGGTGCGGGAAGGCGAGATCGTCGGCATCGCCGGCGTATCCGGCAACGGGCAGGCGGAGTTGCTGGCGGCCCTGTCCGGTGAGCTGCAGGTAGCCGATCGGGGCCAAATCCGCATTTGCGGTCAGGCCGCAGGCAATCTGGGCCCGGCGCAGCGCCGGGAGCTGGGTCTCACCTTCGTCCCGGAGGAGCGTCTTGGGCGCGGGGCCGTGCCCGCAATGAGTCTGGCGCACAACGCGGTTCTGACCGGCGCGCATTTCGGAATGGTGCGGGGCGGGCTGGTGCGGAACGGCGCGGCACGCGAGTTTGCCCGCGCAACGATCGCGGAGTTTCAGGTCAGGGGCGGCGATGAGCGCTCCGCGGCCGAGAATCTGTCGGGCGGCAATCTGCAGAAGT
This sequence comes from Gammaproteobacteria bacterium, assembly GCA_028293805.1. Lineage (GTDB taxonomy): Bacteria > Pseudomonadota > Gammaproteobacteria > Steroidobacterales > Steroidobacteraceae > 13-2-20CM-66-19. The sequence goes on from JAQGOC010000363.1 coordinate 84,259, forward strand.
TCATCGTCGGCCGGGAAACGAAACTTGCACCGAAAGTGATGCTCGTCGCGCAGCCGACGTGGGGCGTCGATGTCGGCGCGGCACAGATGATCCGCCAGGCGCTGCTCGATTTACGCGATCGCGGCGTCGCTCTGCTGGTCGTGTCCGAGGAGCTGGACGAGCTCTTCATGATTTGCGACCGGATCGCGGTGCTGGCGCGGGGCCGGCTGTCGCCCCCCGTGAGCACCGCCGAACTGACGCTCGAGAGTGTGGGCGCTCTGATGTCCGGTGGTGCGAACGACGCGCCCGCTGATGATGCCTCGCCCGGCCCGGGCGGGCGCGAGGCCAAGGCGCGGCTCGATGTCTGAGTGGCCACTGCGTCTGGAGAAGCGCCCGCGTCCGTCCGCGCTCATGCGCATTGCCGCCCCGTCGATCGCGGTCGCGGCGATGTTGGTGACCGGCTTCATCGCCTTTGCCCTGCTGGGCAAGAATCCCCTCTCCGCCCTGTATATCTACTTTGTCGCACCGGTCGACTCCCTCTACGGCATCGGCGAACTGCTGCTCAAGGCAACACCATTGCTGCTGTGTGCCCTCGGCCTGGCCCTGGGTTTCACGGCCAACGTCTGGAATATCGGCGCCGAAGGCCAATTTACGCTCGGCGCGATCACCGGCGGCGGGGTGGCCTTGTTCTGGGGTCCGGCCCTCGGACCGTTCGCACTCCCGGCAGCATTGCTCGCCGGCGCCCTGGGCGGCATGGCGTGGGCCGCGATTCCAGCCCTGCTGCGCACCCGGTTCCATACCAGCGAGATCCTGGTCAGTCTCATGCTGGTCTACATCTCTCAACTGCTCCTTGCCTGGCTCGTGCGCAGCCCCTGGCGCGATCCGCTGGGCTTCAACTTTCCGCAATCGAAGGTCTTCGACGACAACCTGTCGCTGCCCGTTCTGTTCGCAGGCGCACGCGCCAACATCGCCTTCCCCATCGCCCTGTGCCTCGCCGCGCTGTCCTGGTTTTTTTCGGCGCGGACCTTCGCCGGCTATCGGATGCGGGTGGCGGGATTGGCTCCAGCCGCGGCGGCGTACGCCGGCTTTGGCGAGAAGCGCAACATCTGGCTGGCGCTCACGTTGAGCGGCGCCATGGCCGGACTGGCCGGGATCTGCGAAGTCACCGGTCCCATCGGGCGGCTGCAGCCGAGCATCTCGCCGGGTTACGGATTTGCGGCCATCATCGTCGCGTTCGTCGGGCGCCTGCACCCGGCCGGCATCGTCCTGTCCTCCCTGCTCATGTCGCTCCTGTATCTGGGGGGCGAGTCGGTGCAGCTCGAGCTGCAACTGCCTGCCGCCGTCACCGGGCTGTTCCAGGGAACCCTGTTGTTCTATCTGCTCGCGGCGGATCTCTTCGTAGGCTACCGATTGCGCAGGAGACATCGGGATTCCCTAGCGGAAGCCGACCCGTCCGGCACCGAAACAGTGCGGCCCCCGGCATGACCACGGCAAGCGCATACATGAGCGTGGAACAGATGATCCCGATTCTCGTCAGCACGCTGGTGGCAGCTACGCCGCTGATCTATGCGGCGCTCGGCGAGCTCGTCGTGGAGCGCTCCGGTGTGCTCAACCTCGGCGTCGAAGGAATGATGCTCATTGGCGCGCTCGCTGCATTCGCAGTCGGCGTCAGTAGCGGCACCCTGTTGCTCGGTTATCTCGCAGCCATGGCCGCCGCAGCGCTCCTGTCGCTGGTCTTCGCCTTTCTCACGCTGACCCTGCAGGCGAACCAGGTCGCCACCGGACTGGCGCTGACCCTGTTCGGCATCGGACTGAGCGCGTTCGTGGGACGCCACTTTGCCGGTCTGCCGATCCACGCCATGAGGCCTCTCGTCATCCCCTGGCTGAGCGAGCTGCCGGGAGTGGGCGCACTCTTCCGACTGGACCTGCTCGTCTATGGCTCCATCGTTCTATACCTGGCGGTGGACTGGTTTCTGCGGCGCACGCGTGCCGGCCTGCTGCTGCGGGCGGTCGGCGAATCGCCCACCGTGGCCCATTCGCTGGGCCACCCTGTGATCCGGATCCGCTACCTGGCGGTGATGTTTGGCGGCGCGACGAGCGGCATCGCGGGAGCCTATCTGTCGACAGCCCTGACACCCATGTGGGTCGAGGGCATGAGCGCGGGCCGAGGTTGGATTGCGCTGGCGCTCGTAGTGTTTGCAACCTGGAAGCCGCTCCGCGTGCTGCTCGGGGCGTACCTTTTCGGCGCGGTCACGGTGCTGCAGCTGTATGCCCAGGGCTTCGGCTTGAACGTCCCCAGCGAAATGCTTTCCATGCTGCCCTACGCGGCGACGATCGTCGTGCTGGTCATCATCTGCCGCGATCCGACGACCATCCGGCTGAACCAGCCGGCTTCCCTGGGAAAAAGCTTTCACCCCGATGCCTGATGAGCACTCTTAAGTGACGGCCTACCTCCTCGACTGGTTGAGCCTGTTGGGCCGCTGGCTGCACCTGACCGCAGGCATAGCCTGGATCGGCTCTTCGTTCTATTTCATCTGGCTGGACAATCACCTCGTGCCGCCGAGTGACCGCGAGCTTGCGCGTAAGGGAGTCGCCGGGGAGTTATGGGCGGTGCACGGGGGCGGCTTCTACAACTCGCTCAAATACCGCCTCGCGCCGGAGACTCTGCCGCCGCAACTGCACTGGTTCTACTGGGAGGCGTACGCGACGTTCCTGTCGGGCTTCTTTCTCCTGAGTCTCCTCTACTACGGACAGGCCGAGGTGTATTTGATCGATCCGTCCGTGGCGGCGCTCTCGAAGCCGGTCGCCATCGCCGCGGGCCTGGCGTTCCTGGCCGGTGGCTGGCTGATCTACGACGCTCTTTGCAAGTCCCGGCTCGGGCGCAACGGCCCGGCCCTCGGCGGGGTACTGGCGGTACTGCTCGTGGCGGCCGCGTGGGGTCTGTGCAATCTGTTCAGCGGACGCGGCGCGTATCTGGAATTCGGCTCGATGCTGGGCACGATAATGGTCGCGAATGTCTTCTTCGTCATTATTCCCGGCCAACGCGAGCTCGTGCGCGCCAAGCGGGAGGGGCGCGAACCCGATCCCCGCCACGCAATCGCCGGCAAGCTGCGTTCGACGCACAACACCTACTTTACGCTTCCGGTGTTGTTCGTGATGATCAGCAACCATTACGCCATGACCTTCGGCGCCCGCGAGAACTGGCTGGTGCTGATTGCCGTCAGCGCGGCCGGAGTCAGCATCCGACAGTACTTTGTCGCGCGCCATAAAGCACACGAACGCAACGGCCACACCTCGTCGTTTCCCGCGGTGCTGGGTGTGTTGATCCTGGCCTGCGTTGCCTTTGCGCTGACGCCGGTACGCGCGCCCGGAACATCCGCCGCGGCAGGCTCGCACGCAGCGGGTTTTACACGCATCCAGGCAATCGTCGCGCAGCGTTGCCAGAGCTGTCATGCGGCCGCTCCCACTCAGCCCGGCTTCGCAGCTCCCCCCAATGGCGTGTTGCTCGATTCGCCCGAGCATATCCTGGCTCACACTACGCAGATGCGCCAACAGCTGGCGGCCCGCACCATGCCGGTGGGCAATCTCACCGGTCTCACCGACAACGAGCGAACCGAACTGCTCACCTGGCTGGAAAATGGCGCGCCACACTGACGGCACCGAAAAGCGCTGCGCACATCGCGGCGCGCTGCTGCACTTCCTTGCAGACCCGGGCTCCCACTCGGACCCGGCCAGTTTCGAATTCTTCGCCGACGGCCTGTTGGTGGTCGATGAGGGGCGAGTCGCGGCGGTGGGACCGGCGGGGGAGTTGCTGGCCAGCCTGCCGGCCGATCTGCCGATCATCGAGCACGGCGGCGACATCCTCATGCCCGGTTTCATCGACACGCACATCCACTACCCGCAGACCGACGTGATCGGTTCCGGGGGACGGCAACTGCTCGACTGGCTCGAAGACCATACATTTCCCGCCGAGCGCCGCTTCTCGGATCCGGTGCACGCGCGGTCCGTCGCCGAATTCTTTCTCGACGAGCTGCTGCGCAACGGCACGACTACGGCGATGGTTTTCTGCACGGTTCATCGGACTTCCGCGGAAGCCTTCTTCGATGCTGCGCTACGACGCCGCATGCGGATGATTGCGGGCAAGGTCCTGATGGACCGCAACTGTCCGCCCGATCTGCGCGATTCACCGGCCGCCGGCGCGCAGGACACCCGCGAGCTGCTCGAAAAATGGCACGGCCGGGAACGACTGCAATACGCGATCACCCCGCGGTTCGCCGCCACCTCATCCCCGGAGCAACTCGAGAGCGCCGGGCGCCTCGCGCGCGAGTTTCCGGATGTGCTCATCCAGACCCATGCCGCGGAGAACCTGGAAGAAGTGGCCTGGGTCCGGACGTTGTACCCCGACGCGCGCAGCTATATGGATGTTTATGACCGCTACGGCTTGGTGCGGGAGCGTGCCCTCTTCGCGCATTGCATTCACATCGATCGGCTCGATCGCGAGCGCATGGCCAAGTCCGGGGCGGCGGCGGCGTTTTGTCCGGCTTCCAACCTATATCTGGGTAGCGGCCTGTTCGACATAGCCGCGGCGGATTGCGCCGGAATGCGGTTTTCGATCGCGACCGATGTCGGCGGCGGCAACAGCTTCAGCATGCTGCGAACCCTCGGGGACGCTTACAAAGTCGCGCACCTCGCGGGGCAGCATCTGCCGGCCCTGCGTGCCTTCTATCTGGCCACGCTGGGGGCCGCCCGGATCCTGGGCCTGCAGCACCGTGTAGGTCGCTTCAGCGCCGGCTCGGAAGCGGATTTCATTGTTCTCGATCTGAAGGCCACACCGCTGATTGCCCGGCGGACCGCTCAGGCGCGCTCACTGGAAGAACGCCTGTTGGCACTGCTGACGCTCGGGGACGATCGGGTCATCGCACGCACCTACATTCTCGGTCGTCAGGTGCACGGCGCGCCGGCCACGGCACGCACAAACCGAAACAACTCCGGCTGAACATCGTGCACAATCCGTCTATATTTCGCATACGCTTCGGGCGTCTACCGCTCGTCTTTACCGCCGCTGCCGCCAGCGGTCCCGTCCCGGTACCCGACCCATGACGAAGTCCACTGGAAGACGCAAATCGCCGGATGTGGCGCGCGGCAAGATCCGGCACAACGACTCCGCGGCTTTGCGCCTGCGGGCTGCGGGCTCGGACGGCGCCGACGCGGGCGAGGTGTACGAACGCATCTGGACGGCGATCATGGATCACAGCCTGCCGCCTGAGACTCGGCTGGTTGAAGAGCGTCTATGCGAGATCTTCGGGCTCGGGCGCACGCGTCTGCGTCAGGTGTTACAACGGCTGGCATACGAGCGCGTCGTAACACTCATGCCCAATCGTGGTGCAATGGTATCCAAACCTTCGGCGCGCGAGGCGCGCGAAGTATTCGCGACCCGGCGCCTGCTGGAGGCGGGAAGCGTCGCGGCATTCATCGAGTCGGCAACACGCGCGGATTGCAGACGGATCCACGAACACCTCGCGCGCGAGAAGGCGGCGTGGCGCGATAACGACCGTCGCGCGGCCCTCACGTTATCGGGCGAGTTTCACCTGATCATCGCGGAGATCGCGGGGAATGACATTCTCGTGGAGCTCCTTCGGGATCTCGTATCCCGGTCCTCCCTGATCATCGCCGTGTTTCGGTCCCCCGGCACGCCCTCCTGTCCACCGGATGAGCACGAGAAGCTCGTCACGGCGCTGGAGCACCGCGATCGCAGCGCCGTCGACCTGATGCTCCACCACCTCGATCACGTGCTTGGGGACCTGCGACTCGAAGACGCGAGCGACAAAACTGTCGATCTGCGCTCTGTATTCACGCGCGATCTCAGGCGGACTTCATGAGCCACCCGTCGGCTGCCTACCCGCGTGACCTCGTTGGCTATGGCCGCGTGCCGCCGCATCCACGCTGGCCCCACCAAGCACGCATCGCCCTGCAATTCGTCCTCAATCACGAGGAAGGCGCCGAGAATTCCGTTCTGCATGGCGATGCGGTCTCGGAAACCTTTCTCTCGGAAATCATCGGTGCGCAGCCCTTCCCGATGCGGCATATGAGCATGGAGTCGTTGTTCGAATACGGCTCCCGAGCCGGGTTGTGGCGCGTTCTACGCGCGTTCGAGCAGCGCAAGCTGCCCCTGACGGTGTTCGCAGCGGCGTTGGCGCTCCTGCGACATCCGGAAGCGGCCGCGGCGTACCGCGAGCTCGGCCACGAGATCGCCGGTCACGGACTGCGGTGGATCAGTTATCAGCTCGTCGACGAGGCCACCGAACGCGCGCACCTGTCGGAAGCGGTGGCCATCCTGCGCGACGTGACCGGTGCAGCGCCGCTCGGCTGGTACACGGGTCGTGATAGCCCGAACACTCGCAGGCTGGTAGTGGAACATGGCGGTTTTGTGTACGACGCTGACTCGTACGCGGATGACCTGCCGTACTGGACCGAGTTCACTGTGGAGAGCAACAACAGCTCGAGGCAGGTTGCGCATCTGGTCGTGCCGTACACCCTCGATACCAATGACATGCGCTTCGCAGCGCTGCAGGGCTTCAATTCCGGCACGCAGTTCTTCGACTACCTCCGCGATGCCTTCGACACGCTCTACCGCGAAGGCGATCCGGACGGCCTCGACGCGCCGAAGATGCTGTCCGTCGGACTGCACGCGCGGCTGATCGGCCGCCCGGGCCGGAGCGCCGCCCTGGAACGATTTCTCGACTACGTACTGGAGCACGAGCACGTTTGGATCTGCCGGCGCATCGATGTCGCCCGGCATTGGATCGCGACGCATCCGGCGCCGCCATCGAACCAGGCACCCGCGTGATCCACCTGCACGAGCTCAACTCGATGCCGACACAGGAGTTTGTAGCCACTCTGTCGGGTATATTCGAGCGTTCGGCCTGGGTGGCCGAGCGCGTGGCGACGCTGCGGCCGTTTCGTTCAGTGCTGCAGCTGCATGAGGCCATGTGCACGGCCGTGGATCGGGCGGGCATCGAGGCGCAATCCGTGTTGATCCGCTCGCATCCCGAGCTTGCCGGTCGGGCCGCGATCCGCGGCGAGCTGACCCCGGAGTCGACCCGGGAGCAGCTCGGAGCCGGTCTCGCTGCCTGCAGTTCGGAGGAGTTCGCGCGGCTGCAGACATTCAACGCGGCGTATTCGAACAAGTTCGGCTTTCCATTTGTCCTTGCCGTGAAAGGTCATAATCGTGCCTCCGTGATCGCCTCGCTCGAGCAACGGATCGGCAACACCGTCGAGCAAGAGCGCGCAGTGGCCGTGCGAGAGATCGGCAGAATCGCAGGATTTCGCCTAGCGGCGCTGGTTGGCGAACCCCTTGGTGCGCGGATCGTCTCCATGGCCGACTATCTCGCGCGACTCAGCGAGCACGAGCACGCACTCACCTGCTCCTACCTGACACCCACCCACCGTGCTACAGCGGTGCTGATCCGTGACTGGATGCTGAGCGCGGGTCTGGAAGTCCATGTCGACGCGGTGGGAAATGTCATCGGGCGCTGGCCCGGCACCGCGGCGGATGCTTCGACACTGCTGACGGGATCGCATTACGACACAGTGGTCGATGCCGGGAGATTCGACGGCCGGCTGGGAATCCTGCTGCCGATCGCCGTAGCGGCGCAGCTCCAACGGGACGGCGCGGCTCTCCCGTATACGCTGACGATCATCGCGTTTGCTGAAGAAGAAGGTGTACGTTTCAAGTCGACCTTTCTAGGCAGCCGCGCCATCGCAGGCCGTTTTGATCCGGCGACCCTCGACAGCATTGACTGCGACGGCATCACCGTCCGCCAGGCAATGCAAGCGGCGGGTCTGGAGCCACGCGAAATACCCGCAGCCGCGTTCGATCCCGCGCGGCTTCTCGGTTTCGTGGAGGTGCATATCGAGCAAGGGCCGGTGCTGCTGAACGAAGGACTGCCGCTGGGAGTGGTGACGTCAATCGCGGGCAGCCTGCGCTGCTTTGTTTCGATCACCGGCCTCGCCGGCCACGCGGGAACCGTACCGATGCATTTGCGGCGGGATGCAGCCGCCGCAGCCGCCGAAATCGTCCTGGCCGTGGAGCGGCATTGCACCGGGACCCCGGGGCTCGTGGGCACGGTCGGCCAGTTACAGGTGCCGGGGGGCGCGATGAATGTAATTGCAGGGCGCTGCGAGCTGAGCATCGATATCCGGGCCGACACAGATGAATTGCGAGACGTCGCTGCCGCGGCGGTCGTTGCTGATTGCGAACGCATCGCGGACCGGCGCAAAGTCGAGATTCAGTGGCGTAAAGTACTGGAGATCGGCTCAGTACCGTGCGCGCCAGAGATGCAACGACGCTGGGCCGACAGCATCCGGCGCACCACGGGCACTCCCGACGCGCGCCATCTTCCGAGCGGTGCCGGCCACGATGCCATGGTGATGGCAAACCTCACCGCCATGGGCATGCTGTTCGTTCGCTGCGGAAACGGCGGCATCAGCCATCATCCTGCCGAATCGCTCGCTGCGGATGATGCGGACCTCGCTGCGCGCGCCTTCGCCGACTTCCTACTCAACTTCTCCCACAACTCATGAGCTCATCACACCATTCATCCATCACCACGGCCGGCGGCAGACTGCCAGCCGACGCTCTCATTGCGGAGATCGTCGAGCGTGACTTCGCTGGCGAATGCGCGTTCCTGGCCGAGCTTGTCAGGATACCGACCGACAACCCGCCCGGCGACTGTGCGGGACACGCTGCTCGTGCGCGAAGTCTGCTGGAGGCTTTGGGCTTCGTCGTTGAAGCGCATGCACCTGCGGCAGAGACGGTGAGCGCCGCGGGGATGATCTCCGCGACAAATCTCATCGTGCGTCAGACCTTCGGCGCTGGCGGCCCCTGCATCGCTCTGAACGCGCACGGTGACGTGGTGCCGCCAGGCCTGGGCTGGACAAAGGATCCGTACGGCGCGGAAGTCGTCGAGGACCCGGTGCACGGGGCCACGATGTATGGTCGGGGCGTCGCCGTCAGCAAATCCGACTTCGCAACATACACCTATGCGCTGCGGGCATTGCTGGAGATTGCCGCGCGCGGCCACGCTCTGCACGGAACTGTAGAGCTGCACCTGACCTACGATGAGGAAGTGGGCGGCGATATCGGCCCACGCTGGCTGCTGACCCAGCAGCTGACTCGTCCGGACTATGCGATCTCTGCTGGATTTTCGTACGCGGTGACCACCGCTCATAATGGTTGCCTGCACCTGGAGGTGACGGTGCGGGGCCGGCAGGGTCATGCCGCCATGCCCGAGTCGGGCGTGGATGCCCTGGCCGCGACTACCGGTATTCTGCAGGCCATTTACGACTCTCGCGAGGAGTTGAAAGCGCACCGCTCGAGCGTGCCTGGCATCCTTCATCCCACGATCAACGTGGGCCTGATCGAAGGGGGAATCAATACGAATGTGGTACCGGACCGCGTGACCTTCCGTATCGACCGACGCATCATCCCCGAGGAAAACCCAGAGCAGGCGGAAAGTGAGCTGCGCGGCCTCATTGAGCGCGCTACCAGCTCGTTTGCCGGCATCCACGTCGAGATCCGCCGTATTCTGCTCGCGCTTCCTCTCACCCGTCTGCCCGGCGCGCAACGCCTTACACACACTCTGCAGAAGCATGGGGAGCGGATCTTCGGCGTCCCCATCGCCGAGCATGGAGTGCCTCTTTACACCGACGCGCGTCATTACACGGCTGCCGGAATTCCGACGGTCCTTTACGGGGCAGGACCGCGCACCTTGCGGGAAGCGAATGGACACGCCGCGGACGAATGCTTGCGTTTGAGCGATCTGCGTGGTGCGACGGCTACGATCGCCTGCACGCTCGCCGAAATGTTAAGTCAACCATGAGGAATCATTCAATGCCTTTGTTGCGTTCCCTGCTCGCGATGATGTTCGCTGTATGCGCCATGAGCCAGAGTCTGGCCGCCGAGGGGGGCGTCCGGCGCAAAGTGATCATCGACCAGGATGCCTTCGGCCCCGCGACCTCGAACCTGCAGGCCATTCTCATGATTTTGCAGGCCAGCGACGTCGAGGTCCTCGGCATCACCGTCACCAGCGGCGACGGCTGGCGCGATGAAGAAGTCAGCCACACGCTGCGCATGCTCGAAATCGCCGGGCGTACCGACATCCCCGTCTACCCGGGCGCAGTGTTTCCCCTCGTCAACACCGAGGCCCGCACGAAGCGCTGGGAGCAGCTTTACGGCAAGCTCTACTACAAAGGTGCCTGGACGGAGGTCTGGCCCAATCAAGGCGCGGTACGCCGCAGTCCCTATCACGAGCCGGCCGTAGTGCCTGCCTCGCCCGCGGGGGAGCCCAGAACCGAGGCCGCGCGCACAGATGCCGCCACCTTCCTCACCCGCACGGTGCGTAAATTCCCGGGTCAGGTCACCATTCTCGCGGCCGGTCCGCTGACCGATCTGGCGGTGGCCGCGCAGCTCGACCCGGAATTCGCCGCCCTCGCCAAGGAACTCGTCTTCATGGGCGGCAGCTTCAACCCCGTGGCGTCCGACAATGCCTTCGCGGCCGAGTACGCCAATGCGCCGCGCCGGGAATTCAACATGCGCTGGGATCCGGAAGCGGCATCCATCGTCCTGCACCAGCCGTGGCGGAAGATTACCGAAGTGCCGGTGGATCCCACGACGAAGACCCTGTTCAAACCGGAATTGTTCCGGAAGATCGCCGCCGGCAAGGCCCCGTTCGCCGCTTACCTCGGGCGCTTCGGGCAACCGTTTCCCATGTGGGACGAGCTCGCCGCGGCGGTGTGGCTGGATCCTTCGATCGTCACACGCGCCAAGACCCTGTTGGTCGACGTCGATACGAGCTTTACCGCCGGCTACGGCAACACGTTGAGCTGGTCCGTTGGGGAAGGCCCCGGCGTCGGCGAGCGCCCCGTCGAGGTAGTGCTCGATATCGATCTGCCCAAGTTCGAGGACGAGACCGTGAGTCTGCTCTCGTCACCGACACCACCGCACTGAACGCCGTCCGGCCGACTTCCTGCTGGCGGCGTACGAGTCCAACTACCGCGTCTGCGCTCCGGTCATTCACGAGATACTGAAAAAAATGGGACGTGTACCGGACTGCCTTCCCGAAGGGGGAAGGCCCTGAGTGGCGCTTGCGCCCTGCTGCGCGTGGAAAAACATCAACCTCGCGCCTCCAGCGGCTGCAGATACGATGCGAGTACCCGGCGCTGTCCGTGACGGATGAAGGCGACCTCCAACTCCTCGCCTGCCACGTCGAGCACCTCCCCTGTTCCAAAGCGCGCATGGCGCACCTTCTGTCCACGTTGAAATGACAAATGCTCCACCGGCGGCCGGGAGCGCCGCGTGGTTTTTCGTGCTCCGGGCAAAGTGGGCGCCTGTCCCCTGTCCCGAACAGCCTGCCTGCAGTTATCGCAATGCCCGCAGCGCTCGCCGGGAGCCTCGCCAAAGTATTCCCGGATGTATTTCATGCGGCACAGCGTAGTCTCGCCGTACCGCATCATGGCCCGCAAACGTTCGCGATCGGCGTCGTGGCGCGCCGTAAATCCTGCAATGAACCGCTCGAGCCCGGTGTCGTCCATGGTGTGTCGCAGTCGCCGGCGCTTGCCCTGACGCACGACGACATTCATCGCTTCCAGACCGGAGTTGATGACGGCCGCGCGCCGCTCGCTCAGGCCGCTTGCGGCCGCAAGATCCGCAAGCGTGGCGCCGCCTGCCTGCCGGGAAGCGCGGCAGAGCGCCTGCATGCAGCGCCTGACCTCATCGCCGCGCGGATGTTTGCCGCCCAGAAAGAAGCTTCGCACCCGCTTATCCTCGAGCCGATAGAGGAGCACGCAGCGCGCGGGAAGCCCGTCACGCCCGGCCCGGCCGGCTTCCTGGTAATAACTTTCGAGGGACTCCGGGAAATTCCAGTGCACCACGCAGCGAACGTCCGGCTTGTCCACCCCGAGCCCGAATGCATTAGTCGCCACGATCACCCGACATCTGCCGTCCATGAAGCGTTCCTGGGCGCGCTCGCGTTCCGACAGCTTCAGCTGCCCGTGATAACGCAGGGCGTCCACCCCTTGTCCCACCAACCATTCGTGCAGCTCGTTCGCGCGCCGAACCGTCGCCACATAGACGATCCCCGCGCCTTGCGTCTCGTTGAGGATCTCGAGCAGGCGCTGTTCCTTTTCTTCGCGATTGACGGTGCGCAAGACCTGGAGATCCAGATTTTCCCGCTCGATCCCACCCTGTATGACGCGCGCATCCGGTATGCCAAGGCTGCCCAGAATATCGTCTACCCGATCAGGCGGCGCCGTGGCGGTAAGCGCGAGCACAGGAGGATGCCCGAGTTGCCCGATTGCATGTCGCAGCTCAAGGTATGCCGGCCGGAAGTCGTGACCCCACTGGCTCACACAATGGGCTTCATCCACCACGAATAAGCCGACACCACGCCGTTTCAGCGGCTCGAGGTGCGCCGGGTTCAGCAAGCGCTCCGGCGTGAGCAGCACGACCTCGTGTGCGCCCCTGCGCATTGCCTGCTCCTGTTGACGCTGCTCAGTCTCCGTCACCGTCGAGTCGAGCCGGGCCGCGTCGATGTCAGCTTCGGTCAGATGCTCGTGTTGATCCTTCATCAGCGCGATAAGCGGCGCCACGACGACCACGGCACCTTCGAGAAACAAGGCGGGCAACTGATAGCACAGAGACTTGCCGGCGCCGGTAGGGAGGATCCCGAGAGCATCGTCCCCGGCGAGCACAGATTCGATCAACTCGCGCTGCCCCGGCCTGAAATGGGTTATGCCGAAGCGGCGGGCTGCTTCGGCACGCACTTGGTCCCAAGCCACACGACGCCCGCTCGGGCGGCCCGCCCGCTTCATCAGGAGCCGCCCCCGGCCACCCTGTCGTGATGCGGTGGGTTGCGCTCCGCGTCCTCAACGGCACTCACCGAGAGACCTTCCGCCTGTAACCGCCACATTCGCGCAAACAGGGTACCCCGGCGACGCAGCTCGGCCGGCGTGCCCTCCTCGAGAATCTTCCCCTGATGGATCACCAGGATCCTGTCAAACGCAGCCAGCGTCGAGAGCCGGTGGGCGACGGCTACCACGGTGCGGCCGCTCAGCAGCTCGACGATGTTCCGATGGACGTGCAGCTCCGATTCGGTATCCAGAGCGGAGGTGGCCTCGTCCAGAATGAGAACCGGCGCATCTTTCAGCAGTGCCCGGGCAATTCCGATGCGCTGCCGCTGGCCGCCCGAAAGCTTCACGCCGCGCTCCCCCAGCAGCGTGTCATAGCCCTGCGGCAGCCGGCTCACGAAAGACTCACAATGAGCCGCCTTGGCCGCCCGGTAAATCTCAGCGGGCGGGGCGTCGGGCCGACCGAAGCGGATGTTTTCCATCACCGTGCGATGGAAAAGCATGATCTCCTGCGGAACGACCGCAAGCACTGCGCGCAGGCTGTCTTGCGTAACACTGCGGACGCACTGGCCATCGAGCAGCACCTCGCCGGCCTGCGGCTCGTAAAGCCGCTGTATGAGGTTCACGACCGTCGTTTTCCCGGCCCCGGAAAACCCGACGATGCCGACCTTCTCGCCGGCCTCGATCCTCAGATCGACATGGCGCAGCACCGGGTGATTTCCCTCGTACGAAAAGCTCACATCGCGAAATTCTACCGCCCCCTTACCGGGAATCAGGGCGGGGGCACCAGGCCGATCCGCTATCGAGTGAACCTCCCCTATTGCCCCGATGGTGTCTTCGATATAGGCCAGCTGCTGGAACATATCGACCGCGGCTATCGCCACATCGCGCGATCCGTGCAGGATCCGGAATGTCAGAGTGCCGATGACCACCACGGCTCCAGGGGAGATCCCCCCCTTCTCCCACTCGGACACGGCCCAGCACAACATCACGCTCGCCATGATCCAGACCGCAACGTCATAACCGGCTCGGGTCCTTTCCGTATACATCCAGCTGCCACGCTGAAAGCCGGCTTCCTGCTCGAACTGGCCTCGTAGCCGCTCCCATTCGCGCTGCCGGGCGGAAAACGCCTTGACGGCCCACATGTTGGATATGGCGTCGGTGAGCTGCCCGGCCACGGTGCTTTGTTCACCGTAGTACGCCGCGTGCAGCGGCCGCCCTTTTTTACCCACTACGACGAGTCCGGCAGTCGCGAGAATGACGTACACGGCGGCGGTCAGCGCCATGTGAACGTCGATCGTGCTGAACACCACGATGGCGCCCAGGAAATCGATCAGCGGCGGAGCCACCCGCCACACGGCGGTATTGGTGAGCACACCGAAAGCTCCTGCCGTGCCCGTGATTCTTTGGCCGAGGGAACCGCTCAGGTGGTCGGCAAAGTAGCGCAGCGAATGGCCGCTCAGGTGTTGAAACAGGTCGAGCCGCATCTGCACGCCCGCGCGGACCGTCGTGCGGCAGGTGAGCCACCCCGAAACACGCCAGAACACGCTCTCGGCCGCTATCAAGCCGATGAAAGTGCCCAGGACGAGCCACACCTGCGCGCCCGAGCGGGCGGGTTCTGTCATAGTATCCACGAGGCGCTTTATCTGGTATTGCACGCCCACGGCGCATCCGGCCGCCAGCACCACCGTTGCGGCGAGAGTCGCGAAGCCGCCGCGCCGCTGCGCAATGTAATGCCAGACGAAGCGTCCCGCGTGCAGATGCTGTTGATTCAGGTGTGGGGATTCCGGACGCGCAGGCGCCGTGTCGCTGAACATAGCTAGCCTGTCTGTTGGTCGCAGACTCGTGCGGCAGAGGCGAAGAGAGCCTGCTGGCGCCTCAATTCCTCGACCAGCGGTGCATACGGCGCACGCCGTCCAAGGATCCCGGGTGTCGAAAGCAGACCCGCATGACACGGGCGATCGTTATCCCAGCCCGGATAGTCCAGAATCGGATACAGGCAGATACCTTCCAGTGCCACACCCGCGTGCACCGCCTGCATCGCCTCGGCACATACGTGATGCAGCCAGTACGGACGCGCGGCGCCTTCGGATCCGGTTTCCGAGATCAGCAACGGCCGGCCGTAGCGCTCCGCGACCTCCGCGAGCATCTCGCGCAGGGGTCGATACGCATGATGGCCGAGCGGAATGGTGCTCCCCTGCAGATACCATTGATTGTCCGGATAGAAGTTGGCACCGACGATGTCGAGATGCTCGGGCCGTCCTCCCAGCCCGGGCTCCAGATGGCCGCTGATCATGTCATGAGCCTGAAACTGCGCGAGCCGGTAGGCTTGCGCCGCTGCGCGCTCGCCTGGCTCGGCCGTCTTGCCGACGACGTGAATGAGGGGCTCTGAGATCATGAATCGCGCGCGACGGTCGATGCTCCTGATCGCGTCAACGCAGGCAAGGTAAGCGCGTACGAGTTGCCTCTTGAGCTCGTCACCGCGGGCGACGGCGAACGGATTGATCTTGCCGACCTCCCCCCCCGCCCAGGCCCAGAACGAGATCTCGTTGATCGGGCAAAAATAGGGAACCGCACCCGTTTCATCCTTCACGAGTTGAGCCGCGGCGCGCGCGTAGTGCGCGCACTGCGCGACGAACGATGGCGACCAGATATCCAGGTGCTCAGGCCACCCATAGTGACAAAGGTCCCAGATGACCTGCACGTCGGCCGCCTGCGCCGCTCGCAGCATCGGCAGCCAGCTGGACCAGTCATACACTTTCGGATGCCTCGCCACCAGGTGCCAGCGAATGCCGTCGCGTACGGTACGCAAGCCCAGCGCCTTTGCCTGGGAATAATCGCTCTCCGCCAGTCGCTCGTGTCCCGTCGCAGCGAGCAGATCCAGCCGCACGCCATCCCGCCGCAGGTGCGTCGCGCATTCGAACCCGCCAAGAAAGAACGATTGCAGACCAACCCCCATTGTGCGACTCACGCCCGCCGCAGAGCTGGAGCCTGCTCCACCGCACGATGGCGCGCATACGGCTGCGGCGCGGCGGCCTCCTGCTCTACGATCCGCTTGAAGCTCGCGAGCGCCTGTCCCACCACCTGGTCCATGTTGTAGTAACGATAGGTCGCCAGACGGCCGACAAACTCGACGTTCGGTGTCGCGTTCGCGAGCCGTTCATACGCCTTGTAGCGCTGCTGATTCTCCGGCCGCGGTATCGGATAGTAGGGGTCGCCAGCGTCCGCGGGGTATTCGAACGTGAGACTCGTATGGGGGTGCGACTGCCCGGTGAGATGCTTGTACTCGGTCACACGGGTGTAGGGCTCATCCTGCGGATAGTTCACCACACCGACTGGCTGATGCCACTCTTCCGGCAACGTGACGTGCTCGAAGCGCAACGACCTATAAGGCAACTTGCCGAATCGGTAGTCGAAGAACTCGTCGATCGGACCGGTGTAGACCATGCGGCGAAACGGGATGACATCCTGGATGTCCCGCAGCTCAGTTTGCAGCATGATCTTGATGCTCTTGTGGCGCAGCATCCGTTCGAACATGCGCGTGTAGCCGCCAGCAGGCATCGCCTGATAAGTATCGTTGAAATAGCGGTCGTCCGTGTTCGTCCGTACCGGCACGCGCGCCGTCACGGACTTGTCGAGCTCGGACGGCGCCAACCCCCACTGCTTCAACGTGTAACCGCGAAAGAACTTCTCGTACAGATCCCGCCCAACCTGCGAGAGCACCACATCCTCGGCAGTCCGGACGTGCTCGACAGGCTCGGCCCGTGCCGCCAGCAGGCGTTCCACCTCCTCCGCCGTGGACAGACGCAGGCCATAGAGCTCGTTGAGAGTGGTTCTGTTGATCGGAATGGGCAGCAGCCGCGCGTCCACCCGCGAAAGCACCCGGTGCTCATAGGCTCTCCAGGCGGTGAACTGCGACAGATAATCGAAGATTCGCGCGGAATTCGTGTGAAAGATGTGCGGTCCGTACTGGTGAATGAGGATACCCGCCTCGTCGTAGCGGTCGTATGCATTGCCACCCACATGATTTCTCTTGTCGATCACGAGAACCTGGGCGCCGCATTGACTGGCCAGGCGTTCCGCTATCACGCTGCCGGCGAATCCGGCACCGACGATGAGCCAATCAAACATAGGCCACTCCGTCCGATACGCAGCTGCTCGCCTGCTTCCCAGCCGCGACGCGCACTTTGGCTCTTGCACCCTCCAGCAGCGCGCTCATCTGCGACCAGGTCTGGTCCCATGACATCCCTTTGAGATAGGCATCGACCCGGCGCAGCCATTCAGCTCGATCGCACGCCAGCAAGAGGTCCAGCTTCGCGCTGAACTGCGCGGCATCCGCAGCAATCTCGACGAGGCCACCGTCGCCATAAGGACTGACGACGTCCGCAACCGGTGTGGAGACCACGGGTATGCCGGCGGCCAGAAACTCCGGCGTCTTGGTGGGACTGATGAATTGCGTCGACTCATTCAGAGCGAAAGGCATGAAGCCGGCGTCCCAACCGCTCAGAAAACCGGGCAGCTCGGCGTAGGACTGCAGTCCGAGCCAGTGAAGATTGGGCGCGCGCGGGAGTGTCTGCGGATGGATCTTGACCACCGGTCCGATACAGACCAGCTGCAGGTCCGGCCGCATGGCGGCTAGTTGACCCAACAGCGCGACGTCCATGCGCTCGTCTATGACACCGAAAAATCCGATGCGCGGATGCGGGATCCGGGCCTGGGCGGCGGGTTCATAACAACCCGCGCGTGCCCGCGCAAAGTGCTCGTACTCGATGCTGCTGGGAAACAGATGGCAATCCGGATGTCTGCCCCGCTTCGCCCGGAACAGGCTCCTGCCGCCGGTGAACACCAGATTGGCCTTGGCAAGCAAACACCGCTCGAGCTCAGCGAGGGGCTGCGGCGCATTCCTAAATGCGGACAGCTCGTCCATGCAGTCATAAATACAAATGTCGGGCTGCAGGTGTGCAGTAAAGCGCAACGCCATCGGAGTGTAATACCAGCACGTGATACGCGCGCCCGCCCACTCGCTCCAGAGACGATCGACCAGACATCGCTGGGCGGCGACTTGCTCCGACTCGCTCAACCCTCGCTGCAGTACCGGGACCATGACCGTGAGGGCCGCCGTCTGCGCGGCCACGTGCAGTCGCGGCTGTTCGCACGCGTCATCGAAAATCGGCTCTTCGAAAAAGATGACCGGCTGGTCCCGCGCCGCCCGGCTCATCAGATGTTGCGGTCGTTGATAGACGAACTGCCAGCGCAGGTGCGAGAAGCACAGCAGCAGCGTCCGGTCGGAGAATGGCGTGTCGAAGTACCTCGCGGCTGAGCCCATGAAGTCATTCCTCGATAGAAGCGTGAAGTTCCCGGGGTGAGGTCCTGGCCTGAACTGGATCACCCCATGGGTCCCCCGCAAGCGCCGTTCCGCTATAGAACGCGGCTCTGACTTGACCGCCTTGCCATTGAAGAAACCTCAGGAAATGCAGAGTACTTCACTTCCTCCACCACGGCCGAGCCCACGTGGTGAGCCGCCTCGACCGAAGATGGCATCGGCGAGCTTGGCGTGCATCGTTGCGGGATGCGTATCATCAGGACGCGATATCCCCCGAAACAGGAGCAGTCACTTTGGAAATCAGCCTTGCGGGACAAACAGCACTCGTCACTGGCGCGAGTCGCGGCATCGGCGCGGCCATTGCGCGCAGACTCGGCGCGTCCGGAGCGCGCGTGGCGATTCACTACGGCCAGGGTCGGGAGGCCGCGGAATCCCTGGCCCGGCAGATCGGGCAGGGTGCATGCGCATTCGGCGCCGACCTTGCCGAGCCCGGTGCCTGCGCCTCACTCTGGGCTGACGTGGAATCTCACTATGGCGCCATCCACGCGCTGGTCAACAACGCCGGCATCGCCGTCAAGTCCGCCCTTTCTGCCACAACGGACGCTTGGCTGGCAGACTGGAATCGCACCCTGGCGGTCAACCTGACAGCGACGGGACTTCTGAGCCGCGCGGGCCTCGCTCATTTTCAAAAACAGGGCGGCGGCCGGATCGTAAACATCGCTTCACGCGCGGCTTTCCGCGGCGACCAGCCGGATTACCTGGCCTACGCGGCATCGAAGGGGGGCATGATCGCCCTCACCCGTTCGATTGCGCGCGGTTTCGGTAAAGCGGGAATCAAGGCGTTCATCGTTGCGCCCGGTTTCACCCGTACCGAGATGGCCCAGGCCTTCATCGATCAGTATGGCGAGGACTACGCCACGAGCGATATCGCGCTCGACCGTCTTACCGAACCGGACGACATCGCGCCCACAGTCGCTTTCCTGCTGAGCGGTCTCGCCGACCACGCCACCGGTACTACGATCGATCTCAACGCCGCTTCGTATGTGCGGTGAGGGCGAGCGGTGCGCGCCCTACCGCCCGCGCGCACCTAACGCGGTGGGCCGCTTGTTGGCAGCGGTGTATTCCTCGGCCAAAGCAGCCACAAGCTGCCTTGCTGCCGCATCTTGCCCGCCAGCTCGGCGGCCTGCGGGCCGCCGCCCCAGAAGAAATCGGCGCGCGGCGCGCCGCTGATCGCGCCGCCCGTGTCCTGGGCAATGACCAATCGCTGCAGAGGCAGGTCCGAAGCGGGCTGCGTCGTGGCCAGGAACACCGGGGTGCCGAGCGGCATGAATTCAGGATCCACTGCAATGGATCTGCCTGCCGTCAGCGCAATGCCTTGAGCGCCTTTGGGCCCGAGGTTGGGATCGCCGAGCGGCGCTTCGCTGAAGAACACAACGCTGGGATTCGCGTTCAGCACTTCCTGCAGGCGCTCGGGGTGTGCCACGAGCCAGGCGCGAATGCCAGGCAGGGTCGCCTGCTGCAACGTCAAGGCGCCTTGTGTCACCAGGTAACGGCCGATGGAATGGTACGGCTGCCCATTCTGATCGGCATATTGCAGACGGATAATCTCGCCATCGGGCAGTTGCACGCGGCCCGAGCCCTGCACTTCGAGGAGCAAAGCGTCCAGTGCGCTATTCACCCACACGATTTCGTTGCCGCGAATGGTGGGATCCGTCGGCAGCTCCGCTCTGGTGTAGTACGGCACGACTTTGTTGCCGACCAGCCGACCGCGAACCCGCTTGCCCTTCAGTTCGGGATACAGCGACACGAGGTCCACGATGAGCAGATCGGGCGGCGGCGCGTACAGCGGCGCGATGAATTGCGCAGATGCACTGCGCGCGCCCATGAGCAGCGGCTCGAAATAGCCCGTGATGAGTCCCGTCTCTTCGCGAGTCGATCCGCTGATCCTCACGATCTTGTAGGGTTCGAAATACTGCTCGAAATAGCTGCGGATGCTCACGGGAGAACCGCTCTCGACTGACTGCGCGGCCGTGCAGGGTACTGTCCACTCACTGCGGAACCGCAGAGCACGGCAACTCTCCACAAATGCGGGCCATGCCTCCTGCACACTGTCGGCGCCCCAGCCCGGAAGCTGCGACCACCTCCCGCGCTCGTAATGGGAAATCGGTGCGGCGGGTTTCGCTGGCAGCACGCGCCTGGGTGGCGAAACACAGCCCCATAGCGCGGCAGCGCTGATTAGAGCCAGAGAGACGACGACGGCGCCGCGCGCCTTGGCAGCGGAGTGATTGGGATTGGTCATCCACACGAGTCTAGCGGTTTTGTGCCGAATACGAGGTACGCGCCCGCTGGCTTGCAACGCCCTTACGCACCCCCGGTATCGAGTGGCCCGGCTACTTCGAACTCGCCGCCGCCCCGGGCTTTGCGAGAATCGCGCGCCAATTGATGATCGCGTTCCAGAGCATCCGCTGATCGCCGCGATTGAGGTCGCGGTGCAGGGGATTGAAGTTGAACGCGACCACGTGGCCCGAGCCCTCCGGCAGGTCCAGGATCGCTGGGCGCCCGATCAGATTGTCTTCACCCCACGCCTGCCCGCTCACGACGAACGGCTGGCCTTCGCGGTCGCCCCATTCGAGCACCACGCCGCTAGGATCCAGCGGCCCGTCGAGGCAGGTGGTGCAGTAAGCCATGCGCAGCCAGCGCCGCGGGACCGCGTACAAAGGGAAATTCTGCCGGAACACATGAGTGTGCGCAGCGTAGCCGTACGCAATCGGGTGATCGGGTCGCAGGAAGGAGACCCGCAGGTGCGCACCGGGTGTTCGCGTGACGGCGTCATTTGCCGCAGCGGCCGCGGCAGCCCCGCCGCCTTGTGAACTTCGCGGCACGCCGCCTGATTCGCGGCGCACCCCGCGGACGATGCCGCCCTCGAGCGGCAACATCGAGCCGCTTCCGAGCGTGATGAGCAAGCCGCCCGTGTGGACGAACCGCTGCAGTTCCGCGAGCCCGTTCCAACTGATGCCGCCGGTGATGTCATCGGACTGCGCGGGCTGGCCATGGCTCGGGGTCGTGCGCGTCTTCTTGAACGGCATTGGACCCCAGGCTTTCGGTATTCCCTGTATCTGCTCGGCGAGCTCGAGATCGACGTGGCCGTAGAGCAACACGTCGTACTTCTCGTGGAGCTTGCCCGCGCGGATATCCTCATCCCGGACATAAACGTAGGGAATGTGACGCTGGTCCAGCGAATATCGCAGCCAGCCGATCGTGTCGGTGTCCGCCCAGGGCACCCAGACTCCGAGGCGCGGCACGGGCGCGGTCTGACTCGGCACGTCCGGTGCCGAGTCCACGGCCGCGAAATACAGGCCCAGCTGCGCGGCAGTGTCCCGCACAGCGCTCGCAAGGCCGGCCTGCGCGGCCAGAATCCACGACCCTGCGGGATACTGGTCGCCACCCATATTGAATGACCGCTCAGCAATCGAAACCTTGAAGGGCGCCAGCCGGTAGCGGGCCTCGAGCAGCCCCTCCTGCCCGGTGTCTTTCAACACGTAGACCGGCCCCGTGCCGGCAATGTGTCCCCCGGGGTGCGGCGCCTGGGCGAGCGGGGTGAGGTTTGCCGCACGCACCTGCGGATCGGCGGTCGCAATGACATCGAGGTGATAGTGCGCCGGCAACTCCCAGGACACGTCATCGTATGGCTCGCCGGCGTCCTTCGCAAAATGCTGGGCGGTCAACAGATCCACCGCATAGTTGCGGTAAGGTTGATCGAGCCGCACAACATACGTGCCGGGCGGAAAGAGACCCTCTTTCAGCGTCAGTCCCGCGGTCGCGCGCTGCACTTCGATTCCCAGCGATAACAATCGGGCCACCAGCTGGGCGACGCGCGTGGGATCTCCCTGATCCTGCGGAATGAGGAATGCGTACGGCGCTTGCGTCACTCCCGCCTGCCAGGAATGCAGTCCCTTCAGATAGAAGTTCCTGAGCAGTGTCTTCGCTTCCTGCGAGGCGCGCTCGAGGGCTGCGAGCGCGGCCGTCTCGGTGTAATTGAGATTATCGCGGGCCGACCAGCGGAATTTACCCGCTGGCGGGGGTGAGGGACGGTACCACTCGAGCGTGCTCTCATCGGGTGGCGCGGTCTGTACGAGCGTCTCGGCGGTGCCGTTGCCGAAGGTCTCATAACCGCGGCCTATGGAGTTGTGATTGAGCGCGATGGAATCCAGGAAGAGGTGCGCGAAATCGTCCCCGAAGTTCCAGGTCCACACGCCCGGCATGCCCAGTCCGCCCAGTGTCTGGACCTCATGAAAGCTCAGCTCCAGCCGCTCGCTGTAGGACAGCGGATCCACGTGCTCGTTGACGGGCCCCGTCCCATTCCAAGTCAACAGCAAGGCAACGCTCTCGTGCAGATCGTGGACGACCGTCGGATGCCAGTCGTAGAACATCCGATAGACCGCTTTCGTGGTCTCGTGCACCTGTTGGTGCGCATCGCGGTTGATGTCGACGAAGGCATACTTCGACCAGTACGGCGGCGCCTGTCGCGGCAGTTGCGCGAGCTCCGTCTTGCCCTTCAGAAATCGATAGAACCACTCCACCTGCTTGTCGCGTCCATCCGGGTTGGAAACCGGGTTGATGAGGACGAGGAGATTCGCGCGAATGTTGCGAATGAGCGGCTGCTCCGACACGGCGAGCCGATAGGCGAGCTCCAGCACCGCCTCGGTCGAACCCGTCTCATCCGAATGCAACGCCGCGTTGAAGTAGTAGATCGGCCGCCCGCTTGCGACGAGCCGCTCCGCGGCCGCCGGATCGGTCTTGCGCGGATCGGCAAGGGCCGCGGTCGCGGCCTTCAACCGGTCCAGCTGCTGCATACCGGCTTCATCCGCGATGGCGAGCAGCACGATGTCCCGGCCCTCCTCCGATCGCCCGATGGTGAAGAGGCGCACGCGAGGTGAGGAAGCGGCGAGCGCCCGACTGTAGGCGTACGCGGTCGACGAGTCGACCAGCTCTCCGGGAGCGCCCGGAATTCTGTGCAGGAAGGCCCGAGGCGAGACGACCGTCGAGGAAGCCGGCAGGTATGCAACCCAGGGCGCCAGGAAGCGCGGTTCCGTCGTGGCCTGCGCAATCTCTTCGATCGAGCCGGCCTCGGGCGTGTCAGGACCGGCCGCCTGCGCGTGCACGAAGCCGGGAGACAGCAGGATCAGAGTCAGGATGCAAAGCGACTTGGTCAGCATGAAGCTTCCTCACAGCGCGGCTGCGCAGATTCTCGCCAAAGCGGCAGCATAACGGGAGCGAGGAAAATCGGACACGTGCTGGCCTGCCGCCGCAGCTGCTGCCCGGCGCCCGCACCCGCTGTTGCCGATCTCGTGCGGCCGATGCGATGATCGCCGGCAAAGACCAGCGGGTCATGGAAGTGAAGGGCACGGCAGATGATCGAGTCACGGCTGGATGTGGATTTCGTACGCCGCCAGTTTCCCGCGTTCGCGGAACCCTCCCTCGCAGGGCAGGCATTCTTCGAGAATGCCGGCGGCTCCTATCCCTGCGGGCAGGTGGTCAGCCGGCTCAACGAATATTACCGGCGGCTGAAGGTGCAACCTTACTACCCCTACCCCGCCTCCACGGCGGCCGGCGAGTGGATGGACGCGGCTCGTGCGCGGCTGGCCGAATATCTGGGCGTAACCTCGGACGAGGTGCATTTCGGTCCCTCGACTTCGCAAAACACCTATGTGCTCGCGCAGGCTTTCCGGACCCTGCTGAAGTCTGGTGACGAGATCATCGTCACGGATCAGGACCACGAAGCCAACAGCGGCGCGTGGCGGCGGCTGGCGGCGCAAGGAATCGTGGTCAAGGAGTGGCGCGTCGATCCGGAAACGGGGACGCTGCCGCTGGCAGCGCTCGATCCGCTGTTGACCGATCGTACCCGGCTGCTTGTCTTTCCACACGCTTCGAACGTCGTGGCGCACATCAATCCCGTGGCACAGATCACCGCCACGGCACGGGCGGCAGGGGTCATCACGGTAGTCGATGGCGTGGCGTGGGCACCTCATGGATTACCTGATGTGCCGCAATTGGGTGCGGATATTTATCTGTTTTCGCTCTACAAGACGTATGGCACCCACCAGGGCCTGATGGTGGTGCGTCGCAAGTTGATGGATCAGCTGGGCAACGAAGGGCATTACTTCAACGCGGGCGAGCTGTCCAGAAGGCTGGTGCCCGCTGGGCCCGACCACGCGCAGATCGCAGCGGCACGCGGCATCGCCGAGTACTTCGATGCACTTGATGCGCACCATGCCACCGGTGATGCAGGGGCACGGCCACAGCGCGTGCGTGAGTTGTTACGCCACGCGGAGACTCCCCTTCTAGGCGCGCTGCTGGAATATTTGCAACGGCGCACGGACGTCCGTCTTCTTGGGCCGGCGAACGCGCAGGAACGCGCCGCGACGGTATCCTTCGTGACGCATGCCGCTGATCCGTCGGAGGTGGTGAAAGCACTTGCGCTGCGTGGCTTCATGACGGGGTACGGCAACTTCTACGCGGTGCGGGTGCTGGAGGCCATGGGCGTGGACCCGACGCGCGGTGTGGTTCGGATTTCGTTCGTCCACTACACCTCACCGGCGGAGGTGACAGCCCTGATCGAAGCATTGGATTCGCTCTCCGCCTGAGCGGCTCGACGGACGCGAATCGCGCGCCACTGCCGGGCAGCGCGGCATACGACTGCCCGGTGACGGAGCAGCGCCTACCTTATTGAACGATCGCTCAACTATCTCTGGCGCTCGCACGCCATCCCGATATACTCGGACGAAACACGCCTGCGTAGCCGGGGCAGGGGCTGCCTATCGAATCGACAGCTGCACGCTGTCACCGGCACGCGAACGTGGCGCTCGACGGCAATTCAATGGAAACCGTATGGCTCGCAATCCGCGGTACGACATTCTTTTCGAGCCGGTGAAAATCGGGCCGGTCACAGCTCCCAACCGGTTCTATGCAGTGCCCCATGCCGCCGGCATGACGAACTCGATGCCGCGCATGCGCGCGGCGTTTCGGGAAACCAAGGCCGAAGGCGGCTGGGGCGTCGTTTGCTCCGGGTATGTGTCCATCGACCCCAGCTCGGACGATGCGCCCCTGCCCTTCGCTACCCTCTGGGACGACGACGACATTCGCTCCCACGCCCTGATGACGGATGCCGTACACAAACACGGAGCGCTTGCGGGAGTCGAGCTCTGGCACGGAGGCGGCTCAGTCATGAACCGCACCAGCCGGATCGCGCCGATGTCGCCTTCGGGCACCTCGTGGATGGCGACCCACGTGAATTTCATGGGCAACCAGCGACCACGAGTCATGGACGCGCAGGACATCCGTTCGCTCGTCCGCTGGCAGGCGGAAGCAGCGCGCAGAGCGCGCAGCGCCGGCTTCGACGTGGTGTACGTCTATGCAGGCATGGGCTATCTGCC
This sequence comes from Gammaproteobacteria bacterium, assembly GCA_028293805.1. GTDB lineage: Bacteria > Pseudomonadota > Gammaproteobacteria > Steroidobacterales > Steroidobacteraceae > 13-2-20CM-66-19. The sequence continues at coordinate 109,900 of JAQGOC010000363.1, forward strand.
CTACGAATTTCTGCTGCCGGAGTGGAATCAACGTACGGACACTTATGGAGGCTCCGTACGCAACCGTGTACGGATAGTCCGAGAGTTGCTCGAAGCTACGCACGAGGCCGTGGGAGGCTACTGTGCGGTCGCGCTGCGCATCAGTCTCGAGGAGCTGCGTGCGCGACCCAGCGATGTCGCCGCATCTGAAGCGCACGAGGTGGTCGAACTGCTGGCCGATCTGCCGGATCTGTGGGACGTGAAGCTCGACTCCTCCCCGACTGACTGCGCGCCATCCCGCTTTACAGCGGAGGGCAGCCACGAGCCCATCATCGATTTTGTCAAAAAAATCACGCGCAAACCGGTCGTCGGCGTGGGCCGCTTCACGTCGCCCGACACGATGGTGGGACAGATCCGGCGCGGCGTCCTGGATCTCATCGGTGCGGCCCGGCCCTCGATCGCAGATCCGTTTCTGCCACGGAAGATCGATGCGGGCCGCGAGCACGATATCCGTGAATGCATCGGCTGCAACATCTGTATCTCGAGCTGGCATGACGGTGTGCCGGTGCGATGCACTCAGAATCCCACCATCGGCGAGGAATGGCGCCGCCAGTGGCACCCGGAACGCGTCCCGCCGGCAGGCAGCGCCTCGACCGTACTCATCATCGGCGGGGGTCCCTCGGGCCTCGAATGCGCATTGACGCTGGCCAGGCGGGGTTATGAGGTGACCATCGCCGAGGCTGCGGATGACATCGGGGGTCGATTGCGTTTCGAAACCCGTTTACCGGGCCTCGCGGCGTGGGGCCGTGTTCTCGACTGGCGCCGGGGACAGCTCGAACGGCTGCCGAACTTCAATCTTTATCGGGGCAACAGGTTGTGCGCCGAAGAGATTCTGGAGCTCGGAAACACTCACGTCGTTATCGCTACGGGCGCACGCTGGCAGCGCATGTTGTATTCACCGCTGGAGATTCCAGCCGGCAGCCTCGAAAGCCAGAACGTTTATACGCCCGACGACATCGCCGAGGGCGCGCAGCTCGAAGGGCCCATCGCAGTCTTCGACTTCGACAACTACTACATGGGCGGCGCGCTTGCAGAGCACCTGGCAAAAGCCGGACACCCGGTCGCGTACGTGACGCCGACTGGCCATGCTTCCGCGTGGGCCATCATGAGCAATGAACAACCACAGGTGCATCGAGCGCTGGCCAACGCGGGCGTGAGCCTTCACACCCTGTCGCGCGTGACTGCTTTCGAGCCGGGCGAGCTGACTTTGGCTGCTCAGTTTACCGACAAGGAATCACGACTCGCGTGCAGGTCTCTCGTGATCGTGGGTGCCCGCCTCCCGAATGATTCTCTGTATCACCAGCTCGTCGCGCAGCCGGACAAACTAGCCGGAGCAGGCATCGCCTCGGTGACTAGAATCGGCGATGCGCTGGCACCCGGTGCTATAGTTCACGCGGTATATAGCGGCCACCGCTACGCGCGCGAGCTCGATGGACACCCGCAGGCGCCCGGCTTCCGCCGCGACGCGCCGCTGCGTGTGACGCCTCTTGTGTAACCTGCCTGAGCGCATGCGCATGATCTGCATACCGCACTCCTCGGAAAACTCCGGAGCGGTGCATGAGCTCCCCTGACTCCCCTACACCGGGAGCCGGCCCCGCGCAAACCGGGCTGGAGCCGACGCTTCCCTCGAGCTGGTATCGGTCGGAGCCGGTGTTTCGCCTGGAGAAGGAGCGAATCTTCTGCCGCGAATGGATCTGCATCGGCCGCGAGCAAGAGTTGCCGGCGCCCGGCGAACATCGAATACTCGACGTGCTCGGCGAAAGCATCATCCTGACGCGCAACCGTGAAAACCAACCACGCGCCTTCTACAACGTCTGCCGGCACCGCGGCGCCCGCCTCTGCCGTGCAGAAAGTGAGGCCGTCGCCGCCGCACCCTCGATCCCGGGCGGCTTCGTCGCCGGCCGCATCATGTGCCCCTATCACCAATGGACTTATGACCTCGACGGCCGGCTCATTGCGGCCCCTTATCTGACGGGTCAGGCCGGATTCGACAAGGCGGCTTTCAGTCTGTATCCGGTGGGCGTGGCGTCCTGGGGCGGATTCGTTTTCCTGCACCTCACGCCCGGCACGGCCAAAACGCTGCACGAGCAGCTCGCCGGGACGCCCGAGCGCGTGCAGCGCTATCCGCTGGCCGAGCTGCGTATCGGTCATACAATCGAGTACGCCGTGGCCGCGAACTGGAAGATCATCTGCGAGAACTACAACGAGTGCTATCACTGTGCCGGGGTGCATCCCGAGTTGTGTGCCGTCGTCCCCGCATTCCGCGACCGCGGCGGCGCCAACCTCGACTGGGAGAGAGGGATCCCGCATCGCGAGGGCGCGTATACGTTTACGAAGTCCGGAACGACGCAGCGCCGGCCATTTCCCTCGCTCAATGCCGATGAGCAGGTGCGCCACAAAGGCGAGCTCCTCTACCCCAACCTGTTTGTGAGCCTCGCCTGCGATCACGCCGCAGTGTTCATCCTGCGGCCCCGCTCTGCCGAGCGTACCGATATCACCTGCCATTTCCTGTTCGAGCCGTACGAGCTCGACAAGGCGGCGTTCGATCCGTCCGACACCACGGAGTTCTGGGATGTCGTGAACCGCCAGGACTGGGTGATCTGCGAGACAGTGCAACGGGGAATCGCCGCTCGCGTGCATGAGCGCGGTTATTATGCCCCCATGGAGGACTTCAGCCTCGACATTCGCCGTTACGTCCTGGAAAGGCTCGGCGACGCGGCCAACACCCTGTGACGGCAGGGTCGGCAGACTCTACCTCCATAGCGCCCCTGCGGATCCGGGTCCGCTGGAAGATATTCACCCTGCTGTTCGGCTTCGGCCTGATCGCCTACGTGCAACAGCGAAGTCTGGCTGTCGCCAGCTATCGGATGATGCCGGAGTTGGGCCTGAGCCAGATGCAGATCGGCTGGCTCGAATGGGCTTTTCTGCTCGGTTACGCCGCTCTGCAGTTTCCCGGCGGAGTGTTGGGCCAACGGCTGGGTGCCCGCAAAATGCTCGTCCTGATCAGCGCGCTCGCTTTTCTCGCGACGGTGACGACGCCACTGGCTCCGATGGTGCTCGGCGGAGTCGGGCTGTTCGCGGCGCTCCTCGCTGTCCAGTTGCTGCTCGGAGTGGCGCAGGGCCCGTTCTTCCCCGTTAGCGCAGGCGTCGTCGAAGCCTGGTTCACACCGGACAAGTGGCCGTTGGTGCAGGGCTTACTGAGTTTGGGCCTCGGGCTGGGCGCAGCGGTCACACCGCCGGTCATCGCCTGGCTGATGTCTTCGTTCGGTTGGCAGCAGGCGCTCGCCTGGACTGCACTGCCCGCGATCGCGTTGATTGCCGTGTGGGCCTGGTACGGACGCGACACGCCTGCCCAACATCCATCCGTCAGCGCCGCAGAGCTTGCAGAGCTCGGTCCGCATCCGGACGCGAGTGTGGACTACTCGATCTCCTGGCGCCGGTTAGGGACACTGCTGAAGAACAGGGACCTCCTGGCGCTGACGATGTCCTACCTCTGCATGAACTACGTGTACTACCTTCTGGGTAACTGGTGCTTTCTCTACCTGGTGCAGGAGCGACACTTCACAGTCCTGGAGGGCGGGTGGCTCGCCAGCACCCCGCCCCTTGCATCGGCTCTCGGGGCCGGCATAGGCGGAAAGCTCGGCAGTGTATTCGGCACCCGTTACGGTATACGCAGGGGCCTGCACATCATTCCGCTCATATCGCTGCCGGCAGCCGGCATTCTATTGTTATTGGCGGTGAACGCCGGGAACGCCTACCTGGCCGTGGCGGCGCTCGCGCTCTGCTTCGCCTGTGTCGAGCTCAATGAAGGACCGTACTGGGCAGCGGTCATGCACGTGGCACGCGGCGATACCATGTCGGCGACCGGCCTTCTCAACACCGGCGGCAACATTGGCGGTCTGGTCGCCACGCCGATTGTTGCCTACCTCTCGGGGCACCATGCATGGACGAGCGCCTTTGTGATCGGGAGCGCGTTCGCCTTTGCGAGCGCAGCATTGTGGTTGGTAGTGGACCCCACCCGCACGAGGAGGCTTGAATGACGGCCGCTGTCTCTATGGTGCAACCGTGTCGGCCAAGACAGCCCGACCGCCTAAAGATCCCAGGACCTGCACGCGAGCAAGGGCGAGCCCCTCCTGCCGCCGCAGTTGCAGCGTGCCATCCGTCTCGCCCGAGAGCTTGAGGCTCATTCCGGCCATTGAACCTGCTGCGCCCCATCACCGGCATCCGCCGCTGCCACTCGCGAATACCGCAGGTCAGGGCGCGGACATCGCAGCCGCACTTGCGTGAGAGGAGCGCAAGACTGTCCTGTACCGGCACAATCAGTCGCGTTACGCTTGCCGCATGAGCCCATCCGACCCGAAGGCCTCCCGCCTCGAGGAGGAAGCCCTGCGACTGGCGCGGCACGGCTCCTTTCGGGCAGCCGCCGACGTCTGTCGCGTACGACGATGCCGGGGGCCGTGTATGACCTGAGCTACGAGCGGCTGGTGGCCGACCAGAGCCGTGAGACTCGCCGGCTGCTGGAATTCTGCGGGCTCGAGTGGGAAGACGCCTGCCTCGCCTTTCACCGTAACCCTTCCCCCACTATGACTGCCAGTGCCATACAGGTGCGGCAGTCCCTGTACGATTCATCGCTCGCGCAGTGGCGCCACTACGGCGCCCAGCTCGAAGGACTGGGGCGCCAACTGCTGGCTGCCGGAATCGACGACGCCAGCTAATATCGACGGGATGGCCAAAATACTCAACGGTCCGAAATTCCGGCGCGAGCCGCCCGTGGCCCGCCGCGAGGCGCTCGTGGAGGCGACGCTCGTCTGCCTGCGAAAGTTCGGCCACGAAGGCATGTCGGTGCGGCAGATCAGCGCCCAGGCAGGCGTGTCCGCCGGCCTCATCAACCACCATTTCCCGAGCATTACGACCCTCATTGCCGCGGCTTACGATTCGCTCGCGACCTCTCTGCTGCACTCGATCCGGCGCCAGGCGCACGACCTCACCCAAACGCCGCGCGAGCGGCTGCGACGCTTCTTCGAAGCGTCATTCGCTCCCGACCTGCTCGACCCGGGCCTGTTCAACACCTGGCTCGTGTTCTGGAGCATGGTGTCGCATGACTCCGAAATGCGGGCCGTGCACGACCGCACCTACGGCGCCTATCGCGCCACGCTGGAATCCTTGCTTGGACAGCTCCGTCTCTCGGACGACATACCCGCATTCAAGTTGCGTCCCGCCGCCATCGGACTGTCCGCCCTACTCGATGGTCTGTGGATCGAACAGAGCTTGAACTCCCGCACGTTCAAGCCCGCGGCAGCAGTGTCCCTGTGCGAGGATTGGACCAACGCACTGTGCGCCGGTGCTTTCCCCGGCCTGCGCGCGGCCGGGCGAACCTCCGCGCGACCACGGTAGAAGCCACGCGAAAAAGCCAATCCGGAAAGCTGACTTGGGCGAGTCTCTCGCCCGACGGCCGACAGCGTATGATTCCTCCCATGACTGCCCCGCTCGCCGGCTTACGCGTACTGGAAATCGCTCGCATTCTCGCGGGCCCCTGGATTGGCCAGACGTTGGCGGATCTTGGCGCTGATGTCGTGAAAGTCGAAGCGCCCGAAGGTGATGACACCCGGCGTTGGGGCCCGCCATTCATCCTGCGTGGCGACGGGGAGCTCGATGCTGCGTACTTCCACTGCTGCAATCGTGGCAAGCGCTCGGTCGTGGCGGATTTTCGGAAGCCCGCGGGTCAGGAGCTCGTACGCGCGCTCGCCATGCGCTCGGACGTCCTGATCGAGAACTTCAAGGTGGGCGGGCTCGCCAAGTACGGACTCGACTATGCCACCCTGCATGCCCTCAACCCGCGGCTCGTGTATTGCTCGGTGACCGGCTTCGGCCAGGACGGGCCCTACGCCAGCCGGGCCGGCTACGATCTCATGATCCAGGGAATGAGCGGGATCATGGATCTCACGGGCGACCCCGACGGCCCACCGCAAAAGCTCGGCGTCGCGTTCGCCGACATTTTCACCGGCACCTACGGCGTCATCGCGATCCAGGCTGCACTGGCCCAGCGCGAGCACACCGGGCTGGGGCAGCACATCGATATGGCGCTGCTCGATGTCATGGTCGCCGTACTGGCGAACCAGGCACTCAACTACCTCGCCGCCGGCGAAGTTCCGCGCCGTCTGGGCAACGCTCATCCCAACATCGTGCCCTACCAGGTGTTTGAAGTCAGCGACGGGCACGTGATCGTCGCGGTCGGCAACGACCAGCAGTTTCGGGAATTCTGCGCGGCCATCGGGCAACCTGCGTTGGCCACGGACGCGCGCTTCCTGACGAACGCGGACCGTGTCGGAAATCGCGAGCTCTTGATAAAGGCGATCAGCGCAGCGCTGAAGAATCTCAGCCGCACGACGCTACTCAGCGCACTCGAAGCGCGCGGCGTACCCTGCGGGCCGATCAATTCCGTCGCCGACGCCTTCGCCAACCCCCAGGTGCAGGCCAGGGCATTGCGCGTGAATCTGCCGGCACCCGACGTGCCTGCCGGCGAAATTCCCTCCGTGCGTACCCCCATCGTATTTTCAAATGCGCAACTCGCGTTACAGCGTCCTGCGCCGCGTCTTGGCGAACACACCGCAGAAGTCCTGCGCGAGATCGGCCTTTCGCCCGACTGAGCGATCCTGCATCATCGCCGCCACTATGCACTGGCCAACGCTTCTATTCATCGCGGCAGTCATCGGCAGTACCGCGCTCGAGCTGTGGCTCTCGCAACGGCAGATTGCTGCGGTCGCCGGTCATCGCGATCGAGTGCCCGAGCCTTTTGCAGATGCCGTGTCCGCCGGGGATCACGCGAAAGCAGCGGACTACACGATCGCAAAAGCCCGCTTGGGACGTATCGCGGAAATCGTAAACGTTGCCGTAATCCTCGGCCTCACGGTAGGCGGTGGAATCGCCGCCATAGACGCTCTCTGGCGCCGCACGGGCTGGACCCAACCCTGGCTGGGCGCCGTCGTCATCGCAAGCGTGTTCTGCCTCACCGGCATCATCAACCTGCCGCTCTCCCTATGGAGCACATTCAAGCTCGAGGCCCGGTTCGGGTTCAACCGCACGACTCCGGCTCTGTTTTTCGCCGACCTCGGCAAGAGCCTGTTGCTGGCTCTGGTGCTGGGAACTCCGCTGCTGCTAGCAACCCTGACGCTCATGGAACGGGCCGGGCAGTGGTGGTGGGTGTGGGCCTGGGCTCTATGGCTCGCAGTGCTGTTCTTCATGACCTGGGCATTCCCCGCCTTCATAGCGCCGCTGTTCAACAAGTTCTCCCCACTGAAGGACGAGATCCTCGAGCGCCGGATCGAAGCCCTGCTCACGCGCTGCGGGTTCGCCTCAAAGGGTGTTTTCGTGGTGGACAATTCGCGGCGCTCCTCGCACGGCAACGCCTACTTCACCGGAATAGGCCGGCACAAGCGGATCGTATTCTTTGACACGCTGCTCGAGCGCCTCGGGCATCCCGAGGTCGAAGCGGTCCTGGCGCACGAGCTGGGCCACTTCCAGCTCAAACACGTGCGCAAACGCCTGCTGGTCTCGATCGCCACGACTTTCGCAGGCCTCGCCCTGCTCGGCTGGCTGGCCACGCAGCCGACGTTCTACGCAGCCCTTGGCGTCCCGCTACCCTCGACGCACGCAGCCCTGCTGCTGTTCATTCTCGTCGCGCCCGTATTCACCTTCTTCGCCACGCCGCTCGGCTCTTTCTGGTCACGCCGCCACGAATTCGAAGCCGACCACTTCGCCGCCCAACACGCAAGCGCCCGCGAGCTGGCCGCCGCCCTCGTAAAGCTCTACCGCGACAACGCCAGCACCCTCACCCCCGATGCGCTCTACGCCGCCTTTCACTACTCCCACCCGCCTGCCCTGGAACGCATCACCCGCCTCCGCGCCGCTTCCTAACGTGCCGGCGGAACGTAATACAAATCGATCGTCTTCCCAACCCGCTCCACGGGCGTATACGCATCGAGCCACGCATACCCCGCCAGATCATGCTCCCGCGCCAGCGCCGATATCGCGATCCATCCGGTCGCCGGATGCCACGGTCGCAGAGCCGTAAACGACGGCAACGCCTCGCGTGACAGATCCGCCGTCCCCCGATAAGCAAGACTCAGGCTCGGCACCTTGATCTCAGCCACCCGCCGCTCCAGCCGCCACAGATCCTGTCCCCAGTCGAGATCCGAATCGACCAGCACCTTCTCCGGGTGGGCCACCGCCTCGTTGAAATACGGCAGATAGTCAGGATTCGCTCTCCACAGCGTACTGATCTGCCATCCCACCAGGCCCAGGACGACCACAGTTCCGAGCACCGCGACAGACCGATGAGGCGTATCACTCAGCGCGCGCCAGGCAACAGTCACCGCATGCGCGCCCCCGAGGGCCAGCAAGGGATAGAGAACCAGAACGTGCCGGATCCCGATATTGATGTGACTGAACAGGCTCGCGAACGCGAGAATAGTCAGAAACAACAACGCAGGCGCCAGCCGCCAGCCATCCCTTGCCCGCCAACCCTCGCGCGCGAACAGCACGATGCCCACGGGCCCCGTGGCCAGCAGCGGCAATGGCGTCTTGGCGGCTAATGCGACCAGATAGAAATACCACCACCCCGTCGCCTTCACCCGCCCGAGCAAAAAAGACAAATGGCCGGTGTCGTTGTGCGCCTTGAGGGCCACGATGCCTTCGACGAAGCCCTTCATCGGCCGGGGCAGCCAGAGATGGCCGAGCAAGGCACCCGCGTCGTGAGACAGCCCGTGCTGTTGGAAGAGATAGCTCACGGCCCAATCGAAACGGTGGAGGACCCCATTCGCACTGGGAGACCGCACGCCATACGCGATGAAGATCGGCACCAGAGCCACGATTGCCACCACGGCGAGGCCGCCAACTCTCCTGCCAGTCGTGGCGGTCAACGACCCAGCCGCTGCCGGCTGCCCCCGCCCTCCCGAACGAAGAGCGAGGTTCGTGCCCGCCAACACCACCAGCCCCAGCAGCAGAAACGGAATGGCCGAGAACTTCGTTCCCACCGCCAACCCGGCGGTGATCCCGAAGAACAACGCATCGCGCCACCACCCACTGCCAAGCCAACACTGCAGCGCATACAGAGCCAGCAGCGTGGTCGCCGCAGCCGGCACATCCAGCGTGGCCAGAGCCGCGTGCCCCAGCACAGGTGGAACACAGGCGAGCAGCAAAACCGCCAGCAGCGCTTCACCCGCGGACGCCGTCAGCCGTCTCGCCCAAAGCCAGGTCGCGAACAGCAACAGCGGCAGAAACGGCAACGTGCCCAGCCGTGCGAGCGTGAGATAAAGGCCGTAGTGCCCACCGGTGTAGAGGATGTCGATCCCTTCCTGCGTCCCGTCAGGCGGCGGCGTGCCAAACGACCGGGCGCCGGCCAGGTACGGCCCGAGCGCAATGAGCGCCCGTACGATCGGCGGATGCTCGGTGTCGTATTCGTACTTGCCCCGGTCGAGGAGCTCGACACCGGCGGCCAGGTGCTCGGGCTCGTCCCAGGTGTTGGAAAATACGCGCCACGTGCTCGCTGAGAGCAGGCACGCCGCGAGAATGAGCACGGCCAAAGCAATACGCGTGGCGGGCGCAAGTGCGGGCGCCGAACGTTCCGTCGGGGTCGTCTTCATGAGCGCAGGGACGCGATGGTCAGGAAGTCGGGGATTATCCGGATCGCGGCGCCGGCGGGGTAGCTGGAATCGCGGGTGCCCGCCGGCGCAGTTTGCGTGAGCTCGGGCTTGCGTTGCTGGTGGCATCGAAGAGTTTTCGCGCCGCATCGATCGCCGGTCGGTTCGCTCTCGCCCACTCGGCTATCGCGACCAGCGGTCCGCGCAACGTGTGACCTAACTTCGTGAGCTCATAGTCCACGCGCGGCGGCACAGTAGGATAGACCGTGCGCGTAACGAGGCCGTCGCGTTCGAGTCCACGCAGCGTCAGGGTCAGCATGCGCTGGGATATCCCGGCGATGGTGCGGCGAATCTCATTGAAGCGCATCGGGCCTGCGCCCCCGCAGAGCAGTTCCACGACCAGCACGGTCCACTTGTCGCCGATGCGCGCGAGCGTCTCGCTCACCAACCGGCATTCGCTGGGCAAATGCTCAGCACCCGGCTCTCCGGGGGGCGGGTTTTTGTCACTGGGTTTCAAATAAGTGCCCTCTTGCGGGTTTCCGCGGTAGTCACCATTCTACCCCAAGTTACGAATCGTAACCAAGACACTTAAAGGAACCGTCATGAGCCAAGTCCTACTGGTGACCTCGAGCCCCCGGGGTGCCGCCTCCCATTCCAGCAGGATCGCCCGCAAGCTGGCCGACCAGCTCGCCTCCGGCGATCCGCAGTCCACCGTCGTCGTCCGCGATCTCTTCCGCGACCCGCTGCCCCATATCGGCGAAGACTTCGTCACCGCTCTGGGCACTCCCGCGGAGAGCCGTACTCCGGCGCAACGCGCCGCTGTCGCCCTCTCGGACCGGCTGATTGCGGAATTGTTCACCGCGGACGTCATTGTGATCGCCTCGGCGATGATCAACTTCGGAGTCTCCTCGACCCTCAAAACCTATATCGATAACCTGCTGCGCGCCGGCGCCACCTTCCGCTACTCGGCCGCTGGCCCGGAGGGCCTGGTGAAAGGCAAGAAGGCCTACATCGTGCAGGCTTCCGGCGGTGTGTACTCGCAAGGACCGATGCAGCCCTTCGACTTCCAGGACAGCTATCTGCGGCACGTCCTGGGCTTCATCGGGATTGCCGATGTGGAAGTCATCCGGATGGAGGGGATCGCCTTCGGGCCCGAGGCCGCCGAAAAGGCGGTGTCCGCCGCCACGGGCAGAGTGTCGACCGTTCGTCCCCACGCGCTCGCGGCAGGGGCCTGAGCCTTCAGGCACCGAAGGGATGCCGGAGCACGATGGTCTGATCGCGGTCCGGCCCCGTCGAAATCATATCGATGGGAACGTTCACGAGCGTCTGCAGGCGCTCCAGGTACTTGCGGGCATTGACCGGCAGGACGTCGTAGTCCGTGACGCCTACGGTCGATTCCCGCCAGCCCGGGAGTTCCTCGTACACCGGATCGACGTCGCCGTAGCCCTCGAGGCTCATCGGCGGCTCCGGGGTAACTTCCCCGTTGATCCGGTAACCGGTGCAGATGCGGATCGTCTCGAGACCGTCGAGCACATCGAGTTTCGTGATGCACAGGCCGGAGACGCTGGAGTGGACGATCGCGCGTCGCAGAGCTACCGAGTCGAACCAGCCGCAGCGGCGGCGTCGCCCGGTGACGGAGCCGAATTCGTGCCCGACGCGGGAAAGATACTCGCCGTGCTCGTCGAAAAGCTCCGTCGGGAAGGGACCCGCGCCGACGCGCGTCGTGTAGGCCTTCACAATGCCCACGACATAGTCGAACACTCGGGGGCCCAGACCCGTCCCGGTACCCGCAAAACTCGCAGTGGTATTCGACGACGTGACGTACGGATACGTCCCGAGGTCCACATCGAGCATCGCGCCCTGCGCACCTTCAAACAACACGTTCGCATCCGCACGGCGCAGGGCATTCAGCGCCAACGTCACGTCGGTCACCAGCGGCGCGATTTTTTCGCTCATCGCCAGTTGCTGGTCCAACGTCTTTTGAAAATCGACGGTGGGCAGCCGGAAGTAATGTTGCAGCACGAAGTTGTGAAAATCGAGCACTTCGCCCAGCTTGGCGGCGAAGCGGTCCCGCTGGAACAGGTCAGCGACGCGCACGGCGCGCCGTGCCACTTTGTCCTCGTAGGCCGGCCCGATGCCGCGGCCAGTGGTGCCGATGGCGTTGAGACCGCGGGCACGCTCGCGAGCCTGATCCAAGACGATGTGGGACGGCAGGATCAGCGGGCAGTTCGGTGAGATGCGCAGCCGGTCGAACACGGGCACACCCTTGTCCATGAGCATCTGACTCTCGGTCAGCAGCGCCTCGAGCGACAGCACGACACCGTTGCCGATGAAGCAACGCACCTGCTCACGCAATATCCCGGACGGGATCAAGGACAGGATCGTCTTGTGCCCGCCGATCACGAGCGTGTGACCGGCGTTATGACCGCCCTGGAAGCGGGCGAGCGCCGCGGCGCGCTCCGTGATGAGGTCGACGACTTTACCCTTGCCCTCATCGCCCGACTGGGTGCCGATGATGACGACGAATTTACCCACGCGCTTTGTTCCCCCTAGCGGACCAGGAAAAGAATCACCACGCCGACGAGCATGCTGCCCAATCCTGCAATGCGCAACTCGCGGTCGCCGACTTCGAGCAGCTTCGCAAAAGCGCGCTTCACGCCGCGTGGATTGATGAATGGGGCAATCCCTTCGAACACGAAGAACAGCCCGAGCGCGGCGAGCAGGTCCGACAGATTCAACGACACGGGAACAGCTTCCGGCAGCCTGCTCGAGCCTCTTCTACCGGCATTACTTCGTGCCCGGGCGCTTGTCGGGATCCTTCAGATACTTGAAGAACTCCCCGTCCGGCGTCACGACGAGCAGGTCGCCGTCCTTGCCCAGCGAGCGCTCGTACGCCTGCAGGCTGCGATAGAAACCGTAGAACTCGGGATTCTTCGAGTAGGCGGCCGCATAAGTCTTCGTCGCGTCAGCATCACCTTCGCCGCGTATCCGCAGCGCATCGCGTTCCGCGTTGGCGAGAATCTCCGTACGTTCACGCTCGGCGGAGGCGCGGATGCGGACGCTCGCGCTCTGTCCTTCCGCGCGCAGGCGGCTCGCGATTTTCGCGAAATTCTGCTTCATGCTCTCGTACACACGAGTGCTCACCTCGTCCGGAAGATCGATGCGCTGCACTCGCACGTCGATCAGCTCGGCGCCGAGCCCCGCGACGTTCTTGCTCGCCTGTCCGAACATTTCCCCGGTCACCGCCGCACGTTCGGAAGAGACGATCTGCTCGAGCGTGCGCTCCGCAACCACGGTCTTGATCCCGTCTTTCACGATCTCGGCCAGGCGCTCACCCGCGAGGTCCTCGCGGCCGCCCGTTGCCTGAAAGTAGTAGGCCGGGGCCTTGACGCGCCACTTGATGTAGAAATCGACGATGAGGCCGCGGTTGTCGTTGGTGAGGAATGTCTCGCCCGTGTAGGTCTGCGACAGAATGCGGCGGTCGAACTTGACGACCTGGTCCCAGGGCCATTTTCCATGCAGGCCGGGCGAGTAGTTCGTACCCACGATGGCGCCGAACTCGGTGCGTATCGCCAGCTCCGCCTCGCTTACCGTGAACAGGGACGTCGCCGTGAGCAGGAGCGCCAGGCCGACGGCGATGATGATTGGAAAAGCACGGGTGGGCATCAGCGTTCCCCCCGCCCGCGGGCTTCGACGGTCACGGAGTCCGGCTCCTTGGACATCCCCGGGGACGACGCATCCGACGGCTGCTCGGATTCGCGCGCGGAGCTCTTTTCCAGGAGCTTGTCGAGCGGGAGATACAGCATGTTGCCGCCAGCGGTGCCACCGGCCTTCGAATCGATCAGCACCTTGTGGGCGCGGGCGAGCACGTTCTCGATCGTGTCCATATAGAGCCGCTTGCGGGTGACGTCGGGCGCCTTCTCGTAGGCGTCCAGGAGCTGCGAGAAGCGCGAGGCCTGGCCCTCGGCGATCGCGGTCACCTGCGATTTATAGGCCTGCGCGTCCTGCTGCATGCGGGCGGCGGCGCCTTGCGCTACGGGAATGATGCTGTTGGCGTACGCCTGGGATTCCTTCGTGAACCGCTCCTGGTCCGCGAGCGCCTTGTTGGCGTCGCGCTGGGAGGGGATCACGGCTTCAGGTACCTGCACGTCGATGAGATTGACGGTGGTGACCGTGATGCCCGCGTTGTAATAGTCGAGCGTCTTCTGGATCAGCTCTTTGGTGCGACGGGTGATTTCCGGGCGGGTACCGCCCACCAGCACCTGGTCGAGCTCGCTGCGTCCGACGACTTCCCGGATGGCGGCCTCGCTCACTTCGCTCAAAGTCGCTTCCGGGTCACGCACCCGGAACAGCACCTTGATGGGATCGGTGAACTGGTATTGCACCGAGAAATGCAGCTCCACGAGATTCACGTCGGACGTGAGCACGCGCGGCTTGTAGTCGCTCGAATTGACGCTCGCGACATTCACCTTGGTGATCGTCTCGATGGGCCACGGCCAGCGCCAGCCCCAGCCCTCGTTCTTGGTGTCGACGTACTGGCCAAAGCGCAGGATCACGCCGCGCTCGGCGGACTTCACCTGAAAGAAGCCGCTGGCCAGCCACAGCGCGATCACGACGATACCGACGATCAGCAGCAGCGAGCCGCCCTCGCCGCCCTTACCGCCCGGACGCAGCAGCGACTCGAGCTTGCGCTGCCAGTTCTTGACGCGTTCGTCGAGATCCGGACCGCCCTGGCCCGGCCGCCGTCCCCAAGGATTGTTCTGACCGCCTGGTTGATTCCACGCCATAAGAAATTGAGCTTAGCGCCGTGCGCTGCCTATCAAGGAATTTCAGCGCAGCTGGGTCCCACGAACCGGGCGGCACGCAACGGCGGGGGATCATGCCGCATACGTGCCACTCAATTTCGCGGGGCCCGGTGGGTCGCGCTCGAGACGGCCGTCGATTGTAGGTAGGCATCCCCGGACGCACAAGGCATATCGGCCGCCTGCACCTCCAGAATCTGCACCCCTGCGGTGCGGGCCAGGACGAGAAGCTCCGTATCCGGCAGCTCCACCACCAGCTCGATCGAGCCGTCGTCCGCGCTACGCTCTTCGCGCACGGCTTTCGCCGTGTACAGCCGTGAGCGCAGCGCACCGGCGGATGCCGGGACGCGCAGGCGCGCGCGCCGCGCGAATCGGGCGATCCGCTCCGCAATCGACCCGGCGAGCAGATCGAGGCCCGAGCGCTGCTCGGCGGAGATCCAGACAGCGGTGACCCGGCCCTCGGCGTCGCGATCGACGCGCGGCTCCATGCTCAGCCGATCGATCTTGTTGTAGACGATGATCTGCGGGATGGTGTTCGCGCCGATCTCTTCGAGCACGGCGTCCACCTGTGCGATGTGGTCATCGCGACGCGCGTCGCTTGCATCCACCACGTGCAACAGCAACGTCGCCTCGCGGGCCTCCGTCAATGTGGATTGGAAAGCGGCCACCAACTCGTGGGGCAACTCGCGTATGAATCCAACCGTATCGGCGGCGACCACGGCGGTGCCCCCGGGGAGCGTAATCCGACGCACCGTTGGATCCAGCGTGGCGAACAGTTGGTCGGCCACGTATGCATCCGCGCCCGTGAGCGACCGAAACAACGTCGATTTGCCCGCGTTCGTGTAGCCGACGAGAGCGAGCGAGGGAACAGGGATTTCGGCGCGCTGCTGGCGTCCCGTCTCGCGCTGCTGCTGGATCTTCTCGAGCCG